>CAYNMZ010000085.1:0-9248 GCA_964398505.1 uncultured Spirochaetia bacterium
TCCCAAAGTCGCCGAAACCACCGCCCTCGGCGCAGCTTATGCCGCGGGCCTGGCCGCGGGCTTCTGGAAATCGCAGGAGGATTTAAAGAAGAACTGGATACAGGAAAAAGAGTGGATCCCAAAAATGCCCGCGGAGAAACGGGAGAAGTATTTCGGCGAGTGGAAAAAAGCAGTACAAAAATCTCTGAATACGGCAGGGTAATTTTTCAAGTCTCAGGTTACGGTCTGACCCCGGCTATTATTTAAAACGGACGGCATTGTAGGGGCGTGCACCTGCACGCCCGCCATGAAGCCGGAATGCCCGTCCCCAATTACGGGCCTTATCTAATCAAATATCCGCTAATTTCTGAAAAAAATCCTCAAACACCCGTGCTTTGATTAATACATTCTGCTTCCTGATGGTTTCCGCCGTTGTCCGGGCTCTGCTCTTTGTGATTTTTTCCTTTTCCACCAAAACCAACAGGAGCCTGAGTCCCCGGATTGCATTTACGCCCTCAACCCCGCATCTGTTATAAAGATTCTGGTCATTTGTCAGGCAATGATAACCTTCTTTTTTCGCTATTGCCAGGCACGCCCAGTCCGCAGGGCTTAAGCTGCTCTCCTGCCCGAACGCATGTTCCAGCATTTCCGGGCTCTCCTCATAAATCTTCAGGCCCAGGGCTTTTGCCTTTGATTCATCAAGCTGGTTAATTTCATCCAAAACAAGATAGGATATATGCAGGTCAAAACAGCCTGCGGCTATTTCCAAAACTTCCTTATCAGCTTTTATTAGATCAATCAGCACGCTGGCATCACTGATTATTGCGCGAATCTTGTCCATCCGGCGGATCCCACGAACGTCCTCTCTCAAGCATATTCTCGAGGCTTATTCCGAGTATTTCCGCCGCCCTGCTGACGGATATGAGTTCCTTTTCTATTGCCTCGCGCACAAGCCGGTTCAACCGGACTTCAAGAAAATCAACGTTCTCAAGTTTAAACGGTTCATAGTGTCCCTTAAGGTCATGCCCGTATTTATATTTAATTAGCTGCGCAAAATTTTTATAAACCCTGCTGTCGTCAACCATGCGTTTGTCCAGCATTCTACGCAAGACAGTTTTGTAGCTCACCCTGAAATACCTTTTTATCTCCAGCACATTGTCAACCCAGTGTATTCCCCTGTTTTCATCCCATTTCATGTCAAACGCAGAGTCAGGCATGAGGAAATGCCCGGCAAAAAGGTCTGCCGCATCCTCCTGCTCTTTTATCTCAATGCTTTCATTGACATTAAACGATTCCTTGTGCATAAGCAGGTGGCCGAGCTCATGCGCGACGGTAAATATGCGCCTTTCTATATTGACATCCTTGTTTATGTTTACCGCGATTGCCGGGTATTTGTTTTCGTGTATCAGAGAAAGGCCGAAAAGCTTGTCCAAGTCGCTGTCAAAAAAGTATAGACGTATCCCGGCTGACTCCACAAGCCCGCACATGTCGTTTATAGGGGATTTTGCGTCAAGTTTAAAAAACTCGCGCGCTTTTGAGGCGGCTTTTATGGGGTCAGCTGCTTCTTTGGCGGTCAAGGAAAAATTGAAGGTCTTTTTATCCCCCATGATTTCCTCAAGCCTGCAGAAATTATTCAGCCAGATTTTGACTTCGCTGAGTATTTTTTCCCGGCTAGCCATTTCCTTTTTGCTTTTGCACTTGCGGCATCGAAACCGCACCTCAGCTATTTCGGGGATGGGTTCAAGCAAGTCCTGCATCTTCCTGCCAAGCGCTTTGGCTATCTTGTAAAGGTTGGAAGCCCTGGGCTCAGACTTGCCGTTTTCAATCGAATTATAAGCCGGCCTGGTTATTCCGGCTTTGTCCGCCAGTTGCTCCTGAGTCAGGCCTATTAATTCCCTGTATCGCTTGATTTTTATAGCCAAATCCCTCATAACCTCACCCCGCCTTCCAATAAGATTAACTTTACATTTGTATAAATATAGCAATATTTGTAAAGTTTGTCAAGTGGGGTATTTATGCAAGATATACCCTTTTCTCAACGCTCAAATCAAGGTCCCCCCACATTTTAATCAATAGTTTTTGTAATATAACAATCTATTCCATCTTTTTTTAATTCCTCAACGATGCATTTTTTTAAGAACGATGTGCTAATCGTTGGCAAAAACATTAATAACACTAAGACGATAATTGTTAACCATGTAATCCAGCCACCTTCAGGAACAGCTATTACTGAAACAAGTATACCAAAAACATAACTAGCATCCAGAACATTTGTAGAAACAGCTACATGCAAAACAAAATTATTCTCACTGTATTCTTTCATATTCATGCAATTCGGTTTTTTTGGAAAATCACCTTTCGTTATATAGGCAACAACTTCAACAGGATAATTCTTAACAGTATTGTTTTTTCCAGGCGTATTTCTCATTGTAAATAAAACTTTTCTTCCTTCCTCTCTGTTTTTAAGAATAATTTTATGGCACCAATCTTTAATTTCTTGCAGGCTGTCAGTTCTAATATAACCTCTACTATCGGTTTCCATAAATAATTACTCCTCAATTATTTTTCTTTCCTCTTCTGTTATTCCGTAAAGTTCATATACCAAATCATCAATTTCTTCGTCAGTTTTGACTATTTGAGTTCTAATTTGTTCAAGTTCCGACCCCTTCGAATTTTTACTTTTCTTTTGAAGCGAAATCATTAATTCAACCTCTTCACTAATCCGTATTGCTGTTTTCTCGTCTACTGCTCTTATAGGCAAACCCTTTGCATCATTAGGATAAAAATGTAAACTCTCACTTAAAAAATTCACAAAATACCAATTTATCAATTTAGAATTTAAAATTCCTAAAATATATTTAGTATTATATTTTTTGCATAAATTCAAATCGGCAGTTTTTAAAGCTAAAACAGCCGAGCTATGACTTGCGCCAACTAATTTGTCATATCTAATGCAATTAATAACCGTATGACTGTTATATAAATAGTCACTATCAATTGTAAACCGTAACCTATCTTTAACTACGTTTATAGACATTATTTTTTCATTTTCAAACAACTCTTTAAACATAGGATTATAATGCTCTCTTGGCTCGTAATTCAGCCATCCACTTTCCGCATGTGCATATCTTTCAATATCCTTGCCTTCTAGAAAAGGTTTTAACCCTTTTTTCTTTTCCTTATGTATATAGTTTTCTTTACCAATTTTTTTTGTTTTATGGTTTAATCGAGCGCCGTAGGCTACAAAGCAAATTTTTTCTAATGGTATTGAGTTTAACCATATTTTGTCTTTTATGCCAGAAAGCGAGTATATATTTTTGGTTTCAAATCTGTTTTCTTTTAATCTCAAAAATTCATTCTGATCTATTTCAAAAGAATGGAACTTATTTTCTTTAAACTCATCCCGGCTCTTGATTTTTTTTATTAAAGTTTTATGTTGATTTGAAATATTTTGCAGTCTAATAATAATATTTTTCACAACGGCATTGTCAAAAACAAAATACTCGCTTGTATCTAACAACTCGTCAATGTAGTATTTATTCGTCAATTCTTTTCTCAATAAATACCCGTAATTTTGATTAGTAAATGCATATGGAACAATAAATGAAATGTATCCTTTTTGTCTAAATAATTTCAAAGCTTTTTCAATAAATGCCACGTAAATATCCGTTCGTCCTGAACAGGTTTTATAAAACTCAAAATAATATTCTCTGATTCTTTTTTCGAGGTTTTCAACATTTACATAAGGCGGATTCCCAATCACCACATCAAACCCACCCTCATCCACCATTATACTTTCAAACTCCTCTTCCCAGTTAAACGGCTTTACCTTATGAAAATCCTCCCCGAAATATTTATTCAACTCAAGCACATTCCCTGAAACAAGCGAATTTCCGCAGCGGATATTCTTGTCCAACATTGGAAGAAGATGTGTGCCCTTGACCAGACCCCACTCTCCCTCGAGCATTTTCAACATCAGCGATAGCTTGGTGACTTCGACTGCCTGGTCGTCTATGTCCACGCCAAAGATGTGCTCCTTCAAAATCCCGGCTTTTTCCTCAAGCGTCAGCTTCGCGCCGACAGAGCCCGTATCCATTGCTGTCTGGCCCTCGGAAACCTTCTGTTTTGACTTCCCCTTCAATCCCTCATAATACTTCAGCATTTCCTCATAAGCGCGGATTAGGAAAGAGCCTGAGCCGCACGCAGGATCAAGAATCCTTATTTTCTTTGCTTTTGCTTCCGGCAGTTCAGAGAGCAGCTTGCCCACTGTGTTCTTGACTATGTAGTCCACTATATACTCAGGAGTATAATAAACACCGCCTGCCTTGCGAACTTCGGGTTTTTCCTCATACTTTACGTTCTCGGGCGTGAGCCGTATGGTATGTCCGAGATACTGCTCATATATATTGCCAAGAACTTCAATAGGAATGACGTCAAACATATACGGTTCGCAGGTTTCTGAGACTATGGCATTTACGACCTTGTAGTCAGCCTGCAGGTCCTTTTCCCAGTCCCTTTTCGCAAACAAGTCGCTGTTAAATATGCCTTCATATTCCCTGAATATGGGTTCAAGTATCTTTTCGTACGTCTTCAGTTCCAGGTCATCTTTTCCCGCGAGGCGGTCAATCACCCTTTGCGACTGTGTGAGCTTCCTGTCCTCGCAAAAGCGTATGAATATTATCCTGTCCAGTATTTTCTGCGTGACTTCCTTTAAGAAATCCGCTGATTTTTCCCTGTCTTCGCCGTCAAACAACTTCTTATTGTTTTTGAACAGGTTTTTTGCAAGCATCTCGCGCCAGTGTTCCAGGTCTTTGAGGATATCCTTGTCAATTGACGTGCGGTCCTTTGCCTTTACCGCTGAGAGCTTATCAAGCGAATTGTTCAGGACTTCAGGCTTGGCCAACTGCCAGATATCGTCAAACCTGTCGACATAGTCCTGCCATGAAATGTCCATCTTCAGGCCTTTTTTAAGATTGCGTTTTACGGGTTTTATATTGGCGTCAAAGACTTTCAGTCCTTCAAAGTCGGTCAGGACCACGAACGGCACCTTGCTGTTGTATCCGTAGGCCACAGCCTGCGGTATCGCAGTTTCAAGGTCAACACTCACCTGTTTTGCCTCGACAAAGAACTTGAATTCATTCCCGACCCTTATGCCGTAGTCTATCCTTCCGCGGGATATTGTCTGTTCCATGACAACCTCGTCACGGTTGCTGACTTCCCAGCCAAGGACATTGGTGAGCAGAGGTGTTATGAAACAAGCCTTGGTTTCTTCCTCGGTGTATTGTTTTGTCTTTCCCGATTCAAATTCAGATTTAAAACGGGCTACAAGCTTGACCAGATTATCCCTGGCAGTAATCTTATCCATTTTACCCCTTTTATTCTGTCATAATTCCATGCAAATATATCTTTATTATACCCTAAAACCCGCCTAAAACAAGCATACGGTAAAAGAAAAAAAGTCTGGATTTTTGCGCGGGGTAAAACGGATATGGGAAAAATAACGGGCACTAAAAATGGCGGATGAAAAACGGGCCAGATACTTTTCCGAATGGAAAAAAGCTGTCACAAAATCCATGAACCTGCTGTAAATAAAGGGCTTTTTCCGGCAGGCTCAGATTTGACATCCAAAATGCCGCAATTCCCACGCAATTCCAAATTTTGGCTTTTAACACGCCTGTTTTTGTGATAAAATACGGCACTATTTAAAACACTCAAGGAGGACTTATTTAATGAAATTCAGGGAATTAAACGTTTTGCCGAACATGCCCGAAAAGCTTTCCCCTCTTTTGGACCTTGCTGGAAATATATGGTGGGCATGGGACGCCGAAGCTTTCGCGCTTTTCAGGGACATAGATCCCGAACTCTGGTCAGAAACATCGCATAATCCGGTCAAGCTTCTATATAATGTTTCTCAGTCAAAGCTTGAGAGCCTGGCAGCCGATGATGGCTTTATTTTCAGAATTGAGACCACCCTAAAACGCCGCGAGCAGTACATGAAACGCGTCTCTTGGTATGACAAGGTAAAAAATGGCTTGCCTGACAACTTTCTTATCGCGTATTTTTCCGCAGAATACGGCCTTGCAGAATGCCTGCCTATTTATTCAGGCGGACTCGGCGTTCTTTCCGGAGATCACTTAAAATCAGCCTCTGACCTCGGGTTGCCTTTTGTGGCAGTAGGCCTGCTTTACGGCCGCGGCTATTTCCACCAGTACCTCACCAATGAAGGTTGGCAGCAGGAACGCTACGTGAGCCACGATTATCACATCGCGCCAGTTTCAATCGTAAAAGATAATGAGGGGAAACCGTTGCTTCTTTCGGTAAAAATGCCCCATGCTGACGTGAAATTCCACGTATGGCAGGTAAAGGTGGGCCGCGTTTCACTCTACCTTATGGACACAAATATCCCCGAGAACTCACCCGCTGACCGCGAGATAACAGATCTTTTGTACGGCGGGGATCACGAAATGCGTATAAAACAGGAATACCTTCTCGGCATAGGCGGCATGATAGCGCTGACAGCTTTGGGACTGAAACCTTCTGTCACCCATATGAACGAGGGACATTCGGCTTTTCTCGCGCTTGAGAGGATAAGGATGTTCATGCAGGACAACGGATTAACTTTTAATGAGGCGCGAGAGACTGTGGCCGCTTCTTCAATGTTCACAACCCACACGCCGGTGCCTGCCGGAAATGACAGGTTCGGCATTGAGACAATGGAGAAGTATTTCAGGAATTACGTTGAACACAACCTTAAAATAGGTTTCAAGGAATTCATGTCTCTCGGAAGGGTTAACCCAGATGATGAAAGCGAGCCTTTCTGCCTTACAGTCCTCGCCCTGAAGCTTTCTGACTTCAACAACGGCGTGTCAAAGCTGCACGGCCACGTATCCAGGGACATGTGGAAGGACATCTGGAAGGGCGTGCCCTTAAATGAAGTTCCCATTACCCATATCACGAACGGCATACACATGAACTCCTGGATTTCAAAGGAAATGGCCGACCTTTTTGTCCGCTATTTAGGCAGCCGTTGGGTTGACGCTCCGGATGACCACGCGATATGGCAAAGAGTGGTGGAAATACCGGATACGGAGCTGTGGAGGACGCATGAGCGCAGGAAAGAGAGGCTTTGCGCTTTTGTGCGCAGGAAGCTTAAGAAATCCCTGAAAGAGCGGGGCGCATCAAAGGAAGAAATAGACAGGGCATCTGAAATCCTCTCATCCGAGGCTTTGACAATCGGATTTGCCAGGCGCTTCGCCACATACAAAAGGGGGACACTGATATTCAGGGACATAGAAAGGCTTAAAAAAATACTGAACAACCCCGATAAACCCGTACAGATAATTTTCGCGGGCAAGGCCCATCCTAAAGATAACGCCGGAAAAGAGTTTATTAAAGAAGTTTACCGCATAGCGCAAACAGAGGGTTTCAGGCATTGCCTCGTATTTGTAGAGGATTACGACTTAAACACAGCGCATTACCTTGTGCAGGGCGTGGACGTATGGCTAAACAACCCTATAAGGCCGCTTGAGGCCTCAGGCACGTCCGGAATGAAGGTTAATTTCAACGGCGGGCTAAACTGCTCAATTATGGACGGCTGGTGGGACGAAAAAGCCGACGCCGACAACGGCTGGATGATAGGCCGCGGCGAGGAATACGAGAACTCCGATTACCGCGACGCGGTTGAGGCCGGCCAGCTTTACGACATACTGGAAAACGACATGGTACCGCTGTATTACAAGCGCGGCAAGGACGGCCTGCCCCATGACTGGATAAAAAAAATGAAGACTTCCATGCAGACGCTTTGCCCCGTCTTTAACACAAACAGGATGGTCATGGAATACACGGAAAAGTTCTACAAGCCCGGCGGCAGGCAGTACTTTTACCTTTCCGCCGATAATTTCGCCAAGGCAAGGGCCCTTTCAAAATGGAAGGAACACCTGGCAAAGTGCTGGGAAAACGTAAGGATAAACTCCGTGGTTTCCGAGAACAAAGGAGACATTCGCGTCGGCGGGGAAATAAGGATAAAAGCTTTCGTGAACGGCGGAGGCCTTTCAGGCTCGGACCTCCTGGCAGAGGCGTATTACGGCTATCAGCGCGGCAAGACCATTCTTGAGGGCACTGACTGCGTATCCATGGAGTTCAAGGGCAACAATGGCCAGGACCTGGTTTATGAGGGCACTATCAAGCCTTCTGCGTCCGGCACGGTCAGCTACACGGTGCGCGTGATGCCCAATAACCCCGACTCAAACGCCAAGTTCATGCCCGGATACATAAAATGGAGCGAAGTATAGGGGCATTTTTAATTTAAAATATCATCGGAGGGAAAACATGGCTATAAGGACAGCAAGGGAAATGAAAATGCACGAGACCATAATCAAATCTCTGGCCAATTACTACGAGTCAAAAGGAGCTGCCCAGGTCCTTACAAACATCATGTCTCAGAGCGCGGTAGTTAACGGCGTAACCGTGGATTTGATAGTGAAATCCCCGTTTACGATATACATGAAAGTTGAGACCGAAACTTCGGTCACGGAAGGCGAAGCCATAGCCTGGAAAAGCATCTCGGAAAAACTCGGGACTTTCTTCCTGATGGTGCCCGAGCCATTAAAGGCCGAGGCGCTCCGCATACAGAAGAAAAACAATATAAACAACATAAGGATGTGCTATTACAAGGTCGTGGAAAACAAATTAAAATTTATAAACCTTCCGTAATTAATTTTTATATTCAGCCTCGGGCGGAGGAGAACAAGCCCGCGCACATAAACCTTCCGGGAAACCCGGAATAGCCGTTCAGCTTTCCGCTGTAAGCAGTTCCATTACCATATCCGCTTCTTTCCCGCCGGCAAATTCTATAACCAGGGCTTTGTCAGGTGCCTTATAGCGCACGCCTTTCTTGTCAAGCAGTTTCTTAAGTTTTTCCCGTCCTCCGGCGTGTTCCGTTTCCCATTTTACGGACAGACCACTTCCAAAAAAGGATATTTCACCGGCTTTTAACCTCTTTCCGGCAAGTTTAAGCCTGGCAACAGTAAGTATGTTGATAACTTCTTCCGGGAGCGCGCCCCAAACATCCCTTAAAGACTCCCGTATTTCATCTATTTCCTCTTTCTGCCGGACCAGGAATATGCGCCTGTATATTTTAAGTTTCTCGGCAGAGTCCCAAATATATGAATCAGGTATATACGCCTTAAAAGCGGTCTTTATTTTTGTCTCCACTTCCTCCTCTACAGTCCCGCCTTTTAGATTCATAACAGCTTCCTCAAGCATGCGGC
>CAYNMZ010000086.1:0-9216 GCA_964398505.1 uncultured Spirochaetia bacterium
AATTTGACGTGAACATAAAAACCACGGCAGGAGCAAGCCAGGTTTACAATACGGCCTATGCGGACTATAATGACCAGGCTTATCCTGACGCGTGGGACAGGCATCCGCCGATAAACAGCGGGCCCGTGGAATTCCCGCTTTTACAGGCTGTCGTGTACCCGAACCCGTTCATACCTTCGGAGTCATTTGACGGCAATGTCAAGTTCGCGAACCTGGTGCCCGGAGCGTTGATTGAGATATATACGCTTTCCGGCGAGTTTGTGGTATCGTTGCAGCCCGTAACGACAAAGGGCAGGTGGAACCTGAGGAACAAGCACGGCTCGGAAGTGTCGCCGGGCGTTTATTATTATGTGATAAAGAACATGTACAGTGGCGAGAAAATAAGGGGAAAATTGTTTGTCATAAGCAGGTAGGACTGCCGGCCGTCATGGCGCAAGCCCGAAAAAACACCTTGACATAACAACAACCTGCGGGTATAATTTAATTATGAGCATATGCTCATAATTAAACAAGGAGGACCAATGTGATGAACGTGGTGATAGACGCTGAGAAATGCACGGGCTGCGGCGCGTGCGCCAGGATGTGCCCGGCCGGCATCCTGTATGTGGACAAGGGCTCAAAAAAAGCGATGGTGAGCGATGATAAGGCGTGCGACAGGCTCGCGGGCTGCATGAGGATATGCCCGCAGGGAGCGATAAAGATAACGAGGCCGGCTGGGATTTTCGCGTCCCTGTTCGGCGCGTAAAAAGGAGGCTTATATATGCGTATAAAGAACGTTTTGACAGCTGCGCTGGCGGTAACGATGTTCGCGGCAGCGCTGGCTGCGGAAGGCCGGGCAGCGCCGGATTTTAACGCGGTTACAATTGAAGGCAAAAAATTCAGCCTTTCGGATTACGAGGGCAAGGTGGTAATCCTTGATTTTTGGGCGACATGGTGCCCGCCATGCAAGGCTGAAATACCGGGTTTTATTGAGCTTGTAAAAGAATACGGCAGCGACGGGCTTGTAATTATCGGCGCTGCCGTTGATGAGCCGAAAAAAGTCAAAAAATTCGCCAAAGATTACGGCATAAACTACCCGGTTTTCATCGCTGACGCAAAGCTCGCCAACGCTTTCGGCGGGATAATGGGACTTCCCACTACTTTTGTGATCGGAAGGGACGGGAAAATAAAGCAGGCATATGTGGGTTTCAGGCCAAAGAGCGTGTTTGAGAAGCACTTTAAAGAGCTTGACGGAGTATAGCGCGGACTGCAAATGCGTTGGGAAAGTGAAACTTCCTCCTTAACCCTTCGGGCTTCGGAGGACTAACGAAACTTTAAACTTCGGAGGTCGTCATGGAAAAGAATGTAAATGATCAAAGTTTCAAAAAGGAAGTGCTTGAATCCAACCTGCCTGTTATGGTAGATTTTTGGGCGCCGTGGTGCCTGCCTTGTCTGATGATATCGGGAACAGTTTCGAAGATCGCTTCCGAGCAAAAAGAAAAATTAAAGGTGTGCAAGGTAAATGTGGATGAGGCGCCGGATCTTTCGCAGAAGTACGGGATCAGCAGCATACCTGCAATACTGTTTTTTAAGAACGGCAGGGAAACGGGCCGTGTCATCGGCGGCTTGCCAAAGCAGGAACTGGAAAAGGCGATTCAAAAATACGCGGCTTAACACAGTAAGACTGAAAATTTAATACTTGAAACTCAAAAAGGCGGGGAACATGGCAAGGCCTTGCAAGGCCAGGAAAATCTGCGACAGCCTGAGAGGATTTGTTTTTGCGCCCATGGGCGTAAAAAGCGCGGCAAAACCCGTAAGGCTTGAGGCTGACGAGATAGAGGCGATAAGGCTCGCGGATTTCATGGGCCTATATCATGACGCTGCTGCCAAAAAAATGCGCGTGTCAAGGCAGACTTTCGGAAGGATTGTTGAAAGGGCAAGGAAAAAGACCGCGGAGGCGCTATTAAAAGGGAGGACGCTTGAGCTGTGCTGCGGCAGGAGGGGTAAAAATGCGCTCAAGGTTTGACAGGGCTGCGGCAGGTTGGGAAACAGGGCCGCGGAAAAAGATGGCAACTGCCATAGCGTCTGCAATGATTAAAGCGTTAAAGCCGCAAAAAAGCGACTCCTGCGCGGATATCGGCGCGGGTACCGGGCTTGTGTCAGCCGCTCTCGCGAAAAGAACCGGCCGGGTTGTCGCGTATGACAGCTCAAGAGGAATGCTTAATGAACTGAAAGAAAAAATCAGAATATCCGGAATAAGCAATATCATGCCTGTTTTTCTTGACATTGAAAAAGATCCTGCGCCCCAAAAAAGCTTTGACGTTGTTGTCTCGTCAATGGCCATGCATCATGTGAAAAACACGCCGCTTTTCGCGCGCAAGCTCTGCGGGATGCTGAAAGCGGGCGGCAGGCTGGCCATTGCGGACCTTGAAAAGGAAGACGGCGGTTTTCATGGTGATTTCAGGAATTCAGGCGCAAAGCACAAGGGGTTTGACAGGAACAGGCTTATTGCCATTTTCAGGCAAGCGGGATTTTTCGGGATAAGGTTTAAAAGGGCGTATTCCGCGCTGAGGCAGGGCAAAGGCGGGAAGCAGAAAAAGTACCATATTTTCCTGATGAACGCTAAAAAGCCGGGCCCTAAAATTAAGGCATATTATGGCGTTTCGCGGGTAAAGCCCATTAAAATAAGGTAAAAAACGGAAAATACGCGTTTTGTCACTTCAGTATAATACTTCCTGCTATGTGACCGCTGACACTTGATTTTAAACCGCTTTCCTGTAAAATTATAATGTATATTTATAAACTTTTATAAGGGGAGAGACTGCCCTGTGAAAAGAATTGTAATCTTTACAGCGCTCATATTTTGCCTGCTGTGGCCGGGGTCATTGTTCGCGGGCGTTATGACACTGCAGAAAACACAGGACAAATATGTCGCTGCCATAGGCGATACTATAAATTACTGCATAACAATAAATCCGGAATACGTGCTTCCCAAGGCGGACATAGTATGGGTGATAGACCGCAGCGGATCAATGCAGACGGGCATAGACAGGATACGCGAAAATATTCAGTACATGACCGGACAGCTTTCGGGCAGGGCCATAGACTACAGGCTCGGGCTTCTGACGTACGTGGACGGCTGGTTTGATTCTTACGGGTTCGCGGAAAATGACGATAAGTTCAAGGCCTGGCTGGCCGGAATTCCGGTAGCCGGCGGAATTGAACCCTCGCTTGAAGCGCTGTATGAGGCGAACAAACTGCCTTGGCGCGAGGGCGCTTCCAAGACCATGATACTCATCACGGACGAAGGCGTGCCGTGCCTTGAGGCCAACGGCGGCCCTCTTTCAATGAGCCTTACAGCCCACGACCTCCTGTCACAGGGAGTCATAATACATTCCATAAGCATTTCCATGGAAGAGCCTTACAAGTGCAACCCGTATTACCTTCCGCCCATGGCGGGCGGCATGTGGCTGAATTACAACGCGCCACAGGATGAGTGGAACGTGTTTTTAGAGCTGCTCGGCGAGGCCATAGCAAGCATGACAAACGTGGTCATAAGGGACCCGCTGCCGCCTGAGCTTGTGCCTGTGGAGGATAGCCTCGTCGGCGCGACAGTCCAGGACAACGAGATACGCTGGGCGTTCCCGTCGATTGACAGGGGCGTGCCGTTTGAAATCTGCTTTCAGGCGAAAGTTGTGGAACCTTACGCGGGCTGGGAAATATTGAACACGGCCTATGGCACAGCCGACGGCGTAAGCGAGACCGCGTCAAACGACACGTTCTTCCTTATGGCCACATTTACCGTGACCCCGACATCCACTATGACTTTCACGAGGACAGTGACGCCCACATTTACAGCCACGCCGACCTTCTCGGTGACAAGGACAGGCACTGACACGCGGACGTCCACGATATCAGCTACGCATACGGCGTCTCCGACAGATACGCGCACTTATACGCAGACAGCCACGGGAACAGCCACGCATACGCCGACAGCGACGCCGACGGATACCGGGACAAATACTTTCACGGCAACGCCGACTTTTACGGCAACGGCAACGCCAACATATACGAGAACCCGCACAGCCACAGCCACTCCTACGCCGACATTCACGGCGACGCCGACTGCCACATATACGGCGACGCCGACTTTTACGTCCACCCGCACTGTCACAATGACAGTTACGCCGACCCCGACATTCACGGCCTTAAACAGCGCCACAGCCACGGGCACTGCCACGCAAACGCCGACCTTTACGAGGACAGCGACATGGACATTTACGGCTTCTCCGACAGCCACTGCCACAAAGGATACGGCGCGTTATGACCTGCTCGCGCCCGCGAGCGCGACAGCGGGCTCGCCGTTTTGGGTCACGCTCACCGCGCTCAGCTCTGATTTTTACGGGCCTTTTGTGATAAACGAGGCGTATTCGGGAACGGCGCATTTTTACTCCGCGCCTTCATCCTCGATACTGCCGGAGGATTACACGTACGCGCCGGCGCTGGATATGGGACAGCATCTGTTCCGGGTCACCCTGAATCAGGCAGGGCTTTACACCATATACGCCAATGACACCGTTTACAGCAGCGTGTCGGCTTCTGCGCAGGTGTGGGTTTCCGCGGGCACTGCGCTGAATTTTGCCGTAACAGCGCCTTCTTTCACTGACGCGGGAGCCGCGTTCTGGGTGACTGTGCAGGCAAAGGACGCGAACAATAACATAGCCTCGGGTTATACGGGAACGGCGCGCTTAAATTCCACGGACCCGCTGGCGCTTTACCTGGGCGATGTTATTTTCCTGCCTTCGGACAACGGCACAAAATACGTGCTTGTAACCCTTTACACTGCGGGCGTGCACAGGATACAGGCTGTTGACACGGTAGCGCCGCAGGTGAACGGCACTTCAAACGAAATAACAGTAAGGCCAGGCAGCCTGGCGGGTTTTTCTGTACAGGCGCCGTCAATCACCTCGGCTAACAGCGTTTTCAATTATGTCGTAACAGCCAGGGACGCCTACAATAACATAATAACCGGATACACCGGAACCGTGCATTTTACGTCCGGCGACACTTCGCCCATGGTGTCTCTGCCCGCAGACCTTGCTTTCCAGGCTTCTGACATGGGCGCGAGAATATTCCAGGCTGTTTTGCAGACCGCGGGTTTTCAGACAATTTCCGTAAACGACGTGTCGCAGCCTGGGGTGAACGGCGTGTCAAATCCGATAAATGTCGTGGTTCCGGCTGTCTCGTACGAGAGGCCGCTGCTGCTTACGTCCTATTTGGTCCAGGCAAACAGGTATGAGTTCGTTTACCTGCAGTTTGACGACAGGGACCATACATTCTCCGGCAATGAATACCTGGAGTATGATGTCTTTGTGCCGGAATACAGCTCGAATTTTTACTGCTCCACCGAGTACCAGGACGGAAATTTCGGTGATATGAGGGATTACGGCCAGGCTACCCAGAATTACATAAGGGACCAGAACGCCATAAGGATACACCCGTCAATGGACATATCGGCGTTCGCCAAGGAATCCTGGTACAGGAGAAAGTTTGACGTTTCCATGCTGTCGGGCACGTATTACAGCAACGGTTATCTGTCGCAGGACACGGGCAATATAGGATATAACGGCGCGCCGTCCAACAATGCCGGCACTTTCAACGCTTTCTTTGACAATATCACGTACAAGAACGCGAGCGGCACCATAGTATGGGACTGTTTTTCCAATACGTTCACGATGAAGGTCGGAGCCGGCATTGTGCGCTCCACCATAAACACGGGCGGTTCGTGGCGCAGCAATGCCGCGTATCCCACGAGCAATTATATATGGGTCATAGACGGGTGGAAAGCATGGGCGTCGCCGCAGACCGCCGTACCCGCGGACGGAGTTTCTTCGGCGACAATAACCGCTTATGTCTGGGCGCCTGATGTCGGCGCGAATACGAGAGTGTCGGGCGCGCTTATTGATTTTATATCGGACAGGCCAGAGGATATCATAGAGCCCGTTACAGTGAGCGCGAACAGCAGGGCCATAACAGGCACAGACGGCGACGCGAGGGCGCGCATACGCTCCACAAAAGCGGGCGCGGCAAATGTCACGCTCAGGTTCGGGCCCTTTACAAGGGTTGTGACCGTGAATTTTGCGGCAGGCGCAGCCGCGAAGACCGTGATAAACCCGTCGGAAAACACCGCCCTGACAGGCGCGCCTGTGAGCCTCAGGGTTTACGCGGCTGACGCGTTCGGCAATATGGTCCAGGACGCGAGGGGGATTACGGTGACATCTTCCTCTGCCTCAATGCAGTTCTCGTCCGACAACGGAGTGACATGGCGGTCTGCGGCGTATTTTAACGGCCTTGCGGAGACAAGCATACTCGCCAGGGATTTTGCCGCCAATACAGCGACTGTCACCGCGTCAGCGCCGGGGTTGTCCGCGGGAAGCGCCCTGGTCTATGTAAATGACGCGCCTGCAGCAAAGCTTTCCATAAGCCCTTATCTTCCTTCAATGCGGGCAGGCGAGCCTGTAAGGCTCACGATACAGGCAAAGGACAGTTTGAACAATAATGCCTCATCAAACGCGTCCGTGAAGATGACTTCTGCCTCGGCTGAAATGCTGTTTTCCGCGGACAAAGTATCATGGCATTCAAGCCTTGACCTGACCTTGGCGCTCGGCACAGCTTATGTCTGGTGCAGGGACACAAAAGCCGCCCTGAACGTGACAATAACTGCTTCGGACAATGCCTGGTCGCTTGAGCAGGGAAAAGCTTACGCTTCCATATACGCGTCAGCTCCGGCTTCGCTGTCAGCTTGGGCAAATATATATTCCGTGCAGGCCGGCCAATGGGTGACAATAACAGCAAAGGTCGCTGACAGTTACGGGAATCCCATAGCGGACAAATGGGTGTCGTTTACGCAGATGGTCCAGACGGGAAAGACGCAAAACGCGCTTGTGACGCCCGCGGGTGTTTCCACGAACGCGCAGGGAGAGGTGACCGCGTATTTCAGGGTCAGCTCGGACCCGACAGGTTCCATGAACTACTGCGTGGTGGGATCGTCAGGGCTTATCGGCACGACAGTGACCATATCCGCATCAGGCGGCGCAATAAGGCTTTCATTCCTGCCCGCGCCCATGGCGCTCGGCGCAGGCAAGACGGGCACGCTTTACATAAACGCCAAGGACGCGAACGGCTATAACGCGCCTGCGCCCGCGGGCCATGAACAGGTGCATGTTTACGCGCCGGTCACAAGGATGGTATTCTCGCTCGATGACGGCGCAAACTGGTACTATTCCGTGACGCCGACTCTTGACGCGAGCGGCGCAGCGCAGGTTAAGGTAAAGTGCGGGGTAACCGGTACTTATTTCCCTGTAAGGGCGGTTGACCTTAACGCGGGTACAGGGCATCTTCAGGACGCGACTAACACAATAACCGTCTCCACGGGATACTATGTGAAGGTCATGCCTGATGCGGCTGTGAACGCTGCCGCAGGCTCATATGTCACTATAACAGCGCAGGTTGTAGACCAGAACAACAGCCCGGCCGCCATGCAGGGCGTGAAGATAAGCTTCTCGTCCGACAACGGGACCATATATCCGGCGCAGTCGTATACTGACGCGTCAGGCTACGCGTCCGCGCTGCTGACGCTATCCATACTCTCCGGAATACAACACAGGGTGACTGTGACAATGGAGGACCCTGATGACATGTCGTATTCCGGGACAATAACCACGGTTCCTGTGGTGACATTCTCGGTGTCCGGGCCGTCAGCCGCCTTTACAGGAGAACCTGTGCAGGTGCTTGTGCGCGCAAAGGACGCTTACGGCATCACTGTGAGCGATTACAGCGGGACCGTGTCGTTTACATCCGATGACCCGGCCGCGGTACTGCCGCTAAATTATACCTTTGTGCCGGGTGATGCCGGAGTCAGGCAGTTCTACGTCTCATTCGGGACCACGGGCATAAGGACCATTACTGTTACAGAACAGGGAAAACCGCAGGTTACAGGCATTTCAAACAATATACTCGTTACTGACGCGCCGACGCCGACGCCGACCTTCACTTTTACGCGCACGCCCACGCCCACGATAACTGTGACATATACTTTCACGGAAACGCCGAGCGTGACCGAAACATCAACGCCCACGGCCACGTTAACTGACAGTCCGACCGGCACTTATACGCTTACGGACACGCCGACTTTTACGCGGACCCCGACTTTTACCGTTACTTCCACGGTAACAGAAACGGCGACGCAAACTTACAGCCCGACACATACAGGCACTTTCACGGCGTCAGCCACGGAAACTGACACGTGTACGGTTACGCCCACGCTCACGCCTACGCCGACAGCCACAGGCACGGCAACACCGACCGCGACTGAAAGCGCCACAAAAACCGGCACTGCGTCGTTCACGCTGACGGCAACCCCGAGTTTTACTGACACCCATACTCCCACTGTCACGGAAACCGGCACGGATACTGCGACGCCGACAGTGACTGACACGCACACTGCAACGCCGCCTTACACGGCCACTGCCACGCCTACAGAAACAGAGTTCATATCCGCGACATTCACGCCGAGCTTTACCGTGACTGATACGGCTACGCGGACAGCGAGCCCCACGTTTACGCAGACTCCGACATTTACCGAGGTTTTGTCGCCGACCGTGACCAGGACATTTACTGTGACGCGCACAGTGACGCCGACGCTGACAGTCACAAAGACGCCTATACCCGGCGACGCTTACGAATACGACGACATATATACATCGGCAAAGCTGATTGAAAGCTGGCTGCCGCAGCAGCGCAATATCTCGCCGGCAAATGACATTGACTGGGCGTATTTTACGCTTGCCGGGCCTTCTCAGGTGGTGCTGCAGACATTCGGCACAGGCGCTGATACCGAGATGTGGCTTTATGACTCGTCCGGCGCGCCGTCCACCCACCTGTATTATGACGACGACGGCGGAGATGGCTCCTGCTCAAAGATAACTGCTTTCCTGCAGGCAGGCACGTACTATGTAAAGGTGGCTGAATACGGCCAAAACGACGTGATAGCGGACTACACGCTCAGCTTGACCGTGCTGGGCGCCGACATATACGAGGATGACAATGCCTACACTTCGGCAAAGACAATACTGCCGGGCGTCAGGCAAAACCACTCCATATTCCCGACAGGCGACACGGACTGGGTGAAATTTGAGGTGTCATCGCTTTCGCTTGTGACGATAAACACCAGCGGCC
>CAYNMZ010000087.1:0-9139 GCA_964398505.1 uncultured Spirochaetia bacterium
CCTTATACGTTTTTTATGCTTTTCGTCAACGGCAGGCGGTTTTACCGCAGCGGGCCGGGTCATCTGGGCCGCTGCCTCAGCCTCCCTTGCCGCCTGGGCGCCCTTCATCGCCTTTTCTTCTTCAGCCTCTTCCTTCAGGATTTTTATGAACACGTTCACCAGCCGAGCGTCAAACTGGGAACCCGAATATTTCTGTATCTCCTTTTCCGCGAACTCAATGGAACGCTCCTCCCTATAGGGCCGCTTTGAAGTTATGGTGGAAAAAGCGTCCGCAATTGCTATTATTCTCGCGCCAAGCGGTATTTCCTCGCCGCGCAGTCCCAACGGGTACCCTGTGCCGTTTACCCACTCATGATGGGAAAGAACCAGCGGCACAAGCTTCTTTAGCGACTCTATCTTGGATATTATATTCGCGCCCAGCTGCGGGTGCATCTTTATTATCGCGTATTCGTCATTCGTAAGTTTGCCCGGCTTGTTTATAATATTCTCGCTTATGCCTATCTTGCCGATATCGTGAAGCAGCCCCGCGTATTTTATGGTTTCTACTTCCGCGTCCGACATCCCCAGCTTTTCAGCTATCTTTGTTGAGTACTTCATGACAGTAGTCGAATGGCCGTGCGTATAGTGGTCCTTTGCGTCAACTGCCGTAGCAAGCGCGTATATTGTATTTATATAATCACGTTTAACATTGGCGTAAAGCCTGGCGTTCTCTATTGATGCCGCAAGGTGGTTTGACAATATGTTAAGGAAATACAGGTCTTCCCTGGTATAGCACGGTTCATCCATGGTTATGCACATAACTCCCGAAACCTTGGTCTGTGTTGAAATCGGCACAATTATCGCCGCATCCTTCATGAAATCTCCGTCAGTCGCGGGATTGAAAAATTTTATCTTTTTTACATCCTTTATAAAAAGGCTTTTATTGTTCTTGAATACCCAGCCCGCTATGCTGTCAACGGGAATGCGACTGTCAAGCAAGCTTTTCTTGTAGCCGTACTGCGCCTTTATCTTCAGTTCATTACCTTCTGAAAGGAGCATTACGGTGCCGCATGAATTTATAAATACTTTCTTTATTCCTTCCTCCAGGGCCCTGCCGATTATTTCCTCTATTTCAAGGGAAGTTTCCATATTTATTGTAAGGTTCATTAGCTTTTCAAGCCCTAAAGCCTTTGCCTTCATCTCATCGTAAAGCACCCTGTTGTGCATAAGCATACCAATCTGCTCGCCAAGCAGTTCTATAAGTTCCGCGTCAGTCTTGTTGTATATGTAAGGGTTCCTGTTGAAAATAATTATTATCCCGTTTATCTCGCCCCTGGCCATAAGGGGCGCCACTACGCAAGACCCGCTTTTCAGTACACCGTTAAGGAAAGCGTCACTGGCGTTCGCCGTCTCGTCAATGAGCCTGGCCTTTTTCTTCGTCAGTACCTCATAAATTTCCGAGTCCGCCGTTATATCCTGCGTGTAACCCTCCTCAAACTCATAAGTACCGATTGTTTTTTTGTAACTTTCAAGGTATATTCGCCTTTTCCCCTCATCAACGGAGAAAATTACGCCGCCGCTTCCCTTCATAAGCGGGAAGATTATTCCGAGAGCCACTGACATCAATTCTTCCTTTGTCTTTGACTCGTTTGCCCTGATGTAAATCTCATGCGCGGCAAGCAGGCTTATGTTTTTCTTGACAAGCATAAGATTTGTCTTCTCAAGGTTTTCGGTCGCCCTTTTAATTTTTTCTTCAAGCGCCACGTTTATCCTGCGGAGCTCCTCGTAAAGTTTTTCCTTTTCCATGCTTATATTCTTCAGGTTCTTGTGCTGTTCCCTCATTTCATGCGCTATAATGTGCCCCAACTGCCCTACAAGGAGCAGGAAGAAAATCCTGGCAATAAAATCCGCAAGATACGGCGAAACCATGACGCCCTTTGCGCTTATCAGGTAGACTGCCGTATAGCACGCGGCGATGGAACCGGCGAAATAATAGTACAGCCTGTCTGACCAGTAGTCAAAACACGCGTCCAACAGGACGAAGTAATATATCAGGAAGAGCGGGCTTTTCATCCCGCCGGAAAAGGCGATCAATAGGGTCACTATAAAAATATCCACAAGGCCGGTTACGGCAAACAGCGCATTCAGGTGTTTATCGTCCCTTTGGATTATGTAATAATATGCCGTATTCAGGGCCGCAACAACCGCCGCAATCACGATAAAAGGGATTATTCCCGAGGTTTTTACGAGGTTAATGTAAAGGATAAGGACCGGAACAGTCACGGCTGATACTATCCACCGCAGCCTTATATCAACAAGCAACGCCTCCTTCATTGACTTGGCGTCATTGTCCCCGACAATAAGGTTCATTTTATACATTGAGCTTGCCTTCCCTGTGGTTTTAGTAGTACTCTTCCTCCGGAAGTTCGGCAGAGACAGGGTCCGAATAATCGCTTTCCAGACCGTCCTTGCTTACGGCCGTTACGGTGAAAGTATACCTGATTTTGCCCTTTAATCCGGCGAGCGTGGCCCTTGACTCGCGCAGTATCGCTCGGTTCAGCTTCTTGAACGAGGTGTCGCCGGGTTTTTTGTAATATAGGTTATATCCGGCGACAAAAGTTTCCTGGCTCTCCTCCCACATGACAACGATGTTCTTTTCGTCAATCTTGGCCATCGGGGATTTTACGGCCGCCGGCTTCTTTGCCGTATATTTCTGCGGCGTTGCCGAGACCACATCGGAATATATGCTCTCAAGTTTCCTGTTGTTTATGGCCGTAACGACAAAATCATATGTTATGTCGTTGTTCAGCAATGTCCTGAACTTTGATTCCTCCATGACAGGTTCTGTGTTGAGCTTGGTGTATTTCTTGTCGCCCTGTTTTTTATAGTAAATATTGTATCCGAGTATGTTCGCTTCCGGGTTCGGGTCCCATCCCACTGAAACGACCTTGTCGCCCGCAATGGCAGTGACTTTCTGCGGCGGCCGCGGCGCGCCTATGACGGGCCTCGGGCTCTCCTGCCCGAAAGCAAGCGTGAGCGACATCCTGTGGCTGCCGCCAAGCTCCGCGTGCGGGGCGAAAGCGTAATCAGCGTTAAGCAGTCCGGGTATGCCGAAACCGCCGCCGACGGTAAACCCTTCGTCTTCCTGCCCGAATTTATATCCCGCCCTTATATACGCGGTCTTGAAAAGCGCGGCCTCAAGGCCGGCATTGAACATCCAGGCCGAGTACTCTGAATTGGAAAGGTCAACGGGTTTTGTCAGGTCCATCGCCAGAAGCACTGTAGCGTCCTTTGAAAAGCTGAACTTGGAGCTGACGCCCAGCCTTGCCGCGAACGGCGAAGGGTCATCCCCTGTAGCTGTGCCCATGTCGCAAAGCACAAGCGCTGCCCTGATATCCTCGGTTATATTGGCTATTATGCCCAGGTCAACGGAAAAAGACGCGGGCAGCTGTTCGTCAAGGACTTTCCTTCCTATGTATGTAAGGTTGATCCCGGCAGCTATGTTGCCTATGGTAAAATCGCTCGTGTACAGGTTGCCCAGGATCCTTGCCGCGCTGACAGTGACAGCCAGGTCATATGACATGGCGGTATCGCCGAGGTTTAAGGCAAAAGGGTTGCCCGCGTCGGCGGTGGAGTCAAACGGCGGTATCCAGAGCATGTTCGCGCTTAAACCCACGCTGGTCATGCTGTCAACAGGCATCACAACCGAAAGGTACTCATATCCTGAATTCGCGTACCACAGCATATGCATAACGGTGATGTTCCACTGCGGTATTCCGGCTATGCCCGCGGGGTTCCAGAAAGAGGCGTTTGAGTCGTCAGCTACGGAAGTAAATGCGCCTCCCATGGCAGACGGCCTGGCGCCCACCCCGATTTTCAGGAAGTCCGCGTTGGTTGTCCCGCCGCCCAGCGGATATACAGCAGTTGAAGCCACCATGAATGCGGCGGCCGCAAGAAGCGCAACCCTGTTTAAACGCGAGTTTTTTGCCATTTTTCCTCTCCTACTTCTTTATTACAGCAACGGTCCGTATGCTTTCATAGGACCCTGCCTTAAGTTTTATATAATAAATGCCCGTGGTCACAAACATGCCGTCATCAGCCCTTCCGTCCCACGACAGCAGCTGCGTGTAGGTTATGTCAGGCACCACGGCGGAAGTTGACACTATGGTCCTGACTTTCTGGCCCGCCACATTGTAAACAAGTATGCTCGCCGAGTCAGCCGGCTGGGCCACGCTGAATATGACGTCAACAGTCTCTCCCGCAAGAGGATTTATGCTGTTAGCGGACAGAACCATCCTGTCCCCGGTTCCGGCGGAACTGACGCCGTACTGAATTGAGACTTCGGCTGAAGAGAACTGCATGTTCCTCGTGACAATACCTGCTATCGGGTCATTATATGTCCAGTACAGGCCGCCGTTAAACGTTATATTGCCGCCGGCTGTCGCGCTGAAAGTCCAGGTAAAGCTGACAGAGCTGCCGTCAGCCACGCTTGTTTCCGACAGCGGCACAGGCCCTGATACGCAGACAGCGTTTCCGGTGCCCGCGACTGTCGGAGTCACAGAAAGCGGGTCCGTGGGATTGGTAAATGGCAATACCGCAAGCGCTGACTGCTGTCCGACATTGGAAACCGTCATCACAACAGTTATTACCTCGCCGAGCCCTATGGTGCTGACATTGGCAGAAAGCTGCGCTTCAAAATCCGCTCCCGAAGGGCTTACTATAAGGTCCGCATCATCAGACGCAGAAACCACTACCGACGTTCCGTCATTCATGCCTGATATTACGGCCGCCATATTCAGGGTACCGCTGGTGCCGCCGACATCATATATCCACGTGAAATACGCGGCCTGGTTGTAAGCGCCTATCCTGTCAGCAACCGAAGGCCCTGACACAAGCGTCACCACAGGAGCTCCGGTCAGGTTCATCGCAGTCACGGATACGGCCCTCGCGTCCGCTATTCCCATATTTGTCACGGAAAGTATTACAGTAATCCTCTGGCCGTACGCCACCGGCGATGACAACGCCTTAATCGACATTTCAGCGGCAAGCGAGGCCGAAGGCCCGGTTATGGTAACCGTAGTATCCGTATTAGCTGAATTTATCGCGGCTCCGCTGACCTGGTCAGTGCCGCTGGCGCGTCCGGTGAATGTAACCTCTCCTTCACCAGTTGCCGAGTATGTCCACGTGAAATATCCTGTTGAATTGCCGGGTATGTTTATCGGGCTTATGGTATTTACCGCTCCGGGTACAGGAGGAGCTATAGGTACTATATTGCCGCCAGTGCCGTTGTATGAGTACGTAAGGTACGGCGACGCCACCACATTCTGCGCCGCGGCACTGCCTGTATTTGAGACCGTGAGCACCACTGTTATTACCTGTGTCCTTGAAAGGGACGCGGGCGGTATGGTGCTTATGAACGATGTAAGGTTCGCCGGCGTCGTGACTGTCACAACGTTGTTAAGCGGCCTTGCGCCCGATGAAACCACCGCGCCCGTATTCTCGTCAGTGCCCGAGGCAGTGGCTGTCATGTTGAACTGGCCCGCGGCCGTAGCCGTATAAATCCATGTGAACGTGACATTGGTATTGCCCGGTATTGTAACCGGAGGCGCCGGGTCAGGCCCGCTGAGAAGCGTCACAGTACAGCCGTTTATAAGCTGTGTCGGCGCCGTTATTGCGACATTCTGAGCGTCAGCCATGCCTGTATTTGACACGCTGAAGCATACGGTGAAATCCATGCCGGTATTGACAACTGAAGGCACTGCCCAGAGCGAGGCGGCAAGGCTCGCCGGCGTCTCTACGGACACCTGCTCTGACAGGGCGGCATTTGAGAATATCGGCCCTATGCCCGCGTCAAGTCCCGTGGCGCGCGCGCTGAAATTTGTGACTCCCGGCAACCCGGCCCTGTACTGCCACTCAAAAGTCACGGAAGTGTTTACCGGTATGGTAACCGGCGGATATGTTACCGCAGGGTCAATAATCTGCGGCCCTGATATCTGTGTCCACGCGGCCGTGCCAAGCGCGGACACAGCCGACGATGTAACATTGTAAGCGGTCTCAACTATGCCGTTATTTGTGACTGTCAGCCTTACTGTCACTATCTGGTTCGCGCTCAATGACGTCGGGAATACGTGGAATTCCGCCACAAGCGAGGCTGAAGCGTTAATCGTTATCGAGTCACCCGAGACCACGGACTGTGTTATATCGCCCGTGTTCGCGTCCTCGCCCATCGCGCTTGAGCTGAAAGTCAGCGTGCCTGAGCCTATGGCCGTGTAAATCCATGTGAATCTGTGCGTGCTGCCGCCTGTTATTGTCACATTGTCAGGCGACGGCCCTGATACCAGCGTGACAGCCGGAGGCACAGCGCCCTCGGCGTAAATGTCAATCGGAGTGGCGCTTACATTGACGGCCGAGGCCACGGTCGCGTTGGCCGCGCCGCTCCTGCCGGTATTCGTCACAACAAGCACGACAGTGAAAGCCTGTCCGTTGAACCTGGCGTCAGGCATCACATATATCGCGGAACTCAGCTGCGCGTTGTCATATACCCTGCACGTGTTGGAATTCCTGTTTATCGACGACACGGGATTGCCTGACACAGCGTCAAATCCGGAAGCTGAGCCGTTGTATACAAGATCGCCCGTGGCCGAAACCGACCTTGTCCAAGTGAATGTCACTGCCGTATTGCCGGGTATTGTTGAAATGCCCGGGTCAGGATAAGCGGGCACAACCTCGGCGCTCGCGTTGTTTACGCCCGCGTAAACAAGCGTAGGCAGGACATTGACCGCGTCAGAATCGCCCGTATTTGTTATTGTCATTGTAATCGTTACCTGCTGGCCGAGCGAAGCCGAGGCCGGTATTATGACCACATCCGGCATGGACAGCATGGCCGGTGTCTGTATGCTGATATTATTGCTTGACGAACCGGGCCAGTTTGTTATGTACTGGCCTGTGGCAGCCGTTCCTGTCACCCAGCCGCTCCACCTTACTGTGCCCGCGACAGACGCCGACACTATCCACGTGAATTCGCCGTAACCGCCCGCGGGTATGTTCAGGGTTGCCGGAACAGGCGCGCCAGGGTTGGCCGGGCTTGTGTTGCCTGTGCCGATCCTTGAAAGCTGTGTAGGTATGACATCAGCGGCCACTGAGCCGAAATTGGACACTGACATAATTATGGTCACGTTTGAGCCTATGTTCACAGGGTCAGGCCCGGCAGTAATCCATGACACAAGCGGCGGCGGTGCAACTATGTCAAGGTTTGCCGCGGCCACTGTTGAGGTCACGCCCAGGCCTGTCACATTGTCAACGCCGACAGCCCTTGTGCTGAACTCCACTGTGCCGCCGACGCTGTTTGTCGTGAAGATCCACTGGAACAGCGCTGACGCGCCCACAGGCATCAGGGCTATCGGCCCCGTATAACTCGGCCCTGCGGCGCCAATCAATCCGCCGCCCGTGTAAACAGGCGCTTCGGCGTAAACATTGCGCGCGGCGTAAACTCCCGTATTTGTCACTGACAGCTGGACAGTCACCTGCTGGTTAAACCCGGCAAGGGCCGGCTTTATTATAAGCTGAGAGGTCAGTATGGCCTGTTTTTCTATTATGGTCACGGGCACTTCGGCCGAGCCGCCGCTGTAAATCATAAGCCCGCTGTTTATATCCGCGCCCTGGCAGCCCGCGCTGAAATTCAGCGTACCCGTGGCTGCAGCGGAATAGGTCCATGTAAAGTCAACAGAAGAATGCCCGGCCACTGAAAGCGCGGGAGACGCGCCCGAAACAAGCGTAACAAGGCTGCCGTTGCTGTTGTATATGTACGGCGTCACGCCTGTCACAGCCGCGTCGCCTGTATTTGTGACGCTCAAGGTTATTGTCACGAACTGTTCCCTTGTCACTGTCGGCGGATAGGCCGTGAATGACGCGACAGAAAGCGCAGCAGGCTCCTGTACCGTAACATAGCGCCTGTCTGACCACGAAGATGCCCTTGTAAGGCCAGTATTTTCATCAACAGCAGTCGCATAACCGCTGAAATATAGCGTTCCTGACTGGTTTGCCGAGTATATGAACTGGAACGTATGTCCGAAGCCCGCGCCGATATCATCCACAGGATTGATAACGTTTGTAAGCGTTATGTCCGGCGCGCCTGAGGCTGTCATTGACACCAGATACGGCGTCACAGCGTCAGCGTTCGCGCCGCCGGTATTCGTCACAGTCATGGTGACAGTGAAGAGCTGGCCGTTGTTCACTGTAACAGGCGCGGCCACGTCCGAAGCTATGCTCATAGGCAGCTGTATCTCCACAGGCTGCGTTATGACAGGCAAGGTCTGTTTTAATCCGTCAGCGTCGTAATAGTCCGCGTATCCTGAGAAAGCAACAAGGCCCGTTGATGTCGTGTCATAAATCCAGGTAAAACTTACAGCGCTTCCGCTGGCAATACCGGGCTCCGCAAAAGGCGCGCTGCCGGAAAGCGAAACTGCGGCGACAGCGCCTGTCACAGTCACATAGGGCGTTACGTTCTGAGGCGCTGAGCACCACTGTTATCTGCTGCCCGCTTGAAACAACCAGCCTTGACACGGATATGTCGTTCCTTAGGAACGCCGAATCAGCTATCTGCACGCTATTTGACGTGTCAGGAACAGAAGCAACCGCCAGTCCCGTATTCGCGTCAAGCCCGGACGCTATACCCTGGAAATCCACAAGCCCGGGCGCATCGGCGTTATAAGTCCATGTAAAATACGCGGAACCTCCGCCGGGTATGTTCACGCCTGCCGAAGGCGCCGTATTAACGCTGGCAATAGGCGCGGACAGGACAAGCGCCGAAGGCAGAACCGTGTTTGCGGCAGCGCCTCCCGTGTTCGTCACTGCCATGTAAACAGTTATCAACTGGCCCGTCTTTGCGGTGGCCGTGAGCGCGGGTACTGCCCAGATATTTACGCTGAGAGCCGCAGGGCTCTGTATGGTTATCTGGCTGCTTGAAGCATAATCCGACGATACAGGCGCGCCGCTGTTCTGGTCCGTTCCCGAGGCATTACCCGTGAGTACGACAGTGCCTGACGCGGTTGCCAGGTATTCCCATATGAATTCGCGCGACTCGCCGCCCGGTATATTCTGCGAAATAGGCAGCGGCCCAATCGGAGGCACCATGCCGCCCGTGGACGCGTTCGTAATATAA
>CAYNMZ010000088.1:0-9114 GCA_964398505.1 uncultured Spirochaetia bacterium
ACTGGGAATCGCCGACTCTGGGCGCGTCGGGCTTGGGCTGGCAGGTCTGGCTGGACGGGCTTGAGATAACGCAGTTTACATATTTCCAGCAGATGGCCGGCATACAGCTGAACCCGGTCTCAGCCGAGCTCACATACGGTCTTGAGAGGCTTGCTATGTACATACAGGGCGTTGACAACGCGTTTGACATAAAGTGGAACAAGGACATAACATACGGCGATGTTTTCCTTGAAAATGAAAGGCAGTTCTCGGCTTATAATTTTGAGCATGCGGACACTTCCATGCTCATGTCAGTGCTTGAGAAGTTCTATGCCGAGGGCGAAAAAATGGCCAAAGCCGGGCTTCCTATACCTGCTTACGATTATGTGCTGAAAATATCCCATTTGTTCAACCTTCTTGACGCGAGGAAAGCGGTTTCAATCTCGGAGAGGCCGTCTTACATAAAGAAAATAAGGGACCTTGCGAAACTGTGCGCGGAAGGGTACCTTGCCGCGATTGAAAAAAGCGCCGGTACGGCAGCGGTGACGAAATGACAAAGAAAAACAGGATCAAAAAACAGCCTGCTACGCCACGTGACCTGCTTCTTGAAATTTATACGGAGGAGCTTCCCGCTGATTACCTGAAGCCGGCGGCGACACAGCTCGTGGAGGATATTAAAGCGCTTCTTGCGGAAAAAAACATCAAGTTCGCCTCGGCGGATTCCTATTATACTGTCAGGCGGCTGGTTGCCCATTTTAAGTCCGTGGACATAAGGCAGCCGGACAGGACCTATGAAAAGAAAGGGCCGCGTTATGATATGGCCTACAGGGACGGCTCGCTCACGGACATAGGCAGGGCTTTTGTGGAGAAAAATTCGCTTGCTGAAAAAGACGTTAAAATAAAGGATGAAAAGGGCCAGAAATACCTTTTTGCGTCCATGTTTGAAAAAGGACTGACGCTGAAAAAGATACTTGAGGAATCACTTCCTGGGATAATCGCGGGAATAAGATTCCCCAAGTCAATGATATGGAACGATACAGGGGCCACATTCGCCAGGCCTGTACGCTGTATTTTATGCATGCTGGCCGGCAAGCCGGTTGTTTTCTCCTTTGCGGGGTTAAAGTCGGGAAATTTGACCAGGCTTCACAAATTCGCGGCATCGGGAAAAACTGTCGCAGTAAGGGATGCGGCGGAGTACTTTGAAATTATGGAGAAAAACGGGATAATACTGGAACAGGAAAAAAGAAAGGCGCTTATCATGGAAAAAGCCTCGGCCATGCTTGTCAAGTCGGGGCTTAAGATAATACCTGACCCGGGCCTCCTGGAAATGCTGGCCAGCTCGGTTGAGGCTCCGGCAGTGATGAAAGGCGAATTTGACAAAAGATACCTGTCGCTTCCCAAAGAGGTGATAATAACAGCGATGCGCGAGCACCAGCGGTATTTCGCCGTTTCCGACTTCCAGGGCGACTTCACAAACAGGTTTGTGAATGTCATGGACGGGGAAGGCAAGCTTTCGGCGAAAGTGGCGCCAAGGCACTCAAAAGTCCTGTTCGCAAGGCTCAATGACGCGGAATTTTTCTACAAGGAGGACCTTAAAAAACCGCTTGAGGAATGCGTGCCGCGGCTTAAGGAGGCTGTATTTATTACAGGACTTGGAACCATGTATGAAAAAATGGAGCGGCTTAAAATGCTTGCTGCCTCATCGGCCGGCATGTTCGGGCTTACCGATACTTCCAAGCTGCAGCTGGCCGCGTACCTGTGCAAAGCGGACCTGATGACTAACATGGTGGGCGAAAAGGAATACGCCGGACTGCGCGGGTTCATGGGAGGCGTGTATCTTAAGAAACAGGGAGCTGATGAAGATGTGTGGAAAGCCGTTGCCGAGCATTATCAGCCGGTGATGGCAGGGGACAGGCTTCCGGAAACAGAGACAGGCACGATATTAAGCGTGCTTGATAAAGCGGACAACCTTACGGGGTTTTTCATTGCCGGATACAAGCCCACAGGGAGCAAGGACCCTTATGCGGTCAGAAGGCAGGCGATGAACCTGATATATATGATTTTGGAAAAAAGACTTTACATAGATCTTTCGCTCCTGGTGTATGAAAGCGCCCTCGCTTACAGGAAGCAGATGGGCAGGGACACGGATATAAACGAGATAAAGGACTTTTTAAGGCAGAGGGAAATAAATTACCTGAAGGAAAAAGGACTGGACTATGATATAGTTGCCTCGGTAACAAGTGAAAAGCGTATTTGCGTTCCGGAAGATTATGAGAAAGCTGTTGTTATGGCTGAAGCCAGAAAGAGCGGCGCTGGTTTCAATGACACAATATTTGCGCTGGCAAGGCTGAACAATATAATTCCGGCCGGGTTTAAACCCTCGGTGGTGAACGAGGAATTTTTCGGCACTGACGAGGAAAAACGGATTTACCAAACACACGTGAAGGTAATGCCTGCGATAGATGAGTTAATGTCAGCACGGAAATACCGGGAATGCTATGCGCTTATTGAGTCCTTGAAGCCGGAAATCGGAGCCTTTTTTGAAAAGGTACTTGTCAACGTTGACGATACTGACGTTAGGCAAAACCGCTTAAGCCTTCTTTTCACCGTAAGGCAGTCTTTGTACAAATTCGCTGATTTTTCAAAGATAGTGGTGGACAGGAAATAGAAAAACTGCATTAAGTACAGGGCAGAAAAAATGGAGAAAAAAATGAGCGCAGCAATGAATGTGGATGATTCTAATTTTGAGGCTGAAGTGACAAAGTCGGCATTGCCCGTAATGGCTGATTTCTGGGCATCCTGGTGCGGACCGTGCAAGATGATAGCGCCGTTGATAGACAAAATGGCTGCTGAATACTCCGGCAGGCTGAAAGTTGTAAAAGTTGACGTGGACAGCAGTTCAAACACCGCCTCGGCTTTTGGCATAAGGAGTATACCGACATTGATGTTTTTTAAGTCAGGCGAGATGGTTGAGCAGGTAATTGGCGTGGTAAATGAGCAGCAACTGAAAAAAATAATAGATAAAATTATAGCATAATCAAAATATAAATTTGACAAAAAACCTGCCGTTGAGTATAATTAAATAAAGCTATGCGATAATTTAAAAATATTCAACGAGGCAATAATGAAAAAACTTCTTTTGGCATTATTTACAGCGTTTTTTTCATCATTGCCTTTTTATATCTTTTCTGCCTCTTGCACACCTTCTGTCGCAAATATGTGCGCGGCTGTTGACGATGTTGCGCAGGTATGGATAAACAGCAATTATGTCGGCGAGTTTAATTATGTAAATTGGGACCAGACGAATGTTTACCCGAAGTGCGTGACTTTTAACGCTTCATGGCTTGACGCGACAGGCCAGAATATTATCGCCATAGACGTTAAAAATACCGAATGCTGCGAAATATGGGGGAGCTGGACTATTGAAGTGACCTGCGCCGAAGGCGGGCATTATTGCCTGTCCAGTGACGACGCGGGTATGATGCTTTACAATGTGCCGACACCATCTGAAACTCCGCCTCCTCCTGACGGCTCAGGCAGGCCGTGGTACCAGAAGGAATACACAGGTGTAGCCACGCCGACATGGGTCAGCGCCACTGTTGACACAGGCACCATATACGGCAAGCTAATATACAATCCATGTACAGGAAGACGGCTTCAGCCATTGTCATATGATGACAGCGGAAGCGGCCCCATACCGGGCAACCATATTTACATGCGGCAGCCGTTTTATATAACGCCTGTGCCTACCATGCCGCCCACGAATTTCACGGTTACAAAGGCTTTTGTGACAGCGACCCCGACCGGCCCTACAACCGGGTTCAATACAAATGACAGGGTTCACTACCAGCTTGTAGTGTGCAATACAGGGGCGGCCATACAGAGCGTTGTGACATTGACAGATGATTTTCACGACGGATTTTCCTTTGACGGACCGTACGGCGGCGACTGCGACGGCTGGGGAGACGGAAGCGTGTGCCTTCAGGGGAACAGCGGGTATTTCACGGGCAAATGGATGAGGGGTTTTGAGGGATTAAAATGCGTAACTATAACGGCCAAAGTGGTTGATTACTGGGTTGATTCTTCAGAGTGGTGCCAGGTGAGGCCGAACTGGGCGGGCGTAAGCTGGAGCACTGCCACGCCTGATGCCAGGTCAAATACGGTCAATGTCACAATGTACTGTCCCTCAAGCACGTTTACTGTAACAATCACGCCGAATTTTACGAATACCATAACGCCTTCAATAACGCAGACAATCGTTCCCACTGTCACTTCCACCAGGACCAGGATCCCGACCTGGACGCAGACAAATTCACATACAGTATCGCCGACGATAACAAGGACCTTTACAATATCGCCGACCTGGACGCCCGGCCAGTCAGGGACAATGACAAGGACGCCGTCAGTTACGCCGACTGTGACACAGACCATAACTCCCACGCGGACGAGAACGCCTACGTTTACCTTGACGCTTACGAGTTCAAGGACTTTCACGCCTACCGTGACCAGCACATGGGTAAATGCCATAACACTTGTCAAGTCACAGAGCCATACCATAGTTCCTGTCGGCGAGACAGTTATGTACTGCATACAATTTACGAATAACGGCGCGAATTTCGCCTCTTTCCAGATATGGGATACTATACCCGGGCCAATGGACTTTTTATACTGTACTGAAAACTGCTCGGGGCCTGTCACTTATACGACAGACCAGTGCCCGGGAAGCCCGGGAGACGACTGCAGGGTGATTACATGGAACTTAAATAATGTGCCGCCGGGCGCCACTGGTTCGGTTTGTTTCTGGGTGCTTGTGGCGCGCCTGCAGACAGTGGAAGACCCGGATTATTACAGGGAGTTTTTTGCCTATGCGCCTGATAGTGTGAGAAACAGGATATTTGAGTGCTTACAGCCGTTTTCCATGGAACACTTTTCAGGCATTAAACGCGAATAAAAAAGTTTGATTTTTATGGGCCGGCTGAAAAGCCGGCTTTTTTCATTATACGCGCAATATTTGACCAAAATAGGGTGTTTGTCCCATTGTTAACACAATTTAAAAACTAAAAAAAGTAAATTAAAAGGCATGTCAATTTAATAAATTAAACACTAAAAACAATATTTGCTGTGGAAACATAAAAAGCCTTTAAAATAAGGCAAAAAATCTGACAAAATATAATTTTTAAATTTGACAAAATAATTATCGCTGTGTATAATTTAACTAAGGGAAACAGCTAAAAATATAGAGGTTATTGAGATGGCAGGAAGCCAGAAGGGACAATTCTGTCTTCCTGCAAGAGTTTTAGAAATATGTATTATATATATTTTGCGAGTTAAACTGGAAAAAAGGAGAAAAGCCGTGGAAAACGTGAATGAAACAAGGAAAAAAGCAGTTTTAAACAGTATTGCAATTATTGCCATTGCCGCGGCATTGCTGCCGGTTAATGCCTATGCGGCAACGGTTTATACTGTTTGTTCCAGCGGCTGCGACTATACATCTATTCAGACTGCGTACAATGCCGCTTCCTCCGGTGACACTTTGGAATTACGCTCAAATATAGCGGAAAATTTGGCAATGACAGCGGGGAAATCGTGCAATATAACTTCACAGGCAGGACAGCGTTTTACTTGGGATGGGGCGAACAATTCATCACCGACATTGTCTGTGACGTCGTTTAGCGGCACGTATCCTGCATGGACGATTTCAAATGTTGTGATGGATCATTCAAGCTCAAGCGGAGGGCATGTGATTGAGCTGATTCGCGGAGGATCGGGTGATATAAATCCAAACCTGACCATAACACAGTGTATCCTTATGCGGACATCAACATCTACAACAAATAATAGGATAATAACAGGAAACGGGTCGTGGGACGGTAACTCAAGTACTCAGGTAACAATAACAAGAACCGAGATTGTAGGCAATGAATACAGCGATGGTTTATGGTACGACAATGGAAACAACACGCATCCATATGACTTAACAAATTGCATTCTAAGGAACTTTACCGGAACCAGAAGGGCCATTTATGACAATGGTAATAATTGCGGAATAAATGTGAATCTTATGAATTGCACGTTTTTCAACAATAATGAAGCGTACAGGACGTCGGGGAGCGCCAATGGCAATGCGAACGCAAAGATTACAAATTGCCTTTTTTTAAGTAATACAACAGATATAGCCAATCTTAGCAGCAGCAGGTGGCCGGATGTTACATATTGCGCGATTACTTATCCCGGAGGTAGCGGGTATGGCACGGGTTGTCAATATAATCCTTCAACTTCCGAAGTAGTAGACGCAAATACATCCAATCCTAATTTGAGGCTTTCGGATTCGTCAACAAAATGCCTAAATTTGGGAACAAATACAGGCGCGCCTTCTGTTGACTATGATGGGCAAGCCCGGCCTTACGGCTCGACTGTTGATATAGGCGCTTTTGAATGGCGTCCCGGTATAAGGGCCCAGAAGTCTGCCAGCTCCACGTACGCCTACCTTGGCGACACTGTCGCGTTTTGCATCAGCGTCACGAATTCTGCTTCGTCGGATATGGACACCTATGTTTGGGACACGGTTCCCGCGAATACCATGTTCGTGGGCTGTGACAACGGTTGCACTGTATCAGGCAATGTCGTGAGCTGGTTCATGTCCCTCGGCGCGGGCCAGTACAAGACAGTATGCTTCTGGGTGAAGGTGATAGGTTATCCGTTCATTATCAGGGAAGGGGAGTTTTTTGCGTCAGGAGGCGGTATGCCTGCTGCTACACGCTCTGTGCTTGTGCTTGAAAGGTGGAGAAAGTGGATGGCCTGGCCAGGTAATGAAGCAAGAGCCGGTTATAAAAACTGAACGGAAAGGATGAAAAATGTATAAAAACAGGCTTCTTTCGGCAAAGGCCGGGAGAAGTCTGCTTAATAGCGCAGGTGTTTTGTTGGCGTCGATACTAGCCAACGTTCTTACTTGTATCAATGTTTTAGCGGCGGCTGAATTTAATGGAAGTGTGTCCGTGACCGGCGGGTGTTACACGGCAGGTTCTACAATGACTATAAATTTCTCCGCAAGGGCCGACACCTCACAAACTTTATATTATGTCATAGCTATTTCAAATAGCAGCTCTGCGCCAAGTTACAGCGATTCCAATGTCAATGTCTTTTATGACAATAATTGTGCGCCTTGCAGTCCGCCAAGGGTTCCTTCTGTGAACGGGGATTCTCAAGGCGCCAATTCTGGTCAGAGCTGGGCATGGAATGAATATGATTACAGGAACTTTTCTCTTAATATAACAGTTCCTTCGGGATATACCGGAACAAAATACCTGCATGTGATGATTGCGTCCGGACAGTGGGATACGAGGATAACTCAATATAACGGAACAGCCTATCAAAATATTGGTACAATAGCAATTAATGCTTGTGCGTCAGGCAGCCCGACAAATTCGCCGACTTTTACGGCGACTCCGACGCGTACGCCTTCGTATACGCGCTCACCGACTTACACGAGGACCACGGTAGTTTCACCGACGTTTACAAGGACCGGAACGCCGACATTTACAAGGACCGGAACGCCGACGTTTACGAGAACTTTGACGCTCGCTCCGACTTCGACATTTACCCGCACGCCAACTTGGGGTGGAAATTACATATACAATACCGGTAGTACTTCCTACGGAGATACGAACCAGGTGGCTGTTGCGGTTTACAGCCCTGTAGGAACCCTGACTTATACGCCTACTGTAACAAGCACAAACTCAAGGACAGTTACTTATACACGCACGCCTACTGGGACAAGGACGCCGACGCCGACTGTTTCTCCGACGGGCGTCCAGAACCGAGGCAAGTGGGAACAGGACTGGTCAAACCCTGTTGGGCTTGTTATTGTGACTTCAACCCCGACGCTGACTTTCACGCCAACCAATACCAGGACACCAACGCCTTCGGCGTCTCCCACTTATACACGGACAGCGTCGCCGACATACACAAGGACACCAAGCCCTACACACACCAGGACATCGACGCCGACGTTTACGAGAACTCCTTCGCCTACGATGACCAGGACCGCGACTCCCACGTATACGAGGACGGCCAGCCCGACATTCACAAGGACCGGGACGCCCACGTTCAGCGTGACAGCCACGTTTACAAGGACAGGAACGCCAACTTTCACGGTGACGACATCCCCGACTTACACACGGACTGCGACGCCTACGTATACCCGCACTTCGACACCGACTTATACCAGGACGGCAACGCCTACATATACAAGGACGGCCAGCCCGACATTCACAAGGACCGGGACTCCTACTTTCAGCGTGACTCCCACGTTTACAAGGACAGGAACGCCAACATTTACCGTGACGACAACGCCGACTTACACACGGACCGTCACCCCGACATATACGCGTACTCCGACGCCGACCTATACGAGGACCGCGACTCCCACATATACCAGGACGGCCAGCCCGACATTCACAAGGACCGGGACGCCCACGTTCAGCGTGACAGCCACGTTTACAAGGACAGGAACGCCCACGTTTACCGTGACGACCACGCCGACTTACACGGTAACCAGCACGCCGACGTTCACAGTGACAACGACGCCTACGTTCACAAGGACAAGGACGCCTACGCCGACTTATACAAGAACAGTGACACCGACGTTTACTGTGACTCACACGCCGACGTTCACGGTGACAACGACACCGACGTTTACGGTTACGCATACGCCTACTTTTACCGTGACGCATACGCCAACATACACAAGGACAATGACGCCGACGTTTACGGTTACGAATACGCCGACATATACGGTTACAGTGACTCCGACTTTCACGGTCACGCATACACCGACGTTCACGGTGACAACGACACCGACGTTTACGGTTACGAATACGCCGACATATACGGTTACAGTGACTCCGACTTTCACGGTCACGCATACACCGACGTTCACGTTGACAACGACGCCGACATTTACAAGGACAAGGACACCTACGCCGACTTATACAAGAACAGTGACGCCGACGTTTACTGTGACTCACACGCCGACGTTCACGGTGACAACGACCCCGACATATACAAGAACTGTGACGCCTACTGTGACAAGGACCGTTACGCAGACCGTGACTCCGACAGTGACAGAGACGGTAA
>CAYNMZ010000089.1:0-8754 GCA_964398505.1 uncultured Spirochaetia bacterium
GACGCAGATCACGAAGGCTCCGGCCACAGACTTTAACTCCGGGATCATTGACGTGGGCCTTGAAGCAGAGATAATGAAGAAAAAGCTTACCGCATACGCCGGTTTCAAGAGCATAGCTTTCTCCGGCGAGGAAGTCATACTCGGCGACGGCTCGGATTTCCCTGAACCGTCCATACTGCCGAACAAACAGAAACTTGACGCGACATCAACCGCGGTCGGCGGCGGCATTGAGTACAGGATAGCCAAGCCGGCTGTCATAGGCCTTTCGTATACTGCCACGACGCTTGAGGACAAGATCGCGGACAAGAGGAACGGCGCGCAGGAACTGGACCTGAGGATTTCAATTAATTTCTAAATATAATTAATAATGAATAATTAATAATTAACAATTATCAATAAAGGAAGAACGAGGCTTGATGATGTAATCTGCAGGGCCGCGGGCCGCGTCAAATAAGCGACGAGGCGAAAGCCCTGAAAATAGATTTAAAATTTAAAATTTAAAATTCGGAGGAGGATGTCATGAAAAAAGTACTGGTAATGGCCGTGGTTTTGACAGCTGTTTTCGCGGGACTTGTTTTCGCCGCGAAGCCTGTGGCAAATCTCTCAAAGATTACAGGCGGCATTACGGTTGACGGCAAGCTTGACGACTGGAAGGCGCTTGGAATAGAGCCTGTTGTCATAAACAAGGCTGAACAGGTAGCCATAGGAAAACCCTACTGGCTCGGCGCTGAAAAGCAGTCAGGAAAGGTTTATGTGGCCTTTACGGACAAGGAAATTTTAATATGCGCAGATATCACAAACCCTAAGGGCGCGGCAAACAAGTATAACGACGGTGACATATACCAGGGCACCGGAATTGAGCTTTTTGTGGGATTTGACAATACGGATGTTGAAAGGGAAATGTACCTTGAAACAGACTATCAGATAGGCATAAGCACGGGCCAGTACGTGAAAGACACCGGCAAATTCAAGGTAAAGCCCAGCGCTTTTATTTATAACATAAAGAAACCCGCGACAGGCGCTGTGGTAAAATGCAAGCCGACAAAGACCGGATACATACTTGAGGCCTCAATACCTGCCTCCCTGCTTCCGGGTTATGACGCGACCGACGGGCTTGAGATAGGTTTTGATATCGGCATAGATGATGTGGGCGCAAAGGGCATGCTTCGCACAGTGCAGCTGACCTGGACCGGCGACAAGGACGGCTGGCAGAATCCGAAGGGATGGGGTAAGGCAGTCATAAAGGCAAAGAAATAAGCGTTATTTGCTTTACGCGCTTTTTTGATGCTGTAAAATGAAAAAATGAAGAAACAGGAAATAAAAAAACCAATGAAGGAGGAAGAGAAAAGCATGAAAAAGTTTTTGGCGAGTTTTGCGGTAGTGCTTTTGGCAGTTGCTGTTCTCGGCGGGCTTAATGCCTGCAAAAAAGCTGTGGAAGACCCTGTTCCTACAGCGACAAAGTTCGTGGTTTTTGACAATTTTACAGACGGTGATAATCAGACAGACACAGGTGCTTTCGGCGGATATTGGTACACTTTTGACGACCTCGCTGCCTCAAACGACAACATAGTGTGCGGCGCGTCAAACGTATGGCCCATGTCAGAAAACGCTAACATCAAATACGATTATGGCGCGACACCGAAGTTTACGATGAGCGAGTATGCCACAACAGGTCAGACAAAGCCCTCGGGCGTGACTTCAAACTATTACGCCAGGGTTTCAGGCACAGTTGCAAGGAACGGCTATCCCTACGGTTTCGCGGGATTTGGCGCGAACCTGCTGGAAGTTGACAGCGGCACAGGCGCCAAGGTACCTGTGGATGCGACGGCGGCAAAATACGCCAGGCTTGTTTTCTGGTACAAGAACGGGCCGTCAGTGACTACGAACACGCCATGGAAAGTAAAGCTTGGCACACAGGCGTCGCTTGGCGCCTGCAAGATGGAGGAAGTTGACAACCAGCCTGTGGCAAAATTTACAAGCACGAATACATGGCAGAAATTTGACAAGGCGTTTTCGGAATTCGCGCCTGAAGGCTGGGGTTCAACAACATGCGGCATACGCGCGGCGCAGACAACCTGCGTGACCGGCGCAGTATCGTATGTTGCCGGCGGGGCGCAGTACCAGTGTACGGCTGCGCAGGCAATGGCCTCGCTTGACGCGCTGCAGTGGCAGACGAATTTCGACGGCTCGCTCGCGAGCAACCCGTTTGACCTGATGATAGCTGAAGTCACGATAATAAAGGGCGAGTAATCCAAATACGGAAGCATAAAAAGTTGTGAGATAAGCTTTTGCGCAAATGCCGGGCTGCCGCCCGCCCAAAAGGCGGGCGGCAGTACAGGGCATTATTAAACACGGACTCATAAAGAAATCAGGAACAATAAGGAGATAAAATGAAAAAAACAATTATAATAAGCGCGGCGCTCGCGGTTGCCGTATTTTTTGCTTCCTGCGCCGGAGTCATAACACTAAAAACACCGCAGATAACAGGCGGCAAGGCTGCTGAAAAGGCCTATGTGCCGAAAAAACCGCCGGTTAAATTTGAAGACTTTGAAGCAGGAGTGATAGTCGGCGGTTATTCATACGCCAACCAGGCAGGCGGCGCGTCAGCGAAAGTAATGGCCAGCGACCCGTCAACTGACAAGGCATATATGGGAAATTATTCCGCGAAGGCAGTGTATAATACAGGGACAAACAGCGACTGGGGCTGCGGTTTCGGGTTCCAGAGCGTTTACGGCGGAGGATATATTGACGCCAAGGACAGGGAATATGTTGAGCTCTGGATAAAGGCCCCCAAGGGCTTTAAGTTCTACATATTTGTCAACGAGGCTCAGGACAACGGGGCTGACGGCGAATATTGGAACTCGCCGGGCATAACAGGCACAGGCGAATGGAAGCAGTACACATTGGCGCTTGAGAATTTCTACAAGAACATTTATTCCGGCAGCCAGACAGGGAACAATGCCATAGACACTTCGGGAATAGGCACGGTGGGCGCCCAGCTTGACGGCACGCAGGGCAGCGGTGAAATATTCATTGACGAGGTATATTTTAAATAGCGTTTTTAGAATAAGGAGGAAACATGAAAAAGGCATTGATGATCGCTCTGTCAATACTGTTTGTTGTTGTCATGATATTCGCGGGATGCAGGAAAACAAGCTCAGTTTCAATAAGTTCGGCTGAAATAATACCTACTCCGGTTCCCACGACTCCGCCGCTTCCGCCAAAAGGCCCGATGCTTGACGATATGGAAATTGACCCGCAGAACCAGAACAACTGGGGCGGATACTGGTACACTTATGATGACTTAAAGGACGGCGGAACATCTTACGCTGTTCCCTGGTCTGACGCGCGCTGCGAGCTTGCAGGCGTGCCGGTAAAGGAATTTTTCATGCAGTCGCCAGGACACGGCGGCACAGGAATGGCCGCGAGGGTGACCGGCGAGGTTACGACGGTTTTTACATACGGGTTTGTTGGAATCGGCACGGGGCTTACTGACCCCAAAGGGCCTGTTGACATCTCAGGTTGTGAAGGAATAAGGTTCTGGACTAAAGGGGATGGCAAGCAGTACAGGGTTAAAATACAGTCAGTTTCACCGCTCTTCCTGCTGGGCGCGGGAGACAATTATTATGGATATACATTTACGGCACCGGCTGACTGGACGCAGGTAGATGTTCCTTTTACGGCGCTCACGCAGGAACCTTACTGGGGCACGACGGTTGCTCTTACGGATTCTCTTGCCATGTCTTCTGATGTGCAGTTCCAGACAGTGGGCCAGCCTCATGCCAGTATTAATCTCTGGGTTGATGAGATAGAAATTTACGGCTGCCCGGATTATAATTTTTAAATTATAATAATATGCTTTTACAGGAGGAATATTGTGAAAAAACTAATTTTTATTCTGGCAGCGCTTGCGGCTGTTGCTGCGCTATCGTCATGCGCCGGTATAATAACCGTGAGGAATCCAAATATATCAAAACAAGCCGCAGCAGCAGGCGACGATAATACCCCGCAGACGCCTGTGAAATTCGAGGATTTTGAGAACGGGTCAATAGCGGGCTCATACAGCTACGCGAATACCGCCGGTGGCGCGTCAGCGATGTATTCCATAAGCTCTGAAAACCCGAAAAGCGGAAATTATTGCGCCAAGTCGGTCTTTAACAGCGGCACTGACTCAGACTGGGGATGCGGCTTCGGCTCGGGCTCCACTTACGGCGGATATGTGGACGCTAAGGGAAGGAACGCGCTCAGCGTCTGGGCAAAGGCGCCGGCGAACGTGACATTTTACTTTTTTGTCAATGAGTCAGGCGCGAACGGCGCTGACGGCGAGTTCTGGAACTCGCCGCAGCAGGCGGGCACAGGGGATTGGAAGGAATACATAGTGCCTTTTGACGAGTTTTTTCGCAACATCTACTCCGGTGTCCAGGACGGTAATTACGAATTTGACGCCTCAGGCATAGGCACTGTCGGCGCGCAGATAGGCGGAGCCCAAGGCAAAGGCGAGCTGTTTATTGATGACATATACTTTGTGAAGAAGAATTTCTAATACAGGTCAAAAAAAAAGCCGGCAGGGAGCAATTCCCCGCCGGCTTTTTTGTTTTATACTGGGACTATCCACGCTTCGCTTGCTTCCTTCCTATGATTGCAAGTGTATAATTAATTATATGCTGGCGGAAAGCCCCTGTTTTCCAGAAAAAAACTTTAACTGTCATTGATAGGAATTATAATGACGAAGCGATCTGGATTTCAAAGTAAAAAAACAGATTGCTTAGTTCCCGACGGCCGCTCGCGATGACGTTTACAGGGGTTTTTCAGCAACCGGCTAAGTATGACATTCTCTCGTGTAATTACTCATTATTCATGTAAAAAAAACCCCCGGTTTCCCGGGGGCTGCGAGGGATGTTACGGCGCGTATAACGCGCCTAACCCCTGCGTTTCTTTATAGTTGTCTTTATGTGGCTTATTTGTTGGACAGAAACCGGCGGAAAAGGTTCCGGATTTATTGCGCGAAGCTTTAAAACAGGATGCATGATTCAAAGTTAATAAAGGGGATTCGTTGTCTTGCGGTGCCGGTAAAATAACACTATAACCTGCCTGTGTTCCCGTTATAATTATGCGGGATAGTCCCGGGCGAGAATAATCTTAAAACGCATGGCGATTAACCGGGAACTTTTAATTTTTTTGATTTGACATTATTATTCTTTTTGTATATACTTTGGTTAACTAAATATTAGATTTATTAATATAAAGGAGACTTAATCAAATGGACGATATCTCAAAGGAAATTGTGGCGTCTATACGGCGTATGCAAAAATTTTTCAAGGACAAGGGAAGGACATCGCACTTTTTCGAACCCGGAGTCATGAACCTTACACTTTCCCAGTTGGACACCATGGCTTACCTTTTTGAGCGTAAAAAAGCCAAAATGAGCGATTTGGCAAAGAATTTGGGCGTCAAGATGCCTACCATGACTGATACTGTGGACAAGCTGATAAAGTCAGGCATGGTGAAAAGAGAACATGACGAAAAGGACAGGCGAACGGTATGGATATCCATATCAAAGGATGTCGAAAAAATGGTGGCCATGCACCTGAAAATGCGCGATGAAGCAGTGGCAAAGCTTTTAAATGCGCTGAATGATAAAGAGAAACGGCAGGCGTCTAAGATACTAAAAAAAATAGTGTATTCACTGGAAAGGATGAACTGACATGAGAAAAATCAAGGTTTTAACCTTTATAGCCGTACTCGCGGTTTGCGGCCGGGTTTTTGCCGGCAAGATAGCGTTTACAGAAGCCGGCGCCTCGTACTGTAATGTTATAGACCCTTCATACATTTCCAACAATGACACCGGTGTGTTTGACACCGCGTCATTTGACGCTAAGGCAGGCTGCGAACCGATAATGTGGACGGACATTTACGCCGGAGCGGCCTTTCATTTCTACATGGATAGGAGTAACTGGCAGAATTTTTACACATTCTTCCCGCTTTACATAGGCTGCAGGGTTAATATATTCCCGGAATTGATTGTTTACCCGTCTATATTCGCGGAATACGGCCTGGCTTTCGCGAACCATCACTACGTCACTGGACCCACGACTGAAAGGGACGCGGCGTGGGATGCCTCTTACTATAATTTCGGCATTGGCATAAACTGGAACGTAACCGACATAGCCACGCTCTGCCTGTACGCCGAGAGACCGTCATTATCCAACGATTCCGGACCTGAAATACACATATTCAAGTCCGGCTTCGCCTGGAAGATATTTTACTAAAGGGGGGAAACAATGAAATTTATAAATTACAAATTACTGATTAAAGGCCTTGTGACCGTTTTTTTTATGTCTTTAATACCGGCGGCTTTTTCAGCTGAGAACTTGACGCAGACCGCTCGGCCTGCTTCAGCTGCCGCGGCCGTAACGGCTGAAACGGCAAAACCTTTGACATTTGAAGACTGCTTTAACATGGCGGCTGAAAAGAACAGGGACTACAGGATAGCAAAACTTGACAAGGCGGTGGCCGAGGCCCAGCTGGCGAAAGCGGCGTCCGGATTCGGGCCGACCATATCAATCAGCGGCGGCTATGAGCCCATATACAAGGCCATGTCCATAGAGATACCTGCCGGAGTTTTCGGGCCTTCCCCGGTAATTTTTCCCATGGGTTCGCAGAATTACTATTCAGCGAGGTTGAGCCTTACCCAGCCGGTTTTTACTTTCGGCAAAACAATGTTAGGTTTCATCATTTCAAAGGAAAACTACAGGATAGCGGAAATCAACTTCAAGAAAGCAGGCGAAAAACTGAAGCTTGACGTGATATCGGCGTTCTACGGCGCGCTGATATCCAAGGAAATGGAAAAAGCGATGGAAGAGACATTGAAAGCCAACGAGGAGTACCTGAGGATAACAAAAATCAAGTACAGGAACGGACAGGCGTCGAATTTTGACGTTCTGCAGGCGCAGGTACAGTACTCGAACACTGTGCCTGAGGCGCAGAAGGCGTCAGACGGCGCGAAGCTGGCAATGCAGATGCTGAAAAATACGATTGGAGTGCCGCTCGACCAGGAACTGGAATTATCAGGCACGACAGAATACAGGAAATTTGAGATGACTTTCGCGGAAGTAAAGAAAAAGTTCATGGAGAAGAACGATGACAGGGAAATAGTGGAATCAAGAGTGAAAATGGCAAGGGCAGCCAGGAATTTATCGTATGCAATGCTGCTGCCAAACATAGCTCTTTCGCTTAACGCGACGTACCTGAACGGCAACAGGGATTTCAGCATGGACAGGGAAAACTGGCAGACGTCATGGGACGGAACCGTCGGCTTCCAGTGGACATTTTACGACGGTTTCAAGAACATTGCGGCTATAAAGGAAGGCATGGCAAACTATGAGAAAGCAGAGCTTTCAAAAGAAACGGCTGAGAACATGCTGCAGATACAGCTTGAACAGCTGTATACTTCGCTCGAACAGTCGTCAAAGGTCATAGAGGCCGCAGACGAGGTGATAAAGCAGGCGAACGAGGGATACAGGATAGCAAAGGAAAGTTATAAGAACGGGCTCATACAGAGCGTGGACCTCTTGAACGCTGAGACCGCGCTGCTCAGGGCCAAGATGAACTACCTGAACGCGATGCTGAATTACACGACCACGGCTGAGAAACTGAAAAATTTTATAGACTAAAAAGCAAAGGACGCTGATCGCAAAATGCTGCTTGTGGAGCGCAAAACCCGGGACAAACCGCGCGCCACATCAATTACACGGAGGATTTAGTATGAAAAAAAAACTGATTCAGACAGGCAAGTGGATAGTGATAGGTCTGGCTGTAATAATCGGGATCAGGATAACAGTGACAGTTGTTAAGGGCATAAAGAAGCCAAAGGAGATTATCTATAATGTTAGCGCCGTAAAGCTCAGTAAGCGGCAGGTCCGGCACATACTCGCCGTGCAGGGTATACTTGAGGGCGACCCGCAGGTCAAGGTGTACCCGCAGGTGCCGGGCAAGTTCGCCAAGAATAACGTATCAGAGGGACAGATAGTAAAAAAGGGAGACATACTTGTTTATATTGACCGCGACATGGTCGGCCAGACCTTTGAGCTCGCGCCTGTCAAGGCTCCTGTGGCCGGCATGGTCACTAAGCTTTATTACATAGACAAGGGCGACGCGGTCACGCCGCAATTGCCGGTCGCGGAAGTCGCGAATGATGACAATTTGAAAGTTGTGTTCAACCTGGGGCAGGACGACCTCTTAAAGGTCAAGAAAGGGCAGAAGGCCACGGTGTTATACACGAATGACCAGGCATTATCAGTGGAAGGCGAGGTTTACTCGGTACCGCCTGTAATAGACAAGGACATAATGGCAGGGACCGTGGTTGTTAAGGCCGCCAACAAGGCCAAAACAATGAAGATAGGCATGTCTGTAAATGTCGAGATCCTCACAGAGAGCAGGGAGTCATTCATGGTGCCTGAGAGAGCTATACTCCTGGGGCAGGAGAACTCATACATTTTCATTGAAAAGGAAGGAAAGGCGTTAAGGGTCAATGTGAAAACAGGTTACAGGCAAAACGGCATGATGGAAATATCAGGACCGCTTACCGAAGGCGAAACAGTGATAACAGAGGGAAACTTCAAGCTCTATGACGGGGCAAAGGTTGAAATTGTGGAGGACTCACCGGCAGTGGGTACAGGAAACGCGGCGTCGCCGGAATCGGAAAAGAAACCCCTATTTTCCGATTCCGGCGACGCCGCGTTTCCTGTACCCACT
>CAYNMZ010000090.1:0-8662 GCA_964398505.1 uncultured Spirochaetia bacterium
AAAAGTCCATGTGGGGCTTATGCTCGGCGTCACTGTATATGTCGGGCTCGCTGTCACGGTAAACGTAAAAGTGGGAGCGTTTGTGGACGTCCTTGTAAACGTCGGCGTAGCTGTCGGGATTACGGGAGTTTCTGTCCTTGTCGGCGTATTGGTTGCCGAAGGCGCGATATTCGTGGCAGTATATGAAGCTGTCGCTGTCCTTGTCCCTGTTGGCGTCAATGTCATTGTCCCTGTATATGTAGGCGTCGCTGACGGCGAGACTGTGCGCGTGCCCGTATGCGTAATGGTCGGGGTTATTGTTTGCGTGCCGTATCCCGCTGTCCACGTGGGTGATATTGTAGGAGAATGAGTGCTTGTCGGGCTGGCTGTCCTCGTTGAAGTCGGCGACGCTGTCCTTGTATATGTAGGCGTACCTGTCCTTGTGTATGTGCCTGTGCCCGTGCTAGTAAATGTCGCCGTGGGCGGCACAGGAGTATTGGTGCGAGTGAAAGTCCCGGTCGGGCTGGCTGTCCTTGTATGTGTCTGTGTGGCAGTGGCTGACGAAGTCATTGTCCTGGTGTAAGTCGGCGTGCCTGTGCCCGTAAAAGTAAAAGTCGGGGTGCCGGTATAGGTATAAGTCATTGTCCTTGTAAAAGTGTAGGTTGCCGGCGGCACAGTATTTGTAATCGTCGGCGTCCTGCTGAAAGTCGGCGTAGGCGTGGCTGTTCGGGTGAAAGTGGCAGGCGGCGTGGCTGTCGGCGTCCTGGTCCATGCCACCTGGCACGGGAACATCTCAATATTGTCTATCCATAAGTCAACGGACTCCATGGGCACTTCCCATGTCTGGAAATGTATGGCGTTTAAATTCGCGAGTATAGTGTTTATCGGTATCGCAGGGCCGTAGCCTGACTGGCTGAAACTCGGGTTTGTGCCGGTAAAGAAAAACTGGTATTGTGTCCAGGTCGTCGGCGCTATGAAAGAACACGTGTAGTGGTCATTCCCGTCATTGACGGCCGTTGAAGGCACGAGCTGTACCCTGTAAAGGGAGCCGTTTCCTTTTGCCCAGAACCTGATGCCCGTAAAACCCGTGCAGTTAACTGACGATACGTCACCTGGCACAGCGCTCATTTTTGTGCCCATACCAATAAATCCGTACTCATAGCTTGAAGTGACAAAACCGGTTATCCTCGCCGCGCCTGCCGTGGAGCCGGTGACACCCGGTGACTGCATGTAAAAGCCGAGCCCTGACCTGGGCATCACATAAGACGTGCCGCACGATGTCGGGCAGCCCGCTGCGTTGTCGTCATACGTGTACCATATGCCGCCCCAGTTGTTTATGTTGTTCATATCCTCGCAGTTGTCCAGCATTTCAGAACAGCCGAAAGTCGGGGTTATTGTCACAGTCGGGGTCCTTGTGGATGTCCTTGTAAATGTCATCGTCGGCAGAGGCGTAGGAGTCCAAAGATACGGGAACAGCTCAACATGGTCTACGGAAAGGTTAACCGACGCTATGGCGTTGTCAGTTCCGTTCTGCCACTGGATTTGCTGCATTATGGCAAGGACCGTATCTATAGGATATGTCTCGCCTGTCCAGCCCGGCTGCGTAAAATCCGAGAACAATATCGCCGCCTGTGTCCATGTGGCTGGCGGTATCCAAGTATACTGGTAAACAGCCCAGTCAAGATGTATGGTAGTTCCGGTGCCCTTGGGAGTAAGCGCTACCTTGTAAGGCGTGACACCGTCGCCCCTTACCCAAAACCTGATGCCTCCGTTCGCGCCGCTCGGCCCAAAAGGCCTTAAATCAACCGACAGCCCCTGCGCCACAGCGTTCTGGCGAAGCTCGGTACCGAATCCCACAGAAGGATAAATATTGCTTGCCGGAATTGCCGCCGCCTTTGTGCCCGTAACCCGCAGGTAATAATTGCTGCCTGCGAAAGCTCCGCCTGCCGTCATTGTCAAATGACTGCCTGACGGAGGATAAATTGTCGCGTAACCCGCGGGGCTGGCTATGGTGTACCAGTAGCCTCCCCAGTCATTCTGCGTGTTATAATAAGGAGCATAGTCCTCAAAGCTGTCTATTATCTGGCCGTCAGGTATGGGCGTAAATGTCGGGGTCGGGTCAGGCGGGCCTATCTGCCGCAGGTTGTGGAAATTGCCTGTCATAAGAAGCATTGACAGGAGCTGAAGCGAACCGTTGTAATATGATTCCGTGACATTGAAGGCGTTTGTCCTCTGGTAATAGTCCGTAAGCTGCGCGGTGAATGCGCCGCTGTAAAGCAGCGCGCAGCCTGCCGGCCCCACAAAAGAGGCGTTATTGTAGGGTCCTTCAGAGGCATTGTTCGCTATCCAGTAGCCGTCGCGCACGCCGGCCGCGCTCATGCCGCCGAAGAAAGAAGCGAGCAGGCTTGTCTCATTGCCCGAGCTGTTTGACGCAGCTCCGTTCCACACCCAGTCCATGGCGTACCTGAAAGGCACGCGGCAGGAATTGTACTTGTAAAGCCTGCCGTCGCAGCCCGCGGCTCCGCACGGGTTGTTGTTTATCCTTGAGCCGTCATGGTTGCAGACCTCGCCCACAAGCCCGCTTGTTGTGTTCCTGTTCGCGTTTATATTAGCGAGGCATTTTGCCACAGCGCCGTTCCAGCTGGCAGCGCCTGCCGTGTCAACGAGCGCGAATTCGCGGAAAAAAGCCGGAAAATAATAGGAAGGATATTCCCTGTCATCCCAGCCGTCGCCCGGCTTTACGTGATAATCGGTTGAGCTTAAGCAATACTGCCTGCAGCGCACTATTTCAGTCTGAGCGAGCGAGAGATAATTGTAAGTCCCGCCCGATCCCCACTGCTTGTCAGCCATAAGAAGCGCGAAAGCTATGTCAAAGTCCGCGTCAGACGCCGAGTTGTTGTCAAGGATGGCTCCCGCGGAATCCATCACCCACGGCATCAGGTTTGATGCTTTGCCCGCTGCCGCGGCCTTATTTACCTTGTAGTCCCACAGGTCATTGAAAGTTGCCTGGTCGTCAAAATATACTGATATAAGCATGCCATATGCTATGCCCTCTGAAACAGTGGCATTGTAATACGCGGTGCCTCCGACCCATATGGCCTCAGGGCTCTGCACGCGCAGGCATCCTGCCGGCGCTCCGGTCGCTGTCACATATGCGGATTTCCAGGTATTGTACTTGGCGACCATGTCAGAAGCGTTAAATGAAGTGATGCGGATTCCGTTGTTATAGTTTTTGTTTATCGGGAAGGGATAGTTACCGGCAATTAGCGGTGATGATAATGCAGTAAAAAGAAAAATAGCAATTAATAGAGAAATACCCAAGATTTTCTCTTTCACTTTTTTTACCGCCCTATTAAATTTATTTCAGGTTATTGGGCCCTCGCAAAACCCATTAACCCTCATATCAGCGGGTATTCCACATTATTTTTTACAATGCAAAACCCCGTATTAGTTCTAATTATACCCCCTCTAACTCCTTTTGTCCAATACATTTTAAAATATAAGCTTATCTCTTGTTTATTATGACCGGCTTTTTTATTACGCGTTTGCCTATCTGCACATACACAAAATAAACGCCCTCTGACACAGTCTCACCCGTGTCTGTCCTGCCTGCCCAGCGCGCCTCATATATGCCCCTTGACTTGTACTCGTCAAGTATCCTGGACACGGGCCTTACATTCTTGTCATATATGATTATCTTTACATTTTCCGGCTCCGTGACCTTTACGACTATTGTGGCAAATTCGCCTTTTAACGGGTTCACAAGGTTATTGGCCACGAACATGCCTTCGCTGTCCAAAAGCGGGTTGTCGGTCGTCGTTTCCTTGACGCCCAGTACAGCCATTTTTTGCGCGTTTTCAGGGACATTTACAGCCTGTTTTGCCGTGTCAGCTGTTGCCAGCGTAACACTGCCGGACTTGGGTTCCGGCAGCCTTACTGCCACGCTTCTTTCCGCAGCTTCCACAGGCACATTTGCCTGCTGTATTTTTTTCTTTTCAGGCTGTCTCAATTCCTGTCTTATACCGGGCTCGCTCACAACAATCTTTACTGCCTTCGGCGCTTCCTTTGCGGTACTCTGCGAGGTAGCGGGCGGCAAGTCCGCGACGTTGACAGTATTGTTATTAAAGCTCCTGCTTATAACAAGGAGCGAAGCAATCAAAATGAAGCCGAATGAGGCTGCGTAGCTTAAAACAGGCCTTAAACCTGTGAGCCATGAAGCCTTTTCCTGCTTTCCTTTTATTATATGAGCCATTATCCTTGTTTCAAGGAATGCAGGCGGCTCTACGGGTATTTCAGACATAAATTTAGTTATTTTTTTCATATTTATAACGGCTTTCTTACAGTCCGCGCATGATTCAATATGTTTTTCAAGCAATATCCTATCAGACGGCTTGATTAAGCCGTCCACCAGGTCCATTGCCAGTTCTCTATATTTTTTGCATTCCTTCAAGGCCTTCATTATTATCTCACCTCTTTTGTATGTTTAATATGACAACCTATATTGCGTAAAGTTTCGGTCTTTTTGCGCCTTTTGGCCTATCTGCCAATGAGCCTGTTTTTCATTATAAAATATCAAATATAAAATATAAATTTCAAACCACCCCGTCCTTTTCCAGCTTTTCCCTTAAATTTTCCCTTGCCCTGAATATCTTGCTTTTAACGGCTGAAACCGAGAGTTTCATGACCCCGGCTATTTCCTCATATGTTAAACCGTCAATATCGCGAAGCGTTATGACATCCCTCTGTTCCTCGGTCAGTTCGGACACACGCTTTAAAACAATGTCTTTTACATTTTCACCCGCGAATATATTGTCAGGTTCCTTTTCCTCTTTTTCCCTGATATTTGTAATCCGCCTGTCCAGTTCCTCGTCTCCCTGTTCATACGCCTCTTCGGCAATCCTGGCCCTCTGCCTTTTTAGCTGCTTTAACTTATTCTTGCATGTATTTACGGTTATCCTGTAAACCCATGTGGAGAATTTGGAATCCCCGCGGAATTTCCTGATGTTATTGTAAATGCTTATGAATATTTCCTGGCACGCGTCCTCGGCTTCCTGTGTGTTGCGCAAAAAGCTCCTGGCGTGGTTGAACACCACCTTTTTGTACTTCCCTATTATTTCGCGGAAAGCGTCAGTGTCGCCGCTCTTTACCTTTTTTACTATGTCAATGTCTTCCACAGCCCCGCCTCTCCTTCATTTGATGCGGCCTAAAACACGAATTCCAGCGTGAACCTGTGCGCGTTGTCAGAGAAGAAGTACGGCTGGTACGCGTAATCTATATTTATGTGCTTGAACTTTATACCCGCGCCCAGCGCCACCCTGCCCTCTGCCTTGCCGAAAATATACCCGTACCTGAACACGAAGAACCTTTCGTATTCAGCCTCAAGCCCGAAAGTTGTCTCAGCGCCTTCCTGCTCGTTGACGTAGAGCCGCTCCTCCACGGCCAGCGATATCCGGTAGCTTTCCTCATACCTGTAAATCTCGGTATTATAACCCGCGCGAAGCACAACAGGGTACATGGACTGGTCCACAAAGTAAGCCGTGGAAATGCCGAGGTTTTCCGCCGACAGACCTATCATATAACGCCTGTCAAAATTCCTGTATAGAAAACCCGCGTTAAGCGCGAGCCCCCAGTTGGCGGCGGCGTATGACTTGCCGGTCACAACCCTGGCGTTTAATCCGAGGCTTATGTCCTTTGTAAGCTCAAACGCGTAGGCAGCGCCAAGCAGCGCGTCATAGCTGTCGGCCTGGGCTACGGGGTTGCCCTCGCCGTCCGTTATGTAAACGTCATAGTTGCCCGAGAACATGAAATACCCCTGAAGCCAGCTTTTTTCAGACAGCGGCGACGCGTAGATAATCTGTTCAAAAAAGGTGTTGAACACGTTCATAAAATGGGAGAGCATTATATGCGCCTTTTTTATTCCCGCGAGCGCAGCAGGATTTGCCGTGGCAGCAGACGGCTTAGCGTAATTGGCCGCGAATATATTTCCCAACGCCGCTTCCCTCGCTGGTACGGCCGTAAGCATGAATTCGCCCGTCACTGTCCCTGCCGCAAGGCATATACCACAGGCGGGCCCACACAGTGACAAAAAAACAGCGGTAGTTTTCTTAAGAAACGCTTTAAAAGCCATTTTTATTATACTGATTCCCTGATTATCAGCTCCGGTTCAAAGCTTATTATCTTGCTCTCGCTGCCTATCTTGCCCTCAACCATGTCCATCAGGAGGTCAAACGACCTCATGCCCATCTGCGCTATGGGCTGCCTTACCGTCGTGAGCGACGGAGTGGTCAGGTTTGATATGTATATGTCGTCATAACCCACTATCCCTATTTCGCCGGGTATGTTTATGCCCCTGCTTTTTGCCGCGTCCATTATCCCTATCGCGGTTATGTCGCCGGCGCCGCAGAAGACGCCGTCTATCCTGTCGTTGCGCTCAAGTATCATGTTCAGGATTTCCTCGCCTTCCTCAAACGAGTAGTTGAGGACGTTTATTATGTTCTCGCTCTTAAAAGGCATGTTGTACTTTGCCAGCGCTTCCTTGTACCCTTTCAGCCGTTCCTCGGCGTTAAGGCCCTTGTCGCCTATGGCTATCGCGACGTTTTTCCTGCCGCTTTTTATCAGGTGCTCCGTGGCCAGGTACGCGCCCTTTATGTTGTTGAACTTGACCGTGGGCGAGCCTTCCATTATTTCCTCTATGAAAACTACGGGCACGCCCTCGTTCTTGAACTCGTCAAGGATTTCCTTTTCAGCTTTTAAGCTTATGATAATAAGCCCGTCTGCCCTGCGCTCGTAGAATATCCTGCGGAGAAGGTCACGTTCGTTTTCCTCAATGCCCCTGGTTGAGTAAAGTATGAGATTGTAAGGCGTCTTTCTCAGGTTCTGTTCTATGCCCCTGACCGACTCAAGCGCGAAAAGCGAGGCAAAGAACGAGGCGACGACGCCTATGTTGTTGGTCTTTCCCTTCACAAGGCTCCTGCCTATGTAATTGGGATGGTAATTCATTTCCTTTATGGCCTGCATGACCCTTTCCTTGGTCTTCTGGCTTATTTTCGGGCTGTTATTTATGACCATGGAAACTGTCGCGGGCGTGACGCCGACGCGTTTTGCTATGTCCTTTATTGTTACCCTCATTTTTTCTCCTTTTTATCCACCTTTTTATCGGGCATTGTTGAATTCCCATCTGTAGGAATCAATGAACTGCTTGAGTTTCTCGTTTCCGGGGTCCTTTTCAAGCGCAAGCCCGTAGGCTTTCTTTGCCAGGTCGGGCTTTCCTATCCTTAGGAACGCGGCTCCCATACCCATGTACGCCTGTGTCAGGTCCCTGTTCCTCTTGATGGCCTCGCTGAACTTTAATATGGCGGCCGGGTAGTCCTTGTTGTACAGCAGGTCATAGCCTTCCTTGTAATACCTCATGGCCTCGGCCTTGTCCACGCGCATGTGCGTCTCGGCAGGCCCTAGGAACTTTCCTGTCATTGATATCCTGTGCGCCTCGCCCAAGTCACCGTACGGGTTCAGCGAATAGTCAAGCTCTATGTTTGTCTGCTTGTCTATCGTGAGCTTGTACCCGGCGCCAAGCGTTAACCCCGACACCAGCCCCAGCTCGGATATGAACTTGTAGCCCAGCCTCAGGCCCACGGAATGGTACTTGTTGAGCTGCCAAAATTTCTCCCCGCCGAAATTGACCCTCGCTATCGCTTCCTGCGGGTAATATATCATGTCAATGCCGGCAGCGAAGTCGTTTTCCGGGAACGTGAAGAGCGCCTCGTCCGAGAAGCGCGCCATAAGGCTGTCAAGGGAAAAGCGGAAACCAAATCCCGCCCTTATGGCAAGCGGCAGGCCCGGCCTGTTGTTTGAAACCCCCGCGTTCTGGACCATAAGGCCGATTGAGTACCCCTCGTACTTGGGATAATAATACGCGCCTATGTTCGCGGAAAAGCCGCCGCCCGAGTCCGTGTATATGGTCTCATTGCTTATGTTCAGGCTTATGCCCGCGTACAGGTCGGAGAACACGGAATTTTCGCCGAAAAAGTCCGACATTTTCTTGCCAAACGCAGCTGTTATGTTTAGGTCAGAGGCCTGGGCCTTTTCCTCCGTGGAAAAATAGTTCCCCGTGGCGTCCTCAATGGTCCTTGTTATCTCGCCTGCGTTTACGAATGTGCCGTATATGGCCGCGGTCCCGATGCCTGAAAGCGGTATGGCAAAAGCCAGGTACTGGAAATTTACGTCTATCATCCATAAAGAGTGCATGAGGCAGGCCTGCATCCTCGTAAGCTGGCCCAGTCCTGCCGGGTTCCAGTATATCGCGTTGACGTCGTCGGCAAGCCCTGTAAAAGCCTCTCCCATTCCTGCCTGCCTTGCGCCGAGCGATATTTTAAGGAAGTTAAGGCTGGTTATGCCCGCGCCTATGGCAAAAATATTCTGAGTAAACATTACCCCCGTTAAAACAATTAATATAAGTTTACTGAGTTTTTTCATCATATCCTCCCTGCTTTATTGGGATTTACTTATTTAATTTTACCAAATTTTTAAATTAAATCAACCGGTTTATACGATTTACCTGTTTTTTTAAGCGTTTTGTCGGTTTTTTTGGTAAAACAAGGACATTGGCAATTTAACAAAATAAAACAAACAGTATTAGCCGTCCGGCATGTATAAACCCTGGACGTATTCTTTATAAGCTGATTAT
>CAYNMZ010000091.1:0-8527 GCA_964398505.1 uncultured Spirochaetia bacterium
TAAAAACAATAAAGCCCGCCTTTCAGCGGGCTTTATTAGTAACCTTCGGTCATACGAGTTATCACTTGTCCGTCATAAGTAATATAGCTCTTAAAAGTTACAGAGTCAAGAAAAAGAAAAACCCGCTCTTTCGAGCGGGCTTTTCTTACCATGCGGCGTATAACTTCGGTGTCGACACATTATAGTATAACAGAAAAACTGGTCCTGTATGCAGTTGTAATCCTTTTCAAGCACAGTATGTCTTATAGTTGTGGATAAAAAACAGGAAAGCTGCAGTTTTCGTTGCAACCGGGATGCCTGAAAAAACTTACTATACCTGAAAAAATCGTGCAGCTTTATTGCAGCCTTACGCCCGGTTTGACAGGAAAAATTAAACCTAAAGGATATTTTCAAAAGGACAAAAGGAACAAAAGGATATTTTAAAAGGATATGCGTATTAACCTTAAATACCGTTCTTTACCAAGGATTTTTAGCTTTGCCAAGTGTATACGATGTCTATCCTTATTCCCACAAAAAGGATATTTTCTCTTGCATTTCGCAGTCTTTATCCTTAAAATATATGTCCTGAATAAAAATGGAGGCTTATTTTGAGGAAAACCATAATTTCCCTTGTTTTTACAGCTTGCATGCTTTCCTGCGGATGCGTCCTTGGCGGCGCTGACGCCGGTAATGCCGAGGTTTTTAATGATGAGATAGTGCCTGTTGAAAGCCCTGCAGGGCCGGGCCTGATAAGCCCGTCTGCGCAGGCTGTAACCTCGCCGGCTGAACCGGTATTAAAACAGCAGGAGGAACCCGCAAAAGTGACGCCTGCTGCGAAACCTGCGGCTGTGAAGTCGCCTGTTGTAAAGGTTACCGCGTCAAAGACGCCTAAAAAAACGCAGTCTGCCCCAAAGACCGAACAGCAGAAAAAAATTGACAGCCTTGTGGCAAGGGTAAAGGAAAAGCAGTCTGCCAGGAAAGCCATGATGTGCGACATAGTGATAAAGACCAGCATGGCAGGGACGGCCCAGCCTGAGGTGAAGGGCAATGTGGCGATGAGGAAAAAGGACCGGTTCAGGGTGCATTATACAGAACCTACGGTCCAGTATCTCATATCCGACGGAAAGACAATGTGGGTATACACGCCTGACCTAAAGCAGGTCATAAAGCAGTCCGCCGCTGACGCCTCGCTTGATACGAATTTTTACATTGAAATAGAAAATTCAATAGAGTATTTTGTAAACAACAGCGCCGTGAAAATGACGGAGGATGAGGCGCATTATACGCTCAAGATGGTGCCAAAGGACAGGAAAAAGCTGAATTTTGAGGAAATAACCGTCAAGATTGAGAAGAAGGAGCTGACTCCTTATTCCATGAGCATGAAGTACGACGGAACGCTTATGGAAGTCATATTCTCAAATATCAGGAATTTCACCGCCGAGCAGGCTGCTGCCGAGCCGGGGCTGTCTGACGCGGAATTCACGTTTAAGACGCCAGAAGGCGTACAGGAAATAGACGCGTCAGAATTGATGGGCGCGGAATTTTAGGGACAAGACAAAAAGGAGAAAATGGATGAGCGCTGGATACGGAGAATTGCTGAAGAAGGCCAGGGAAGAGCAGGGCTACAAGCTTCCCGAGATTCAGAAACTGACCAAGATTGACATCATGTATATAAAGGCGCTGGAAGAGGAAAACGCCGGGGAATTCGACAAGCCCATTTACATGAAGCTGTTTTTAAAGACCTATTCAAGGTTCTTAAAGCTGAATTCCGCGGAAATGCTCGCCATGTTTGACAAGAACAACCCTTTACCGAAAAAAGAGGAAAAAAAGCTGCCTGAAAGGGCTGTTGAGATTGTGAGGGAAGAAAGCCTGGCACAGGCGGACAAGCAGGAAAAAACAGTCAAGGGCTTTGAGTTTACGGTGTCAAACCCAAGAAACCTCGCCATACTGGCCGGCGGCATAGCTGCCTTTATTATCATAATAGTGCTGCTTGTTATGCTGGCGGGTAAAGGCGGGAAAAAATCCGACGATGCCTCAAATGTGTATGTCGTGCCGCAGCAGGCCGAAACAATGAAGGTGGTTGTAAAGGCAAAGAGCGATGTCTGGATGAAGGCGAGGCGTGACGGCAAGGAAGAGGATTTTTTCCTCAAAAGGGGACAGGAAAAGGAATGGAAGGACATGGACAGGATAGTGTTCCTCGTCGGCAATGCCGCGGGAGTTGAATTCATAGTGAACGGCGAGGCGATTGGCACCATAGGCGAGGAAGGCGAGGTAATAAACGGGCTCGTTTTCCAGGCAGGCAAGAACTGGTATATAGACAGGAACCAGGGTTTTAAAAGGGACTCACGGCCGTCAGAACAGCCTGCTTCCGCTATGCCGGTTGAGACGCCGAAACCCGCGCCTACGGCCGTGCCGACAGCGGCCCCGGCAGCGCCGGAAAATCAGCCTTCGACAGGGGAGGTGGAATGAAATGGCTTCGGACTTTTCGTTTGACATAGCGTCAAAAGTGGACATGCAGGAAGTGGTCAACGCCATAGACCAGGCAATGAGGGAAATAATGAACAGGTATGATTTCAGGGACTCGGGCACAACCATTGACTTAAACAAGGAAGAACGGAAAATTAAGATAAGCACAATGGACGACTACAAGGCCAGGGCGTCCTGGGACATACTGCAGAACAAGTTCGCTAAGCGCGGGGTGCCGATAAAGGCCATGAAAGCGGGCGAGCCTGTAGCGTCCGGGCTTAACAAGGTTAACCTGGAAATTACGATACAGGACGGCATACCGCAGGAAAAAGCGAAGGAAATAGTAAAGGCCATAAAGGACACAAAGATAAAGGTCCAGGCCTCCATACAAAAGGACGTTGTCCGGGTTTCAGGCCCGAAAAAGGACGACCTGCAGGCTGTTATGGCTGTCCTGCGCGAGAAAGATTTCGGCGTGGACATGCAGTTTACGAACTACAGGTAATACGTGATAAGCGGCGAGTGCCGGATGCTGTGTAGAAAACGGTTTTCCCGCATAAATCCCGGCGTATTTCACCTGTCACGAAGGGCCGCCCGATGAAAATAGGCGTCATCTCCCTTGGCTGCCCCAAAAACACGGTTGATACCGAATGTATGCTCTCCATGCTTCCCGCGCACACGCTTACCGGCGACCCGAAACAGGCTGACGCCATAATAATAAACACATGCGCCTTCCTGAAGGCCGCAAGGGATGAGTCCGCGCAGGCTGTCCGTGACATGTCGCGGGCGGCTAAAAAAGGCGCCAGGATAATAATCGCGGGCTGCTTTGTGTCAAAGGACTTTAAGGCCTTAAAGAAGATGTTCCCGGAAGCGCACGCTTTTGTGGGAATAAACAATATACCGGACATAGGCAGGGCTTTAAGCGAAGGCGGTGTTTTTACGTCAGGAAAGCCGTTTGTTTACGAAGGCCGTCAGCACAGGGCCGTGTTAAACCCGTATTCCGTTTATGTGAAGATTTCAGAAGGATGCAACCATGCGTGCTCGTTCTGCGCGATACCGGGGATTAAGGGAAAATACAGGAGCCGGCAGATTGATGACATTTCCCTTGAGGTTAAAAAGCTTGTTGATTCCGGGGCAAGGGAGATAAACTTAATAAGCCAGGACCTTTCATATTACGGTGTTGACAATTACGGCAGCCCGGCGCTTGCTAAGCTGCTTTCAGCCATATTGGGGGCAACAAAAAAGAAATTCTGGCTAAGGCTCCTTTACCTGTATCCGGACCTGAGGGTAATACGGCAGGTTGTGGAAGTTATGAAAAAGGACAGCCGTGTATGCCGCTACATTGACATGCCACTTCAGCATATTAACGACAGGATACTGAAGTCCATGAGGCGCGGCTATAACAGGGAACAGGCCATGGAGACGCTGCGCGAGATAAGGAAAGTTCCGGGCGTATGTATCAGGAGCTCCTTTATAGCGGGATATCCGTCTGAAACGGAAAAGGAATTTACAGAACTGCTTGATTTCGTGTCAGCGGGATATGTGGACAAGCCCGGGGTTTTCGGCTATTCGGACGAGCCCGGGACAGCTTCATGCGCGCTTAAGGGAAAGCTGTCGCGTAAAGCCGTTGAATCGCGGGTGAGGAGATTAACCCTTGCCTCTGCCGGAGTTTGCCGTTATAATGACGAAAAACTTGCCGGCCTTGTAAAGGAAGCGCTTGTCGTAACCCGTTTATCGGACAGGAAGTACGCGGCAAGGACAGAGGAAAACGCGCCGGACATAGACAGCTATATTGTCATAAGGGCAGGTAAAAAGCTTGAGCCGGGCTCATTTGTCAGGGTTAAGATAAAAGCCGGAAAATCCGGCGAGATTACGGGGGAACTGATTGCAGCAGGAAAGCCTTAAAAAACTGCCAAACAGGATAACGATGTTCCGTATAATAGTTACGGGTTTTTTCATTCCCGCTGTCTTAAAGGACACCATGATATTCTCATACCTGGCGCTTTTCCTGTTCCTTGTAGCGTCGGTAAGCGACTTCCTTGACGGGTATCTTGCGAGAAAATACAGCATAATAAGCAATTTCGGCAAGGTCATGGACCCGCTTGCGGACAAGATACTGATTCTCTCCGCGCTTGTATGCTTTGTCCAGCTTCACATAGTGCCCGGCTGGATGGTGATTATTATAATAGGAAGGGAATTCCTTGTGTCGGGAATAAGGATAATGGTGGCTGAGGAAGGTGAGATAATAATGGCCTCAAACTGGGGCAAGGCAAAGACCGTTGTGGAGATTGTGGCCGTATCCACCACTTTGCTCCTTGTCGCCGTAAACCATACGATAAACTACCTGGGCGTTTCAAGGCAGGACATGATAATAAAGGGAGAACCCCTCACGGAATTTGTGCTGATTACCGTGATACCGTACGTGCTGATGTTCATAGCGGCCGTGCTTTCTCTTGTATCGGGCCTGGAATATTTTTTCAAGAACAAGCGGGTGTTTGACAAGGAACTGTAATTGAAGCCGTAAGTCAACGGGAAATCTAAATTTCTAATTTGCAATTTAAAGCCCGGAGGAAATATGAGGAATGTGATAATAATCATATCAACGTTCTTTTATACGGGATACCTGCCAAAAGGGTCGGGGACGTTTGCGACGCTTTGTTTCCTTCCCTTTTACTATTTTCTTTTCAGGGACATGCATCCGGCGCTGTATTTTACTGTCACGCTGGGGCTTTACCTTGTCGGCGTGTGGGCGTCAAATTACGCTGCCGTCATATTCAATGATGATGACCCGCACAAGGTCGTAATTGACGAGGTGGTGGGTTACCTTATTACAATGATGTTCGTGCCGTTCACGTTAAAAAGGATGATCGCGGGTTTTTTTATCGCGCGCATACTTGACATAATAAAGCCTTTTCCCGCGTACCAGGCGCAGGCGCTGCGCGGCGGCAACGGCATAATGGCCGACGACGCCATATCCGGCATACAGGGTTGTATCCTGATGTGGCTGCTGATATATAAGGGAATATTGTGAGCAAGAATAGCATGACGAGGGGTAAAGGAGATTTTGGAAAAATGGCTGACAAGATAACGGCCTTGTTCCTGATTTTCGCGCTTTTGTTCACAGGCTGCGCCTCTGCCGTAATGCAGGACAAGGCCCAAAAGACAGGCGCCGGGATGAAAAGACTGTGGACGCAGGCAGTGGCGATGCAGGGGCCTTATACTTGAAACAGAAAAAGGACGCTGAAACAGCCGGCGCTGTCTTGGCGTGGGCGCTCATAAGCGTGGGAGTTATCGCCGCTTTTACGATTTTGGTAATGTACATGATTTCAAAGTCAAGAATGGTCCCGGCGTGGGATGGAACACAAGCGGCCCTTGCCGGCAATCCGTAACCTGTTAAAATAAAACAGAAAACTATTCAATCCTCCTGTCCGTCTAATTTATGAAATAAGACGCGGTACCATGCTTTTGTATTGCCGCTAAAAAAGGAGGAATTTATGAGAAAAACGCTTGTGATTGCGGTTTTATCGGTGTTGGCCATTTATTCGTCTGTCCTCGCGAAAGGCTGGGCCGGATGCCCGGGTATGGAAGGAAAAAAGGGAACAGCCATGAATGGCGGAGGGGCTTCAATGATACTGTCAATGGCGTCCGAGCTTAATCTTACTGCGGAACAGATGGAAAAGCTGAAAAAACTCGCTGATGAGAAAAAGATCCATTACGCAAACAGGGATGAGATGAAAAAATACAGGGAAGAAATGCGCGCTGAGATGCAGAAAGAAAAGCCGGACCAGGCAAAGATTGACTTGATAATTGACAGAATGGCGGAAAAGAAAAAGGCCGCGATGAAGCAAAGGTCGGCGCATATGCTCAAAGTCCATGAAATACTCACGAAAGAGCAGCGGGACATACTGATGAAGAAGATGGAAGATAAAAAGGGAATGTTTGCCGGCAAAAAGAAAGCATGCATGCCAAAATAGGACTGACTGATAAAAAAGCCCGGTTTAGCCGGGCTTTTTTATTTTCAAAACAAAGTGGAAATCTGTCATGCTGTTGATTGAGGCCTGCGTAAACCGATAGAAGCGTTTTTCTCCAGTATCAAAAATGTTTGCATAAAAAGAGGCTTATTGTATAATCTGTAAAGCACGTTAGGCCATACGCGCATGCGCGATAATAATGGAGGTTGTTATGGCAAGGGGAGAGGTTATCTATCACAAGGGCACAAGGATAGTGCACATTGACCTGTCAAAGGGTTCGCTGAAGGATGTTGAGCAGGCTATTGCCGAGAGTTCGCCGCTTATACAGGGCCAGCCGAGGAACAGCGTCTTTTGCTGGGTGAATACCGAGGGCACACCGATGTCAAAGGAAATATCGGATGCGTTGAAAATTTTCACTTTAAAAAACAAGCCGTATGTCAGGATGACGGCTATTACGGGTATAGGCGGGGTGCAGAAAGTCGTGCTTTCAGCGATAATAATGTTCACGAAACGCGACAATCTTGTTGTGAAAAACAGCAGGGAGGAAGCCCTGGATTTCCTGGCTTCCATGACCGCGCCTGTATGAGCGTTGCAAAGGTCCTGTGGCTTGCGGCGCTGTTCGCGCTGATACTGCTTTCGGGTTTCTGGGTGGCAAGGCTCGGCAGGCCGCTGAACACTGCGGTTTTTACCGTCCATAAACTGCTTGCCCTTGCCTGCCTCGTGATGTTCGTTGTTGTTATAAGGGCCGCTTCCGTATCTTCGTCAATGGGATTCATGGCCATTGCGCTGACAGCCCTAACTTTCGCGCTGTTTGCGTCCATGTTTGCCACGGGCGTTTTCCTGAGCCTTGAACGCCCTGCGCCGGGATTTGTCCTGCTGCTTCACCGGGTTGTTCCCGTAATAATGATTGCTTCATCAGCCGGAGCCTTATACCTCATCAAATAATCAGCAGCCTTGACAAACCCGGCAAGATTATATATAATATCACAAAGAGTGTGATATTCATTTAATCGAGGTGAAGGATGAAGATTTCCACAAAAGGAAGGTATGCGCTCAGGGCGCTTACCCACCTGGCTGTCTCGCATGAAACAGCGGGAAACTCGCCTGTTTCCATAAAGGAAATTTCGGTCAGGGAAAAGATATCAGGAAGGTATCTTGAAAACATATTTGTCAAGCTCAGAAAGGCCGGAATTGTCACGAGCGTAAAGGGCGAAAAGGGCGGGTTCAGGCTGGTGAAGGCGCCGGAGAAGACAAACCTTTACGAGATTATGAAGGCCGTGGAGAACGACGTGGCGCCTTCACGGTGCGTTGTGGACCTTAAGACATGCGGTCGCGCGCATAAGTGCGGCATAAGGAAGATATGGGTAAAACTGGACAGGCATGTAAATGACTTTATGACAAATACGACGCTTGCGGAAGCGACGGACATGCACAATAACAGCGATAAATACTGAGAAAGGGAGATTATTATGGAAAAACTTGTGTATCTTGACAACAACGCGACGACAAAAACAGCTCCGGAAGTCGTGGAAGCCATGCTTCCATATTATACGGAGAAATACGCGAACGCCTCAGGAGTGTATTCATTCGCCCAGGAAGTGAAAAAGGACATGGAAACCGCGAGGGAGACTGTGGCAAGGTTCCTGAACGCAGACCCTTCGGAATTAGTCTTTAACGGAGGCGGGTCGGAATCTGACAACACGGCGATAAAAGGCGCCGCTTACGCGAACAGGGACAAGGGCAAACATATTATTACCTCAAAAATAGAGCATCACGCTGTCCTAAATACCTGCAAGTACCTTGAGAAGAACGGGTATGAGGTCACGTATCTTCCGGTTGACAAGCACGGGCTCGTGGACCCGGAGGAATTCAGGAAAACCATAAGAAAAGAGACCATATTGGCCAGTATCATGTACGCCAACAATGAAGTGGGCACCATAGAGCCAATAAGGGAACTGGCGGCGATAGCGCGTGATGCGAATGTAATTTTTCACACTGACGCAGTGCAGTCCGCCGGAAAAATGAAGCTGGACGTAAAAGACCTGGGCGTTGACCTTCTCTCGCTTTCAGCTCACAAGTTTTACGGGCCAAAGGGCGTGGGACTGCTTTACATA
>CAYNMZ010000092.1:0-8500 GCA_964398505.1 uncultured Spirochaetia bacterium
AAAAGGATGGCAGGAAGAGCATACTTCAACCTTTATATCCCCTACCGTAGAGCGCGTCTCAAAAGTATTGCCACAAGCGCAGGTAACAACACACTTTTTGTATTCCGGATGTATTTTTTCCTTCATGTACTTCCTCCTAAAATAATTTTTTACAAACGTTTAAGGCCGAATATTAAACATCATGTTGACTTGATTTTAAATGCCGGCACCAAATTTTTAAAATTCCTTACGCGTCCATAGCTTCCAAAAACAACTTATTTGTCTTACGCTTGTGCATTTCCTCATTTAGAAATTCAATAATGTCCACAGGTTTCATTTTGCTGAGCAGGGCTTTCCTCAATACCCAGACCTTGTGTAGTACATCTTTATCTAGCAGCAGTTCCTCTTTCCTTGTGCCCGACTTGCTTATGTCAATCGCCGGATAAAGTCGCTTGTCAGCCAGCTCGCGAGAAAGCACTATTTCACTGTTGCCGGTTCCCTTAAATTCCTCAAATATTACCTCGTCCATCTTGCTTCCGGTTTCAATAAGTGCAGTCGCTATTATAGTTAGCGAGCCCCCTTCTTCAATCGCCCTGGCGGCGCCGAAAAATCTTTTGGGTTTTTGAAGCGCGTTTGAGTCAATGCCGCCGGTTAAAACCTTTCCCGAAGAAGGCGCGACCGCGTTATAAGCTCTTGCGAGCCTTGTTATTGAGTCAAGGAGTATTACTACGTCTCTCTTGTGCTCAACAAGCCTTTTTGCCTTTTCTATTACCATTTCCGCGACTTGCAAATGCCTTGTAGGCGGCTCGTCAAAAGTAGAACTTACAACCTCCCCTTTTACGCTTCTTTCCATGTCCGTGACTTCCTCGGGCCTTTCATCTATAAGCAGAACTATAAGGAATATTTCAGGATGGTTCTCGGTTATTGAATTGGCAATCTTTTGCAAAAGCACTGTTTTTCCGGTCCTTGGAGGCGCAACTATCAACCCCCTTTGTCCCTTGCCCAGGGGTGTTAACAAATCCATTATCCTCATTGACGGATCCCTTTCTTTGTTCTCAAGCTTTATTTGCTGTTCAGGGTAAAGGGGTGTCAGGTTGTCAAAAAATGTCTTGTCCTTAATCTTTTCAGGGTCATCCCCGTTTATGGTCTCAACCTTAAGGAGCGCGAAATACTTTTCTCCTTCCTTTGGCGGTCTGATTTGGCCTGAAATCATGTCTCCTGTCCGCAGGTCAAATTTCCTTATCTGCGAAGGTGAAACGTATATGTCGTCCGGCCCTGGCAGATAATTGTAATTGGGAGAACGCAGGAACCCGAAGCCGTCAGGAAGTATTTCAAGCACACCTTCCCCGAAAACAAGGCCGTTTTGCTTGGTCTGGGACTCAAGTATCTTGAAAATCAGGTCCTGCTTTTTCATGGTGGACATACCCTCTATGTTCAGGTCCTTGGCCATTTTCTGCAGGTCAGCCAGTTTTTTTGTCTTTAATTCTGTGATGTTCATTTAAATTTGAAACCTCCGTGGGGTTTTTGGGAATAATATATGGGATAAACTGCTATTTTCTCATATTACACACAAACCTAAAACCAGGCATTTATCAAGGGAAAGCAAGATTAGGTAACTCCTCCTGAATTGTTTTATCATAAATACTTTACAAAATTAGTTTTTTTTTGTCAAGGACTTTTTTTTCAAGGACTTTATTTCAAGTTTTCTAAACCGCGATTTTTGTCAGTTTTTGTGGACTTTGCCGCATGTTAACGCTGTCTAAGGCTCCCCCAGCTGTTCTTGATTATTGATATAATAGCATTAACTTATTCATTTATAACGCGATTCGCGTTGTCCCGGCCGCTTCACGCCGTCACACGGAATTAAGCTATCTCGCATATATAATTCCGGTTGTTATTACCGAATGTCGCCATGAAACCGCGCTCCATTTGTTTCACTTAGGCGAACGGCAAAACCCGAGCACACATGTTAAGCCGCCCTGTACCAGTTGTCGCCGCGCTCCTCCGGCACAGCGCACAAACCATTTGACGAATGTTTGTTGCTTGAGATTTATTAACCCTTAGCTTGCATGGCGTGCCATGAACCCGAACGAAGTGAGTGGTTCATGGTACCGCTACGGAGAATCGAACTCCGATTACGGGATTGAGAACCCCATGTCCTAACCGTTAGACGATAGCGGCACGGGTGATTTTATATCATAACGTAAAAAGGAAGTCAATATTATAAATACCGCTTTTCGTATGTGTCTTGTTGCGACATGGTTATAACGGCAAGAAACAATGGCAGTTTGCCCGGTGTTTATACCGTCATGCTTCAAGCGCTTTATCCAGCGCTTCCTTATCACTTTCCTTGAGCGCCAGGAATTCCACGCCGAACTGCGGCTTGCCGTCTATCTGCCTTATCCATTTTATCTCAGCAAACGTCACCACAGGCACCGAAAGGCCCTGGAATATGAACTCTATCTTTATCACATCGCCGACATTGCCCATGGGGTCGCCTTCTATCCTTATGCCACCCACGCTTACATCCAGCCCCGACCCTTCTTTTTTCAGCGCTTCTGTCATATTGTCCTTGGGCATGAGCTTATACCTTGCCTCAAACTTCTTTTCTACCCTCCTGAACTTCCTTTTCTCTATGAACATGCTTCCTTGTGCCAATGTAATTCACCTATTCCTGGGAGTTTTCAGCTACTATTTTCTTTATAGTTTCCACATCTTCCTGCTTTAGCGCGAGAAATTGCAGGCCAAGCTGACCTGATTTTCCGCCCGCAGATTCCCGCCTTATCCATCTGATTTCAGCGAAAACCACTATAAATTCGCCTGAGCCTGTTCCGGTGTCTATTTCAACCCTGATTATTTCGCCTTCATTGCCAAGGACATCGCCTTCTATCCTGATGCCTCCGACGCTTATATCCAGGCTTTTTCCTTCAATTTTAGGGGCTTTAGTTGTCGCTTCCTTTGGCATCAGCTTATATCGTACATCATATTGTTTGTAAATCCTCCGATGTTTCCTCTTTTCAATAAAAAGCTTACCTTTGTTTTCGTTCATTTTTCCTCCTTTTAACTAATAAGAATTATACAATATTTTTTTGCATTTTGTAGAGATTTTTGTCATTTATTTTAGATTAATTTTATTGTCAAAATTAGAATCCTATTATAAAATATTTTTAATATGTTAAAAGCAAATGGAAAACACAACACAAACAGCTGCACTGCCAGCCATCATCACGGCCACGGGCATTCACATGCGCCTTCAGGAGAGAAAAACCTGCTGATATCAATTTTAATAAACCTTGGCATAACCGCAGCCCAGATAGCAGGCGGCATACTTTCAGGATCGCTTGCCCTTTTGTCAGACGCCTTTCACAACTTTTCAGATGTAATTTCAATGGTAATTTCATACATTGCCATACTTGTCGGGAAAAAAGCAAAGGATTCAGTCAGGACTTACGGCTATAAAAGGGCCGAGATTCTCGCCGCTCTTTTTAATGTAATCGCTCTTTTCGCAGCCTGCGGTTATATTATTTATGAAGCATTAAAGCGCCTTTCACACCCCGAGCCTGTTAAATCAGGCATGATGCTGGCAGTGGCTTTTCTCGGCCTTTTGGGAAACGGTATTTCAGTCCTTCTGTTACTCAGGAACGCTAAAGAAAACATAAACATACGAAGCGCCTTCCTGCACCTTCTTGGCGATACCATATCATCTGTGGCTGTCCTGGCAGTGGGCGCGGTTCTTTTGTTCAAACCCTTGTACATACTTGATACCATTGCCTCAATACTGATCGCCCTGTATATATTAAAGCAGAGCCTTTCAATATTGATGGAAAGCATAAACATACTCATGCAAGGCGCCCCTACAGGAATAAGTGCCGAAAATGTCAGGAAAAGCATAATTACCTTAAAAGGCTTGCGTATAAAGGACGTGCACCATATACACATGTGGGAAATTTCACCGGGAGGCCTGGTTTTTGACGCGCATGTAGTTGTGGAAAAAACAAACCTTAAGAACGCGGATTCAATAATCAGGAAGATAAACCTAATGTTGAAAACCAAATACCCGGTAAAACACTCCACAATACAGCTTGAATCCGGGAATGCTACCCATTGCGACTCCTGCGACTTATAGCGTCTAATCCTTGTACCTGACAAGTTCCCGCGGAACATACCATCTGATGAAATTATGCCCTATACCGGCAGGAGCCGGCTCAATCCCGTGTATCCTTTTATGCACTGCCGGAAGCGACAGCGGCGTATAAAGGAAAGTATAAGGCGCGTCATCCGCTATAATCTCGTGAATCCTGTTATAGGCAGCTTTCCTTTTATTAACATCATAAGTGGTCCTTCCTTCAATTAAAAGCCTGTCAACTTCGGCGTTTTTGTAGGATACAAAATTAAACTCGCCTTCCTTTGTTTTTGACGAGTGCCATATGTCGTAGCAGTCAGGGTCGCGGCCCGTGTTCCATCCCATAACAACCGCCTCAAATTTCTGCTTGTCTATGAACTCGGTTATGAAAATGTTCCACGCGAGTATCCTTACATCAACCTTTATGCCTATTTTCTGCAGCTGCTGCTGTATTATCGTAGCTATAACTTCCCTTTCCTTGTTTCCCTGGTTGGTCATAAGGATAAACTCAAATTTCTTGCCCTCTTTCTCCAGAAGGCCCGAAGGCCCCTTTTTCCACCCCGCCTGAGCCAGCAGTTCAGCGGCTTTTCGCGGGTTATAATCGTATTTTTCCGCCTTTTCGCTGTAAGCGTATGTGCCCGGTACAAAAGGCCCTGTCGCCCGTACCGCAAGGCCCCTTTTTACGCCTTCAATTATTTCATCCTTGTCTATGGCATAAGACAGCGCCTGCCTGACCCTCTTATCGGCAAAAAGCGGGTTTTTCATGTTGTATCCGCAATATACGTACTGGAACACCGGTACCTTGTACTTATTATAGTTCTTCCTGAACTTCGGGCTGTCCGCTTTTGTGAAGAACAGGTCAGATGTCAGCGTCATCATGTCAATTGCTCCTGATAAAAGCTCCATAAACTGCACGCTCTGGTCAGGTATAATCCTGTATGTGTATCTTGAAATATAGGGCTTTCCCTCAAAATACTCCGGGTTCGCCTCAAGCTCTATTCTGTCAGCGGTTATCCATTTTACAAATTTATAAGGGCCTGTGCCTACAGGTTTCCTGTTGAATTCAGCCGTATTTAAGTCCTTATCTTTCAGCAGGTGATAGGGAATTATTTCCATTCCCCAATACTGGAGCGCGGGAGCGAACACATACTTGTAACGAACCTTCACAATATACCTGTCAGGCGTTTCCACTGAGGCTACGGGCTCAAAAATGCTCCTGTAAGCGGTTTTTACAGCAGGATTCATAAAACTGTCATATGTAAACTTGACGTCCCTGGAAGTGAATTCTTCTCCGTCATGCCACTTCACGCCCTTTCGCAGGTAAAAGGTTATAGTTTTTGAGTCAGGGCTTATTTCCCATCTTTCCGCAAGCGCGCCCTGTATGTTCAAGTCCTTGTCGTATCTGACAAGGCCGTTGAAAACAAGGCTTGTAATATCGGAAGAGGACGAGTCAGACGCAAGCACCGGGTTTAAAGTGGCAGGCTCTCCTATGGAGGAGTCAACCAGCCTGTCCCCGTAGGCGGGCGTGTCCGTGTATTTGTCATTCATCCTATAGCCGCTATCCCTGCCGCACGCGGCGGTTAAAAAGACAAGGCATGAAAGCAGAGTAATTCTCAGTATTTTCATCCGTCCTCCTTGGCGTTTTTGGCCGCTTTGAGTCTCTTAAAAAATAAAAATGCCGGGTTCTTATCACCCGGCATTGATATCTTACGGTTGTACAATGCGCCGCGCGCCGTACACCGTATATCTCAACTCTTTAACCCTTCTTACTTGTCTACCGGCGGTACTACAGGCTTGTCAGACGGTACGGCAGGCTGGCTCTTTTCAGGAGCTGTCTGTTCTGTCTTTACCTTGTCCATTACCCCCGTATAGCTGCCTATCTTCCTTGCCTGGAAAAGGGCCAGCAATATGGAAGTTGTCATAAACAGCACGGCAAGAATTACCGTAAAACGGGTTATAAACGTCTTACCGCCGCTTGAACCGAACATGGTCTGGGCCGCGCCTGAGCCGAAAGCAAAGCCTACCTCAGAGCCTTTGCCTGTCTGTAAAAGCACTACAGTAATGAGCAGTATTACCGTTATAAGGTGCACTATCCAAAGTATATTGTAAATAAGCATTAAAAGAAACCTCCGTTTTTTACTGTCGGCCCGTAAGCCTTTTTATTTATAGAACTTTATTATTGCCTCAAAGGAATCAGCCTTAAGCGACGCGCCGCCTACCAGTGCGCCGTCAATGTCAGGCATGGACATAAGCGCCTTTGCATTGTCAGGTTTTACGCTGCCGCCGTATTGGATCCTTACCGATTCGGCTGTCTGCGCATCATACAATTCCGTCAGTACTCCCCTTATGAACTTGTGCACTTCCTGGGCCTGTTCCGTAGTCGCCGTCTTTCCCGTGCCTATTGCCCATACCGGCTCATAGGCTATCACTATATGCGGTAATTTTTCCTTTGGTATGCCCTTAAGCCCGCCCGTCACATGGTCCTTTACTACGTCGTTTGTAATGCCTTTTTCCCTTTCCTCTAACTTTTCGCCCACACACAGTATCGGGAACAGGCCGAATTCAAGCGCGGTTTTTACCTTTGAATTTATGAACTCGTTCGTCTCGCCAAAATACTGGCGCCTTTCAGAATGCCCTATTATCACATAATGGCATCCCACGGAACGGAGCATGACAGGCGATATCTCGCCAGTGAACGCGCCTTCGTTTTTCGGGTAAAGGTTCTGCGCGCCGAGCCTGATGTTTGAGCCTTTTATTACGCCGGCTACAGCCTGCAGGTTGACAAAAGTCGGGCATACGGCTATTTCCGCCTTTGATTCGTCAACGTCCTTTACCAGGGATTTTAAGGTTGAGGCCAGCTCAACCGATTCTTCCAAATTCTTGTACATTTTCCAGTTCCCTGCGATAAGCGGTATTCTCATTAAAATACAACCTCCATTTTAGTCTGAAATTTAATTCAAACCTGGCGACTCAGTACCGGTTTTGAAGTGATTTCAAGTCTTAAATCAGAAAACTATTTATTCGTCAACGCGGCCACTCCGGGCAGTTCTGTGCCTTCCATGAATTCCATGGAAGCGCCCCCGCCGGTTGACACATGCGTCATTTTGTCAGTCAATTTCAGTTTCTTTAACGCCGAGGCTGAGTCGCCGCCGCCGACCACGGTTACGGCGCCTGATTCCGCCAGAGCTTTTGCCACGCCGAGAGTGCCTTTAGCAAACTGGTCAACTTCAAACACGCCCATCGGCCCGTTCCAGAATATGGTCTTCGCCTTCATGATAACGTTCCTGAACTTCTCTATCGTCATCGGCCCAATGTCAACGCCTTCCCATCCGTCGTCAATGGTGTCACGCATCACTTCCTTGAATTCCGCGGACTTTAAGCCTTCAATAAAGTCCGTTCCCGCAGGACGTACTTTTGCCACTACGTGGTCTATAGGAAGGTATATGGCCACATTCTTGTCCAGGGCTTTCTTCAGCACATCCTTGGCCGTGTCTATTTTGTCCTTTTCCACAAGCGAATTGCCGACTTCCTTTGACTGCGCCTTCAGGAAAGTATATGCCATACCGCCGCCTATAATTATTCCGTCCACTATATTAAGCAGATTTTCAATCACCATTATCTTGTCAGATACCTTTGCGCCTCCAAGTATGGCTATGAAAGGCTTGGCGGGATTGTCCAAAAGCTGCCCTAAGAATTTCAATTCCTTATTCATAAGGAATCCGGCAGCGCATTTTTTCATAAACTTGCATACTCCCTCAGTTGAAGCGTGCGCCCTGTGGGCCGTTCCAAACGCGTCATTTATATATATTTCACCGAGCTCCGCCAGTTTTTTCGCGAATTCAGGGTCATTTTTCTCCTCTTCCTTGTAAAACCTTACATTTTCAAGAAGAAGTATATCTCCGTCCTTTAGCTCTTTAGCTGTCTTTTTTGCCTCTTCGCTCACGCAGTCTTTCACAAACTTTACTTCCTTGCCAAGCAATTCAGAGAGCTTCTTGGCCACAACATCCAATGAAAACTCAGGCGTAACACCCTTTGGCCTTCCAAGATGGGAAGCGAGTATGAGTCTGCCGCCTTTTTCAATTACATATTTAATGGATGGAAGCGAAGCCACTATCCTTTTGTCTGATGTTATGTTCCTTGCCGAGTCAAGCGGGACATTGAAATCCACGCGCATAAGAACCCTTTTGCCTTTTAGTTCCCCGCCTATATCCTCTATCGACAGTTTTGCCATATTTCACCTCTTGTTTAAGGTTGCCCGCTCAAGCGGCACCTGTGGTTATATAAGTCCGCCGAGGCGTTGCTCGCGCAACGCCCCGGTTTATATCGTCTTAACTTTCAACTTTACGTTAATTATAACCCTTTGCTTATCATGAGGTCAACAAGGTCAACTACCCTGTT
>CAYNMZ010000093.1:0-8379 GCA_964398505.1 uncultured Spirochaetia bacterium
TCTTTGTACATTCCTACGGTTTTAAACTTGAAGAAAAGTATCTGCGCGAACTGGCGGACAAAGCAAGACAAATTAGCGACCGGTTTTTCAAGGAAATTAAAGCTGCTATGTGAAATGATTTAGGGGTAAAAATGGGGCAAAAAATCATACAAACATATTCAGACAGGGTAGGAGCCCTCTCCTTACAAGCGTCATATTTCTACGACGGTTCCATTCTACTCGCTGAAAAGGTCGGCTCACAAATAACTAAAATTTATATCAACGATGGGCAAGGAATTGTTGGTATGGTTCGTCCAATATGTGACCAATCAAACAACCTCTCTCACTATCAAAGATTATATTATCTCTACGACTCTCTCGGCTCTGTCTCTGCCGTCACAGGCGAGAATGGTTTACCTCTGCAAAATTACACATATAGTCCTTATGGCACCTGCTTGAACGTAACTGGCGACCCAATAAAAAATTTACAGTTCGTTGGCAGATATGGCGGATATTTGGACAACGATACTGGGCTAACTTACTTATGGCACCGCTGGTATGACAGCGGAACAGGGGGATTTATTTCAAAAGACCCACTATATCAAAGAGAGATTTTATCAGGTCAAGCAAACTGCGATTGACAGACCCGGTTTTTTATGATATTTTGTAATAATCAGGCACTTAAATTTCTGTCTTAACCGGGAGAAATTGATGAAAAAAACCTTTTATTTACTGATAATTTTAATGTTTGCCCTTTCATTTAAAAGCGTTTTTTCCGCTGAGATTGATGACCCATATTCTTTTGAAAATCCTCCGGCTGGTTCAGAAAATGTCAACGCTGGAACAGGCGAGCCGCCGCTGGCAGACAAGCCGGGCAGCGAGGACATGCTGCTGCCGGCTATGGAGCAATCTACAAGCATGGAACAGCAGGGTACCGCGCCGAACCCGCAGGCAGGGGGCGTGAAAGTGGCCCAGCCTGAGCCGACACAGGTGCCTGTATCAAAACAGGAAGAAATGTTCAAGGGGGAAATATCAATAGAGCAGAAGGAAATGACTCGTGAGCAGATAGAAAAGGACATAGCCGACCTTTACAAGGAAGGCAAGAAATATTTTGACAATGAGGATTATGAGGCTGCTGCTGAGATATGGCAGAGGATAATAGAAAACTATCCCGTATCCAGGTCACTTTACAATGTGCGTTACTCGTTGGCAACTGCATACGAATACAGCAGGCAGTATGAAAAGGCCATTGACCAGTACCAGAAGACTCTCGGCGAGAAGCCGAAGTCAGAGGTCGCGCTTGAGGCGTCATACAGGCTCGCGGGCTGCTACGCCAAGCTCCAGAAATGGCCGTATTCAATTGAGATATACAGGGACATAATCAGGAAGGCGCCGACAAACAAGGAAACTATAAGGGCGTATTTCAACATAGCTAATATTTATTTCAAGATGGAAAAGCTTAAAAAGGTAAACAACATACTCCTGAGCATAGTGAAAAACTACCCCAATTCCGAATACGAGATACAGGCGCGTTTCCAGCTTGCTTCAATTTACGCGCAGACCGGCAGGTATAAGAGTTCCATAAACGAGTACAAGCTGATAAAGCACAAGTTCAAGAATACTGAATGGGCGCCCAGGGCAGCCATGCACATAGGCGATACGCTGAAACTGGCGGGCGATTTAAAAGGCGCCAAGGACGCCTACAGCAGGGTGATGTACGAGTATTACAACAGGGATGATTATGTTCAGTTGGCTGAACAGCGCATAACTGACCTGAAAAAATACAAAGAGTATGAGCAAAAGTTCTATGGCGCACAGTAAAGCAGCTGTCGCGCTTTTGCTGGCGGTTTTTCTTTCTGCCGCGACATCTTCAGGAAACCCCATGGAAAAGGCCGACAGCCTGTATAAAAACGGCCGATATGCCGAAGCTGCTGAAATCTGCGCTAATATAAAAGCCGTATATCCGGATACTGACTGGGCCATGATGGCTTTCCTAATGAACGCGCGAATACTTGAAAAAACAGGGAAAAACGACGACGCCATCACCGAATACCGCGCCATAATTACAAGATTCCCGAAATCTTCCGTGGCTGAAGAAGCATATTTTGCCGTAGCGCGCATAAGGGCAGCGTTAGGAAAGGAAAGCGATGCTGCCTCAGCGTACAGGTCATACCTGAAAAACTACCCCAACGGTGAATACGGAGCCATGGCGCTTTTTAACCTCGCCATGATTTACAAAAGGAACAATGATGACAGGAACGCGCTCGCGGCATTTGAGGAAATAATGCGCAAGTATTCAAACGAGGCCTGGTTTTACAGCTGGGCAGCAATTTATTCCGGGCATATTTATTCTGCTAAAAAGGATTTTGACCGCGCTATAGAGTCATACCAGAGAGTGATAAAATCCCGGGAAAATACATTCCTTTACAGCCTTTCCATGCTGCATCGGGCCAGGGCATTCATGGACAAGAAGGACTACAAAACATCGTCCGCGCTTTTTCAGGAAATAATAAAGGCAAACAACCATTTCATAGAAGAGGCCCTGTACGGGCTGGGACAGTCGCAGTATTTGGACACGGAATTTGAGCAAGCTAAGGAGACTTTCACGACACTGCTGCAGCTTTTCCCAAAGACATACTGGCGCGAAAACGCGCAGGCAAGGCTGAAAGTCATAGAAAAAAGGCTGAAGGAAATTGAAAAGAGCGGCCAGTGAGCCGCAAATGCGGGATTTTAAAAAAGTAAACGCGCCTGTATGGCGCGTTTTTTATCTTAATTTCAGGGCCGCGTCTCCGTGGTGTTAAGGTGCCCGGCGGACTTTACGGAACTGTGCTGAGGTCTTTTATGAGCAATGATCTGACTCCCATGATGAGGCAATACATTGATATCAAAAAAAAGAACCCTGACTGCATACTCTTTTTCAGGCTGGGAGATTTTTATGAAATGTTCGGAGAGGACGCAAAAATTGCCTCGCGAATCCTTCAGATAGCCTTAACCTCAAGGGGCGCTGGAGAAGGCAGGGCAGTGAAAATGCCGATGTGCGGAGTGCCTTTTCACGCGGCCAATACTTATATCTTTAAACTCATATCAAATGGGCACAAGGTGGCAATATGTGAGCAGCTTGAGGATCCTGCCTCGGCAAAGGGGATAGTGAAAAGGGATATAGTCAGGATAATAACGCCGGGGACCGTGCTTGAGGAAGCGGCGCTTGACAGAAAAACAAATAATTACATTGTATCGGTTTTCGCCGGCGTCAAGACAGCGGGGCTTGCCTGTGCCGACGCTTCAACAGGGGAGTTTATCGTGTCTGAAATTCCGTGCGAAAACGGATTTGACGCGCTTATTGACGCGGTTGAGAAAGCGGCGCCTTCCGAAATTATACTGCCGGACACGGTTGCGGAAGATAAAAAAATGTCAAAAATACTTGAGCGATTCAGGTTATTAAGATCCGGTGCTTATCTGAACTTTTACGCCTCATTGAATTTTCAGCATGAAATGGCTTCGGAAAAGCTCAGATCACATTTTAAAACCGTGTCATTGGAATCCCTGGGGCTTGAAGAAAAACACGAAGCCGTGTCAGCGGCCGGAAGCCTTATAGCTTATCTTCTTGATACGCAAAAAACGCCTATGTACCATATAAACTCAATAAAACTTATTTCCCCTGAAGGGTTCATGTCGATAGACGCTGTCTCGCTTCGAAACCTGGAGATAACTTGTACGGCTGACGGGAGGCAGGAAGGCGAGACGCTTTTTTCTGCGCTTGATTACACTTCAACCCCAATGGGGGCCAGGGAAATGAAGAAATGGCTGCGCCGGCCTCTTACTTCGCCGGAAGAAATACGCGGACGTTACCAAATGGTAAGAAGGTTCAGGGATGATACGGCAATAAGTGAAAAATTTTCCGCTTTACTCTCGGAAATGGCTGACTTGGAAAGGATCGCAGGAAAACTTGGCAGCGGCGGCGTAAATGCCAGGGATATGATCGCGCTAAAAAAATCATCATCCCTGCTGCCTGAAATCGCAGCTTTGGCGCGAAACTCGGGACTTGACAGCCTTGCTGCAGAGTTTGAGTCTCATTCAGCAGAGTTGATGCCTGTTTACAGGCTAATAGCCGGGTCAATAAGGGAAGAACCGCCTATAAGCGTAAAGGACGGCGGCATAATACGACCTGAATACGATGTTGAGTTAAAGGAGCTTGTTGAGATAAGTTCGGGAGGCAAGGCTTGGATAGCTTCTTTACAGGAAAAGGAAAGGGAACGCACCGGTATTTCATCACTTAAAGTCGGCTATACTTCCGTGTTTGGATATTATATTGAGGTAAGCAAGGCAAACTTAAAAAGCGTACCTGATAATTATATACGGAAACAGACGCTTGTTAACGGCGAAAGGTTTATCACGCCTGAGCTTAAGGAATACGAGTCAAAAGTTCTGGGCGCTCAGGAAAGGATAATAAAGCTTGAATACGAGATATTCTGCAGGATAAGGGACCAGATATCATGTAAAATACCGTCAATACAGGCAGCTTCTTTGTCAATTGCCTCTCTTGACTGCCTGCTTTCTTTCGCCGAAGCTGCCCGCAGGCATGATTACGTTGAGCCGGAAATAACTGAGGACGGAAGGATAATAATTACCGAAGGCAGGCATCCTGTGGTTGAAAGAAATCTCGGTTCAAATGCTTTCATACCAAACGACACTCTGCTTGATACGGATGAAAACATGATAATGATGATTACGGGGCCGAACATGGCGGGAAAATCCACGTACATGCGGCAGGTGGCTGTGATTTGCGTTATGGCCCAGGCAGGCTCATTTGTGCCCGCAAAGGCGGCGAAAATAGGCATAGTAGACAGGATATTTACCCGTGTAGGAGCGTCAGACCACCTGGCGCGAGGCCAATCAACCTTCATGGTTGAAATGCTTGAGGCCGCCAATATCCTGAATAACGCGACGAAAAAATCGCTGATAATCCTTGACGAGGTCGGCAGGGGCACCAGCACTTTTGACGGCGTATCTATTGCTTGGGCCATAACCGAATACATACACGACAGAATAGGCGCCAGGACGCTTTTTGCCACGCATTATTATGAGCTTACCGAAATGGAGGAACGGCACAGGGGAATAAAAAATTACAGCGTGCAGGTAAGGGAATACGGCGATAAGATAGTCTTTTTAAGGAAAATAGTGAAAGGATCTACGGACAGGAGTTACGGTATACATGTTGCCGAGCTTGCAGGCCTGCCTCAGGCTGCCATAATTAGGGCAAACGAGATCCTGGAGGAACTTGAAGCGGCAAATTACGCAAAGGACGGCAGGCCGAAAATCGGTGCCGGCAGGCCATCTGCGCAGGACAGCGGGCAGCTGGACCTTTTCAGCGCAAATAATACGCTTCGCCTTGAGCTGGAAAAATTGGATGTTGAAAACATGACACCGGTACAGGCGCTTATTAAACTTAAGGAAATAAGGGACAAGTACGTATAATTCTTGATAAAGGAGAGAAACACAAATGAAACTTGTCACACTTCTTGGTTTTGCGGCAGCCGCTATTTCAACATCGGGTTTCCTGCCGCAGGTGATAAAGGGATTTGTCACAAGAAAGATGGATGATGTGGCCCTGTGGCAGCCGATACTTCTGACCACAGGCATGACATTATGGCTGATATACGGCGTATTGCTGGCCGAGATGCCCATAATAGTTGCAAACAGTATCGCGATCGCATTTAACCTTATAATAATAGGCCAGAAACTGGCCTATTCAGTAAAATGAAGGATATTTTCAGGAACCTTGAGACAATTGAGACCGATAGGCTTATATTAAGGCCTGTAATGGCAGGGGATGTTGACGCGGTTTTCCGGCTGATGTCAGATCCCGATATATCGCGGTTTACAACATGGCGGCAGCACAGGAACATTGAGGATTCAAAACAGTTTGTGAATTTTATGCTTTCAAGATACGTTCAGAACAAACCGTCAAACTGGGCGATTATCGAAAAGAAATCAGGCACTTTTACCGGGACATGCGGCTTTGTCTCTTCCTTTATGGCGAATTCGCGCGCTGAAATCGGATTCGCTGTGACGCGTGAATTCAGGGGGAGGGGGTACGCGACCGAGGCGGTAAAAAGGTCCATAGTTTTCGGATTTGAAAAAATAGGATTGAACAGGATAGAAGCCTGCTGTGACGCTGAGAATACGGCTTCATCAAGGGTTCTTGAGAAGGCGGGCATGAAATTTGAGGGCGTGTTGAGGCAGTACGCCTTCATAAACGGAAGCTTTAGGGACATGAGGAACTATTCCATACTTAGGAGTGAAATGTGAAAATCAGGTTAACAGGCATATGCGCAGGATTTTCTGCAATCCCGTTATTTCTTCTGTTATCGTGCTCAGTAACGCCACAAGGGAATGTCATGCCCGGCCAGCTTTCGTTAAACTCCGGCGGCGTAATAATGGGGCCTTATCTTGCCGCGCCTTCCGCTGACGGTGCCTGTGTACTGGTTGAGTGCGAGGGGACAATGCCCGTGGCTGTTGAATTCGGCGTTACGGAATCCTACGGAAATTACGCTGAGACTGAAAGCGTTGAAGCCACCGGCGCAGGCACTTACGTTCACAACTTAAGGATGCAGGGACTTCCTGCAGGGACATCCTGCCATTACAGGGTAACAAGGGGGGCAGCTGTTTCAGGGGATTATGTTTTTAAGACCGCGAAGCTTCCGGGAGCAGCTTTCAGGATGGCATGGGCCTCGGATTTTCAGAAAAATACAAAAAAGCACGCACAGATATCAAAAAAAATACTGGAAGCGGGTCCGGATTTCTGCCTTTATGGCGGCGACATAGCGACTTTCGGGACTTATGACTCTATCAAGTCCGAATTTTTTACTCCCGAGGAGCTTGCGCTGTTGTCTGTTACGCCTTTCTTCTTTACGGTAGGGAACCATGAGGGCTGGGGTACGGCAAGCCGCGCATTTTACCAGGCACCTGAAACAGCCTCAGGCAGGCAGGACTGCTATTCATTTGATTACGGCGACATGCATGTGCTGGTGCTTAACGCCGAGGACAGAATGGATCCCTCAAGCGGACAGTACACATTCGCTTCCGCTGACCTGGCTGCTTCTGCGGCAAAATGGAAACTGATATCGGTGCATCATCCGTATTATTCCGGAAACGGGCCTGATTATGTGCCATTTGATTCTGCCGGCCTCGCGCGCATAATAGAAGATATTGCGGTTCCGCAGGGCGTGGATATGGTGCTTTCCGGCCATATACACAATTACCAGCATAACCTGATTAACGGCATACACCACATGATAATAGCCACGGCCGGAGGGGACCTTGACCTTGCCGCTCCCGTAGGGGGCTATACCCTTAATTCCGTGAGTTCTTACTGTTACGGGATATTTGACGCAGACAGCGTTTCGCTTACGCTGAATGTTTACAACGAAAACGGGTTTAAAATCGACGGTTTCTTCCTTCATTAACCTTGCAGAAGCCACAGAAGCCGGCAATTCATATTGACCGCGGAGTTAAATAGTGTTAGTATTGTTTAATAATTAGCAAATTCAGGAGGCATAATATGAATGAATTCAAGGGACAGTTTTCGGGCAAGGGAAAGAAAATTGCCATAGTAATTTCCAGATTCAATGAAGCTATAAGCAAAAACCTTCTGACAGGCGCTGTTGACTGCCTTACAAGGAACGGTGTGGCTGAATCGGCTATAGATGTGTTCTGGACTCCAGGCTCATTTGAAATACCGACAGTGCTGGCTGCCATAACGAGGAAAAACAAGAAATACGCCGGAATAGTCGCGCTGGGTTGCGTTATAAGAGGGGAAACGCCGCATTTTGAGTATGTGGCATCCGAGGTTTCAAAAGGCATAGCGAATATCAGCGTTGCCTCAGGGATACCGATAGGATTCGGGATTATAACAGCAGATACTGTTGAGCAGGCAAAGGACAGAGCAGGGGTAAAAAGCGGAAACAAGGGCTGGGATTCAGCCATGGCAGTGCTGGAGATGACGGATCTTTTGGCGCAGATATAGGATAAGATTTAAATAATATTCATAAAAAGGATAAAAATGGGAATAAGACGGGCCGGGCGCATAATCGCTCTTCAGAGCCTTTATCAGATAGAGATAGCCGAAAAGACAATAGATGAAATTGAGTCTTTTGTGAAGGACTATCCTCTGCTTAATATCTCGCCTGAGGAGAAAAAAGAGGAATTTCTTCAAAAGTCAAAGGAATTTGCGATTGAGCTTGTCAGGACTGTAATTGAGAAAAAGAATGAGATAGATTCCATAATACCTAATTACCTGAAGAACTGGTCTTATGACAGGATACTTGTAATAGACAGGAATATTTTGCGAATAGGAGTAACGGAACTCTTTTACAGGGAAGACATACCTTATAAGGTCAC
>CAYNMZ010000094.1:0-8232 GCA_964398505.1 uncultured Spirochaetia bacterium
GCCAGGGTTTCTGAGTGCGTTTTTCTCAGGGAAAAGCTGGGGCGCAAGCCGGGATTGCTTGTGCTAGGCGGCTTTTTGAAACAGGAAGCTGAGACAATAGCCGAAATGGGTTTTGAGCCTTCTGTCTTCTCGCTTGATGAGGCAAAGGCGCTGAATAAGGCTTCATTAAAGGCCGGAAAAAAAACCGGAGTTCATGTAAAGATAAACACAGGCATGAACAGGCTCGGAATAAGGCCCGGAGATGCCGGGGAATTTATCCGAGCCATAAGGTCAATGGAAGGGCTGGAACTTAAGGGAGTTTACACTCATTTTTACAATTCTGACTCATGCGATCACGGGGAAGACGACACGAGGCGCCAGACAGAAATGCTGGCGGCCATAAAACATGCGGCAGGACCGGGAGTTGTGTTTCACGCGGCAAACTCGGCCGCTGTCCTTAAGTATCCTTTTTCCCATTTTGACGCTGTAAGGCCGGGTATAATGATTTACGGATCGTATTTGGACGGGAAAATAAGGAAAAAATCAGGGCTTAGGCCCGTAATGACGTTAAAGAGCAGGGTGATGCATTCGGCATTCATTAAAAAAGGCGAGACTGTAAGCTATGGCGCGACATACAGGGCAAAGAAGGACGGTTATATCGCTGTTGTCGGGATAGGTTACGCGGACGGTTTCAGCAGGCATCTTTCAGGCAAGTGGCATGTGCTTATAGGCGGGGAAAAGGCTCCGGTACTCGGACGCGTATGCATGGACATGATAGTGACGGGCACAAGGAAAAAAGTGCCTGTGGGCAGCGAGACGCTCGTGCTCGGAAGCGACAGGAGCGGCTCCATAGCTGTTGAGGACATGGCAGAAGCGGCAGGAACAATATCATACGAGATTTTTACGGGCATAAGCGAGAGAGTTGAGAGGGTTTATAAATATTAGACTCGGGAAAAGAGGGCTGATTGATCATACTCGGCATAGATCCGGGCACCGCGAGATGCGGCATCGGCGTGGTTGAAAAAAAGGGAAACTGCCTTAAGTGCGTGTCGTACGGGCTTATAGAAAGCGACAGGGAAAGAGGCCAGGCGGAAAGGCTTGAAGTGGTATTCTCCGAGGTCAAAAGGTCCATAAAAAGGCACAGGCCCGATGTCGTGGCAGTGGAAAAGCTTTTCTTCAGCAAGAACGCTAAGACCGCTATGTCGGTAGGCGAAGCCAGGGGCGTGATACTTCTTGCGGCGCAGCTTGCGGGCGTTGAAATACGGGAGTATTCGCCAATGGAAGTGAAAATGGCCATCACCGGGTACGGCATGGCTGACAAGAACCAGGTCCTGCAGATGACAAAAGCCCTGCTCGGGATGAGGGAGAATCCCAAGCCTGATGACGTGGCTGACGCGCTGGCCATAGCGGCCTGCTGCGCGGGTTCTTACAGGATGGAAAAATTGAAGTCCGGAGCCGCAAATCCGGTTTCCGGAATCAAGAAGAAATAATGTCTTAATCATAAAACAATAAAAAATCGGACCGCGAAAAAGAGAGGCTGCATTGATAGATTTTCTGGAAGGCACAATAGAAGAGCTGCGCGATAAATACCTTTTGCTGAACGTGAACGGCACGGGCTATGGTATAACTGTTACGGCCGCAGCAGCTGAAGCGTTGGACGGCAAGACCGGAACGGTCAGGGTGTATACTTATATGAGCGTGTCGGAAAACGGGGTGGCGCTTTACGGCTTTTCAGGACAACCTGAAAAGGAAGTGTTCCTGGCGCTTATCGGGGTTGAAGGCATAGGCCCGAAAGCTGGGGTTAACATATTGAGCGGGATTGAACCTGAAAAACTCAGGGAAGCGATAGCGTCCGGAAACGAGGCGGCGCTCACGCGCGTTCCGGGACTGGGGCCTAAGAAGGCGCAAAGGCTTATCCTGGAGCTTAAGGAAAAATTCAGGATGTTCGTTGTTGAAGGAAAGGCTGACCCGGCGGAAGACGACTATCTGCAGGCGCTCCTGGGGCTTGGCTTTAAATACAGGGACGCGATGGAAGCGTTAAAGGAAGCGATAAAGGCCGCGCCTGACAGGGAAGACAGGGAAGCCGTAATTAAGGAAGCCATTAAAAGACTTGGTAAGGCATAATTGCCGATTATAAATTTCAAATTAAAGATCAGTACCCAAGGAAAAAAGGGCGCATGAAAAAAGACGGGAATGATAAAAAGGCAAAAGACAGGATAATTGACGATTCGGTAAAGCCGGGCGAGGAAGTATCTGACAAGTCCCTGCGCCCAAAACTGCTGAAGGACTACATAGGCCAGGAAAAGGTCAGGGAAAAGCTGAAAATCCTCATAGACGCCGCGCTGCAGAGGAAAGAGGCGCCGGAACACATTCTTTTTTACGGCCCGCCAGGGCTGGGCAAGACGACTCTCGCGCATATAATCGCCAATGAGATGGGCGTCAATATAAAGGTTACCGCGGGGCCTGTGATAGAAAAAGCTGGCGACCTTGCGGCCATAATAACCAACCTTGAGGAAAACGACATACTTTTCATTGACGAGATACACAGGCTGAACAGGGCTGTGGAAGAAATTATGTATCCGGCTCTTGAGGACTACGCGCTTGACCTTGTGATCGGCAAGGGGCCGTCAGCCAAGACTTTCAGGATAAACCTGCCCAAGTTTACGCTTATAGGAGCGACTACAAGGATAGGCATGATAGCCGCGCCGTTGCGCGACAGGTTCGGCGCCACATACAGGGTGGACTTTTACGAACCGGCTGAATTAAAGCTCATACTTGAGCGATCGGCAGGCATACTGGGGGCGCGCGCTGATGACAAGGGCCTGAGCGTTATTGCCGCAAGGTCGCGGGGAACCCCGAGGATTGCGAACAGGCTGCTAAAGAGGGTGAGGGACTATGCGCAGATAAAGGGCAGGGGCGAAATAAACGAAAAGACCGCGCTTGAAGCCCTGGAAATGCTTGAAATTGACTCAAACGGCCTGGATGCAATGGACAGGAAAATTTTAATGACCATAATAGAAAAATTCAGGGGCGGGCCTGTCGGTGTTGAGACAATAGCCGCCTCCGTATCAGAGGACTCTGACACCATAGAGGATGTGTATGAGCCTTACCTTATGCAGATGGGACTGCTTCAGCGTACCCCTTCGGGCAGGAAAGTTACGGAAAAGGCCTATGGTTATTTCGGCATAAAGGTGAAAAATGGCAGCCAGGAAAAATTGTTTTAGGGGCGGATAATGGCGGCAAAACATATAAGGGTAAGGGTCGCGGCGGTAATACTCAACAAAAAAAACGAGATGCTTCTTGTAAACCATGTCAAAAACGGCCGATCTTACTGGCTTTTTCCGGGCGGCGGTGTAGAATACGGAGAAAGCCTGTCTGAGGCGATACGCCGGGAACTGTCTGAGGAATTGTCAATAAAAAAAGCGACGGTGGGCAAGCTTATATTTGTAAATGACACGGTTTATCCGGGGAAAAAACGTCACATATTAAACCTTTATTTTAGGGTTTTTGTACGAGATAAAAACGGACTTACGGTCAATCCGGAAGGCCCGCTCAAGTCCGCCGCGTATGTAAATATGAAGGAATTCTCAAAATTACTGTTTTATCCTTCAATAAAAAATGATATAATTAAGTGGTGGAAAAAAGGTTTTTTGGAATGCAGGGGATATTTAAACGTAAAATGGAAAAAGTGACCATCTCGCGGAGGTGAAGGATGGAAGGTCTTGTCGTAAATGTTGTCGCAAAGGGTGACATTAAGGTTATACAATGCAAGGGGTACATAGATACTACAACTTCGGCCATGCTTGAAAACGCGCTGGGCGAGCTTATAAAGGCAGGTTCCTTTAAGATAATAATGGACCTTGGCGAGGTTGACTATATCTCAAGCGCGGGTTGGGGTATCTTTATCAGCGAAATAAAGAACATAAGGAAAAACAAGGGCGACCTGAAGCTTGTCAATATGAAGCCCGAGGTCATGGAAATATTTGAGCTGCTTGACTTCACGAACATACTGGAGTATTACAAGAGCATGGACGAAGCAATAAAAAAATTCAAGTAAGGCCGCTATCCCGGAATGCGGCATAATACAGTACGTAAATTCGCCGCTGACAGGCGCAGCGTCAGAATAAGGGAGAAAATGAAATATTTTCTCCCTGTTTTATTTTTTCTTGTGTGCGCCGCGTCCCTGGTCGGAATCATGCCTTCTTTTGAACCGCCTTTCCCGTTAACCCTGCTTTTATACGCTGCTGTTTTTATAGCCTTGTTTTTCATAAGAAAATACGCTGACAGAACAGGCGAAAGAACCGCAGTCAGGCTCCATTACCTTGTTTTTACGGCCTGCCTCCTTATATCCTCGGCTTCAGGCGGGTTTGAATCGCCGATTTTCTGGCTGGGATTGGCAGTGACGGCGTCAATTGCCGCTTACGGGCGTTACCTGATGCCGGCTGTCTTGCTGGTCGCGCTTTTTTTATCGCCGGTAAGGCATCTCTCCGAAGCTACACAACGGGAGTTGTTCCTGTTCATTATTTGTGCGGCCTGTCTCGGACTGGGTTATTTTCTTTCGCTTAAAAAACCTTCAGAAAGGGTTGAACGCCGCGGGCAGGAAACAACGCCTGCAAATGACAGCAGGAATTTCAGGCAGGCCGCAGTGTCACTGCTTGAGACCACTATGGAAGCATTCAGGCAGCTCATTGCGGCAGACACTCTCATTTTCTTTTCAAGGGAGCAGGCAAGGGAGGGCGAATACTCAATAATGACAATTTCTTCATCGGGCCCCGGCCGCGTGGACAGGTCCTATGTCCTGAAAATCAAGGAAGGACTGCTTGGCGCCGCGCTGGCAAAAAAGGAGTTCTTTTCCATGGATACGTCACAGGCGCGACTGCCGTATTATCTTGACAGGCAGGAGCGCAAAGAAGCGGCTATAATGCCGGTGTTTTCAGGCAACAGGATGATAGGTGCTGTCTCGGCTGATTTTTCAGTATTACCTGGGGAAAAAGAAAAACTAAGGCAGAAGATGCAGCTTCTAGCTGGCGCTCTTTTAGGCGTGATGCAGCTTTTTGAGATAAATTCCAGCGTTATAAGCAGGGAACGCCGCGTAAGCATGCTGTATGACATTTACGGCAGGCTGAACCTGCTTGACGGCAAGAAGGAAATGATGAAGGCGTTCTTTACCGAAGCCTCGGCTTTTGACATATACAGCGGCTATCTTGCCGAATATTCGCCGGAGGAGCGGGTTTATACGGTCACTGAAACACACAATTACCCCTCGGGCACGGAAGGCGCAAGGTTCGCGCCCGCTGATGACGAGGTTTTAAAGTACATACACGCCTCGGGCTCTCACCTGATTGTTGAAAAGGCCTCTGAAAAGAACCTGCGCATAGGGTTTAAGCGGATGAACGTTGACAATTTCTTCGTGAGCGCGCTGAAAAGCAAGGGCGAAATACTGGGGTTTATTAAGCTGGACAAGGAAAAGGGGTATGCTTTCAGCGAGTTTGAGGTAAAGACAATGGACATGCTTTTGGCAAGGATAACGGGCCTGCTTGAGAACTTAAGGCTGTACGAGAGGATAAAGCGCCAGGCCACGGAAGACGGGCTTACCGGGCTTTTCAACCACATGACTTTCCAGGAAAAGCTTGAGGCTGCCATGGCCGCGGGCAGGGACTCGGAAAAGGGGACTTACCTCGCGTTGATGGACATAGACCATTTCAAGAAGTTCAACGATGATTTCGGACATCAGGAAGGCGACAGGGTACTAAAGAGGTTCGCCGCGGCTTTAAAGGAAATCTCAGCCAGGCACGCGGGCACTTTTCCCGCAAGGTACGGAGGCGAGGAGTTCGTGCTCGTCATGGAAAACAGGAGCCTTCGCGAGGCTGAAAGGATTGCCGAGGAGATAAGGGCGTATTCGGAGGAAAACCTGCGCGGCGGGGACGAGAAGGAAAAGAGGAAGATTACTGTATCAATAGGGCTCGCTGGCACTGACAGGGCAAAAATACCCAGGGCGATAATAAAGAACGCCGACGAAGCGCTGTATATGGCAAAGCAGGAGGGAAGGAACAGGGTCATGGTTTTTTCCTGAATCCTACAAAGAGCGGACGCTTTTCTCGGCGCAGGCGCAAAGCTGGGAATTAACGGGTGAAATTATGTACGCGCGTAAGCGCGCTTTTGCAGCCTGGGACAAGGGGAGGATGATGGTATTGGGGAAGTTTCTGCGGGCCGGCGGAAAAGGGCTGGGCAAATGCGCGTAATTGCTTCCTGAAATGTTGTTGCAGCTTTGATTATAAGCTGTATTGCGGGAAAACCCTTAAAAACAACGCAAAAAACAATGTCAAATGCTGTTTACCCAAAAACAGGTTGTAAAAACCGCCCTCATATAATATAATCATATAAAAGCTTTATAAATTATATATTTTTCGGCAAATTGACGTTATAAGTGTTTTCATTTTATGCCGTATTGCTGGGCGAAACTTTACAGGAGAAAACATGAAAAAAGGAAGGATTATAATAGACGCTGACAGGTGCAAGGGATGCCTCATATGCGTGGAGGAATGCCCGAAGGAGGAGATTAAATTGGGCAAGAAAATAAACAAAACTGGCTATAATATTGTAGAATTCAGGAACGCAGGCGGTTGCAATGCCTGCACCCTCTGCGCCATAGTATGCCCGGACGCGGCTATAGAAGTTATTGAGATATTTGAGGACGGGGTGAAGAAATGACGCGAAGCGTTGAAAAGGTGTTAATGAAGGGAAATGAGGCTGTTGTGGAGGCCGCGATTGACGCGGGATGCAGGTTTTATGCGGGATACCCTATAACCCCGCAGAACGAGATACCAGAAATAATGTCATATAGGATGAAGGAAGCGGGCGGCACTTTCATACAGGGCGAGAGCGAACTCATATCAATAAACATGGTTTTCGGAGCCGCGGCAGCGGGCGCGCGGGCGATGACGACATCCTCGTCCCCGGGAATATCCCTCATGCAGGAAGGCATATCGTACATGGCAGGCTGCGAGCTCCCTGCGGTAATAGTGAACGTGATGCGCGGGGGCCCGGGCCTTGGCAACATCGCGCCTTCACAGTCCGACTATTTCCAGTCAGTAAAGCCCGGGCACGGCGACTATAGGTTGATAACGCTCGCGCCGTCAAACCTTCAGGAAATGTATGATTTTACTTTTGAGGCGTTTGATTACGCCGACAAATACAGGAACCCGGTCATGGTTCTCGCGGACGGGCTGCTTGGCCAGCTGATGGAGAGCGCGGAAATAAAACGGGAGAGGAAGCCGCTTTACCTTGGCGCTGAAAAGGACTGGGCATTGACAGGCGCGAAGGGAAGGCATGGCAGGCGCATAGTTTCGCTGCTCATGAAACCGGGGATGCTTGAAAAGCACAACATGCACCTTAAGGAAAAATACGACGCGATAACAGCAGCGGAAAAACGGTGGGAAACCGTGAACTGCGACACGGCCGATTACCTTATCGCGGCTTTCGGCACTGTGGCGAGGATCGCGCGGGGCACTATGGAAATGGCAAAGGAATTAAAGCTCGGCCTGTTCAGGCCGGTCACGCTGTGGCCTTATCCCTATGAGGCCCTTAAAAAAGCCGCTGAAAGGGTCAAAAAAGTATTTGTGTTTGAGATGAACCTGGGCCAGATGGTTGAGGATGTGAAGCTCGGCCTTGAGGGATCGAAAAATGTAGAGTTTTACGGAAGGCCGGGAGGCGGGGTTCCGACATCAGAGGAACTTCTGGCGTTCATAAGGAGCAAAATATGATAAAGGAACGGGTCGCGTACAAAAAGCCGCAGTCGCTGACGGATGTGCCGTTCTCATACTGCCCGGGCTGCGGGCACTCCACTGTGCACAGGATAATAGCCGAGCTTGTGGACGAGCTGAAACTCAGGGAAAAGACGATTGCCGCGGCGCCAGTGGGTTGCGCGGTATTTGCCTACGATTTCTGGGATTTTGACGTCACGGAAGCGGCCCACGGCAGGGCCTCTGTGGTGGCAACTGCAATAAAGCGCGTGCATCCGGATAAATTCGTGTTTTCCTACCAGGGCGACGGCGACCTCGCTTCCATAGGCATGGCCGAGACCATACATACGGCCAACAGGGGCGAGAACATAACCATGATATTCATAAATAACACGAATTACGGAATGACCGGCGGCCAGCTCGCGCCCACAACACTGATAGAACAAGTGACGACGACGTCGCCGAACGGAAGGGATGTCAAGAATTACGGCTATCCGATAAGGATGCTTGA
>CAYNMZ010000095.1:0-8147 GCA_964398505.1 uncultured Spirochaetia bacterium
CATTCTCATCCACGATAAGCAGGCCGCCGTACCTGAAATAATTCAGATCCTTGGAGAGGTCGTCCCTCATGTCCTTTGAAACAAGATATACGTTAGAGTTGTCACCCTCCTTGTACGCGTATGCCCAGCCTCCTGTAGGGTTGTAGCCCGCCATATAAAGCCTGTATTTTTTCCCGTTCTTGTCGCCGTATTCCGCGTATAAATTCGTATTGTCCAGGCCGTAATCCGCGAGATTGGCGTTCTCTATTCGCCTGTCCGCCTTTGAAACAAGGTGCCTGTTCACTATGGAATCAAAAATATGCTTGTTCGCAGGCACTTTCTTTGGCGAAGTCATTTCCCATTCATTCCCTGTTTTTTTCGCGCTTATTACCGTCTTGTCTTCCATTTTCAGGGTCACTTCCGTGATATCATCCTTGTTCACTCCGGGAAAAATTGTTACAGACTCATCTTTCATCTTTTGCTCGTCAGCTTTCTTTTTTACGCCGAAAAAATAAAAGTAAGCCGAAAGAAGGGCAAGGACCGCAAGTGAAATTATTATCTGCTTCGTTTTCATGACATTTTCCTCCGGACAAAAACAAGGACCCCAACGGCTATGACAAGAAGGGGCAGGAACACAACCGGGATAATGAACAGCAGCCTGCCCTGTATTTTTGAAAGAAAAAGCGGCTCAAACGAATTGTCCCTCGGCCGTATTGATATCGTGTCCTCGTCGCCTGACAGGAAAGCAAAGGAGTTCATTACAAAATCCTTGTTTCCTGAGGCATTCAGGTAAGAGTTATTCGCCATTTCCGAGCTTCCGAATATCACCATTTTTGATGTTGTGGCGACAGTATTGGAATCCGCGTCAGGCTTAAACTGCGAGTTGTCAGCCGTCACAACAGCCGCCACCAAAAGCGGCCCGGCATGGTCGGCTTTGGCGTCAAAAGATGACACTCCCTTTTTTATGCCTTCAAGGTCGGTTTCTCCATAAGCGGCCTGGTTTGTCCTGGCTAGCGCCTGGGCCTTTATTCCCGTAATGTCCGTTTTCATGTCAAGGCTTCTTGATACGGGAAAAAATGTGGCTACCCTGAACGTCTTTGTTATCTCATGCTGGTCATAACTGGCGATTATCGGCATTAAAACATCGCCGCCGAACATCCTGCCCAGCTTGTCAATAATCACATCCTGCCTGGCCGTGATACCGTATTCTTTGAGCATGGAGTTCAATACCGGAGTATTGCTAAAAGCCGAGTGGAACACAAGCAACTTGCCGCCTTTTCTCAGGTAGTCCTTTATAACCTTGGCTTCCCTGTCAAATATATCCGTTTTTGGCCCGGCTATAACAAGTATGCTGCAGTCAGCCGGTACCGCTGACACTGAAAAAAGTTCTATCTGCTCAACCGTATAATTATATGCGCCAAGTTCGGCCTTAAGGCCGCTGTACCCGGCCTTGTCGTTCTGCGGCGAGTCAAGTTCGGGTTCCGCGTGGCCCTTGGTGAAATATATCTTCTTCTTTTCGCCCTTGGCGAGCCTGATAAGCGCGTTGGTGAGCCCTTCCTCGTTCAGCTGGTCAACCTTCTCAAAAGAACCGTTGTCCTTCCTGGAAAACACCACTATCCCGTAACGGTCAACCGAAAAACGCCTCGCGAAAGCCGGGTTTTTGTCAGCGTCTATGGACTCGGTCTTGAACTTTGGCGATATGACGCTGTAGCGCTTCAGCAAGTCCTCAACAGCCGTATTTCTTGCTGTCACTGAGTAAAAATAATACGCCTCTATCTCTGTCTTTAAGTTTTTTAACGTATTTTGCGTCTGGTCAGCGAGAGTATGCTTCTTATTTTTGGTAAGATCTATTTGCGCCGTGTTTACTGTAAAAATAGCCTGTATTACAACAATTATTGCTATTACAAGGAGAGTATAAACCGTGGCGTTAACACCGTACCTTGCGCCTCTGCTTGTAAAGGCAGCGGCAACTTCCTTTCTTTTCACTACAGCGTACGCAGCCGCGGCAGCCGCTCCTGCGCAAAGCGTTATTATAGAGAACAGGTTGAACTCGCCGGCCACGAGCGCCGTCGCGCTTCCGGCAACAATCAATATTATGCCAGCTATGAAAACAAGAGCAAATAAACGGTTTCTTTCCATTTTTATCCCCTCCACTGCTTGGATTCAAGTATGCGCAAGGTCAGAAACAAAAACAATACGGTAAAATTTATCAGGTATACAATGTCGCCCGTATCTATAAGCCCTTTGGCGAACCCGTCAAAGTGCTCTATTATTGAAAGCTCCTGTATAATCCTGCCGAGTCCCGGGCCTGCCGCCTGAGCTATCCACGGCAGTACAAGGAAAAGCAGCAGAACTCCGAACGAAATTACCGCAGCCACTATCTGGCTCTCGGTAAGCGTTGATATGAAAAGCCCCAGGGCAGTGAAAGCCGCGCCTACAAGCAGGAGCCCCAGCAGGCCGGAAATGGCCGGCGCAAGCTCATAGGCCGATATGGCACGCAACATGATAAAACAAGAAAGCGTGCCGATAAGCATTGACGCGTACACAGTCATCGCGGCCAGAAATTTCGCCGCCACTATGACCGTATCACTGACCGGATATGTAAACAGCAGTTCCGTGGTGCCTTCACGTTTTTCCTCGGCAAAAAGCCTCATGGTTATAAGCGGTATCATGAGTATCAGCACGACCACGACGTTATGAAAATACGGCCTGAATATTCCCTCAACCATGCTCAAGTCCATCTGCATCCTCTGGTACTGCCCCATACTCCTAAGGCTTATCATTGAATAATAGTTTGCTATGTTCGCGAAAAAGTACCCGGACAGTATCATGAAAACCGCCATTACAACATACGCCACAGGCATGGAAAAAAATATTTTCAGTTCCTTGCCGTAAAGCGCCCGTAATTTTCCTCCCATATCACGCCTCCTCCTTTGTCACAAGCTTCAGGAAGACCTCTTCAAGCGTCGCCTGCGGCTTCCTGAACTCTATGAGTTCCCAGTCGTTCTTTGATATCCTTGACACAATGTCCCTTGCCGCGTTCTTTCCCTCTTCCATATCTATGTTAAACGCGGGGAACCCGCCCTCGGGCTTTTCAACCTCGCTTATGTCAGCCACTGTTTTTATCTTTCTCATCTCGGCCATAAAAGCCGCCTTTGGCGCGTCAACTTCCACGTAAACCCTGGCGCCTGCCGCGTTTCCCTTTGTAAGCGACTCAACATCGCCTTCGGCTATTATTTTCCCCTTGTTTATGACTATGACCTTGTCGCAGGTCATTGAAACTTCCGGAAGTATGTGAGTTGAAAGTATTATGGTCCGCTCGCCCTTCATGCTCTTGATTAAGTCCCTGATTTCCCTTATCTGCTTCGGGTCAAGGCCCACAGTCGGCTCGTCAAGGATGAGCACTTCCGGGTCATTTATTATGGCCTGAGCTATCCCCACCCTCTGCCTGTAGCCTTTTGAGAGTTTTCCTATTATCCTGTCCTTCACCCCTGTGATTCCCGCCTCTTCCATGGACTTGGCTATCCTGCCCTCAGCCTTGTCCTTTTCTATGCCTTTTATTCCGGCAATGAACTTAAGGTATGAATACACGTCCATTTCCTTGTACAAAGGCACATTTTCAGGCATATAGCCTATCCTCGCCTTTGACTCCAGGGGTTTTTCCGCTGTGTCAAATCCGGCCACTTTTACGCTGCCCGAAGACGGCGTAAAAAATCCGGTAATCATCCTCATTGTCGTGGTCTTGCCCGCGCCGTTCGGCCCCAGGAAACCTACTATCTCGCCCTTTTTTACCTCAAACGAAATACCGTCAACCACATTAACTGCCCCGAATTTCTTCGTGACATTTTTCAGTTCAATCATCAAGACCTCCTTAAATTAAGGCGCATAAGCCTTATTTTGGCCCTTATAATCCTATTTTTGACGCATGGCCGCGCTTTTTTGTTCCTGATTTTAAAGGCTTTTTTAAACTTCCCACTTTTTCAGCTTGGCCAGTTTTTCTATAAGAGCGCGTTCCTCTTCAGTCTCCGCCTTTAAGGGTTCTATTTCAATTTCCACGTAAAAATTTCCTGTCCTGCCGGTCTTTATGTTCCTCGCGCCCTTTCCCGATATTTTCAGCCTCATCCCGTTCTGCGCGCCAGCCGGTATTTTCACAGACATGGCGCCCTCAATTGTCGGCACAGTTATCTTTGTGCCGAGCGCCGCCTGTGCCGTGTTTATCCTTGCCTTGTAATAAAGGTCATCGCCCTTTCTCTCATACTCGCCGCTGTCCTTTACCCTGAATATCACATAAAGGTCGCCGCGCTCCCTGTTTGAGGAGCTCATATTGCCCTGGCCTTTTATCCTTATCTTGTCGCCGTCAGCCACACCCGCGGGTATCGCAACCCTGACCTGCTTTGTCTCACTCACAGTTCCTTCGCCCCCGCATTCCGAGCATCGCCGCGAAGGTTCCCTGCCCTTTCCCCCGCACCTCGGGCAGGGTTTGCTTATCACAAAACCGCCCTGGGAAAAATCCATCGAGCCCCTTCCACCGCACATTGGGCAGGCGTTTATCTTGGCTCCGGGTTCCACGCCCGTGGCGCCGCAGCGCGGGCAGTCCTTTTTCCTCGGGACCTTTATTATTGTCTCGCCGCCGGAAAGCGCCGTTGACATCGGGACTTCAATCCTTACTGTTATATCAGACCCCCTGTCGGCATATTCGGATTCGTCATAGGATGTCTTAAAGCCCCTGGACTTACTGTTTGAAAAGAACATGTCAAAGATGTCCTCAAAACCCGAGGAACCGGTTTTCTGACTTCCCGAAAAAATATTTCCGAAGATTTCGGAGAAGTCAAAATTTCCCTGGCCGGAATACCCCTTTGGTCCTCCCGCGGAGCTAAAATCAAAGCCTGAGGCCGACATATTCCTGAGCTGCTCATACTTTGCCCTTTTTTCCTTGTCAGAAAGCACGTCATACGCTTCACTTATTTCCTTGAATTTTTCCTCAGCCTGTTTGTTTCCCGGGTTTGCGTCAGGATGGTATTTTTTAGCCAGGTCCCTGAACGCTTTTTTAATCTCAGCCTCCTGGGCACCCTCGCTTACACCAAGTATCTTATAATAATCTTTTATAGGCATATGCCACTTCCAGTGTATATTTTATATCTGTCTTGTCATTATGATTCCTTAAATTCCAAGATGCGCTTTTATCTAAATTTTTACATCGTATTAAAGCCATAAAATATCAAATATAAAATATATACTGTTTTTAAGGGCGGGGGCTGTTTTGCCCCCGCCCTTTTAATCCTCTTTTTTGCTTAATTGAATTTCCTTTATCTTACATCATTCCCATTCCGCCGCCCATGTCGCCGCCGGGCATATGCTTGTGCTCTTTTTCCGGTATGTCCGCGACAAGGGTTTCCGTGGTAAGAAGCAAGGCCGCTATGGAAGCCGCGTTCTGCAGGGCTGACCTTGTGACTTTCGTCGGGTCGATTATTCCGGCCGCGACCATATCCTTTATCTGTCCGTCATTGGCGTCAAAACCCATGCTTGCGGATTTTTCCTTCAAAACCTTGTCTATCACGATTGAGCCGTCAACGCCCGCGTTGAAAGCTATCTGCCTTATCGGGAATTCAAGCGCCTTCTTTATTATCTTTACGCCTATAGCTTCCTCGTCGTCGTCGTCGGTCTTAATCTTGTCAAGCGCCGCTATAGCCCTTAAAAGCGCCACCCCGCCGCCAGGCACTATTCCCTCCTCCACAGCCGCGCGTGTAGCGTGTAGCGCGTCCTCAACCCTTGCCTTTTTCTCCTTCATTTCAGTCTCGGTCGCCGCGCCAACGTTTATCACAGCCACGCCGCCGGAAATTTTTGCCAGCCTCTCCTGGAGTTTTTCCCTGTCATAGTCCGAGGTTGTTTCCTCGATCTGTTTCTTTATCTGCTTGGCCCTGGCTTCTATGTCCTTTTTCGCGCCCGCGCCCTCAACTATGGTGGTGTTTTCCTTGTCAACTATCACTTTTTTAGCCTGGCCCAGGTCCTTGATTACGGTCTTTTCAAGCTTCATGCCCGCGTCCTCGCTCACAACCACGCCGCCAGTCAGCACAGCTATGTCCTCAAGCATGGCCTTTCTCCTGTCGCCGAAGCCCGGGGCTTTCACAGCCACGCACTTGATAGTGCCTTTCAGGTTGTTTACAACCAGGGTGGCCAGCGCCTCGCCTTCCACTTCCTCGGAAATTATCACAAGCGGCCTGCCTTCCTGGACTACTGACTGCAGTATGGGAAGCAGGTCCTTCATGTTTGAAATTTTCTTGTCGTGAATCAGTATATACGGGTTCTCCAGTTCCGTAGTCATCTTGTCAGCATTGTTCACAAAGTAAGGGGATATGTAGCCCTGGTCAAACTTCATGCCTTCCGTGAATTCCACGGTCGTCTCTATGCCTTTTGCCTCCTCGACCGTGATTACGCCGTCCTTGCCGACCTTGTCCATTGCCTTGGCTATCTTCTCGCCTATTTCCTTGTCGTTGTTGGCGGAAATTGTGGCGACCTGCTCCACTTCCTTGTTGGTCTCGGTCTTTTTTGACATTTTCTTCAGTTCCTCTACTATCGCGGCTGTCGCCTTCTCAATGCCCCTCTTGACCGGCATCGGGTTCGTGCCTGCCGTTATGTTCTTCATGCCTTCATTGTATATGGCCTGCGCCAGCACCGTGGCTGTAGTGGTCCCGTCGCCAGCAACGTCCGATGTCTTTGACGCGACCTCCTTTATCAACTGGGCGCCCATGTTCTCATATGGGTCCTCAAGTTCTATTTCCTTTGCTATAGTCACGCCGTCGTTAATTATGGTAGGCGAGCCGTATTTTTTATCAAGCACCACATTCCTTCCGCGCGGCCCCAGAGTCACTTTCACCGCATTCGCCAGCTTGTCAAGCCCCTTCTGGACCGCCTTCCTGGCGTCTTCCCCGAATATCAACTGCTTTGCCATATCAAAACCTCCTGATTTTTTGTTTTTTATTTTTTCCTTCTTTTGTCATCCGTCACTCTATTCGATCACTGCCAGCACGTCGTCCTCGGTCATTATGAGATGCTCAACGTCGTTTATCTTTATCTCGCTGCCCCCGTATTTCTGGTAAATTATCTTGTCCCCGACTTTTAATTCCATGGGTTTTTTCTTGCCGTCTTCCATTATCTTTCCCGGGCCCACGGCTATCACCTCGCCGCGTGACGGTTTTTCCTTCGCGGTATCGGGTATTATGATACCGCCCTTTTTCACTTCCTCTTCCTCCATCGGTTTTACGATTACATGGTCTCCTAACGGCCTTAACTTCATTTCTGTTCCTCCTTCTTTTTTATTGGAATTTAACTTCTGTTTTGCCGCCTGATTATTTCTTTTTCTTCTTGTCGTCCACAACCTCGTATTCAGCGTCCACCACGTCTCCTTCCTCTTTTTTGCTTTCCTGCTGTCCGGACCCTGCCGCCCCTGCCGCTCCCGCGCCCGCGCCCGGCTGACCGGCTCCCGGACCCTGATGCTGATACATTTTCGTAGCCACAGCGTGCCATTTCTGAGTCAGCTCCTCAATGCCCTTTTTCAACGCCTCAGTCCCCGCGTTGTTCTTTATCAGTTCCTTTAGCTTGTCCGCCTTTTCCTGCAGCTCCTTTTTCTCAGCCTCAGACACCTTGTCGCCCACTTCTTTCAGCGTCTTTTCCGCGTTATACACCATGGAGTCGGCCTGGTTCTTCACATCAACTTCCTCGCGTTTCTTCCTGTCCTCCTCGGCGTGAGCCTCAGCGTCTTTTATGCTTCTCTTTATTTCCTCTTCTGTAAGCCCAGAAGAAGCTGTAATTGTGATTTTCTGCTGCTTGCCCGTGGCCATATCCTTCGCGGTCACATGAAGAATGCCGTTAGCGTCAATGTCAAAAGTCACCTCTATCTGAGGCACTCCGCGCGGCGCGGGCGGTATACCGTCAAGATGGAACCTGCCTATGGTCTTGTTAGCGGAAGCGATGTCACGCTCGCCCTGAAGCACGTGTATCTCAACGCTGGGCTGGTTGTCCGAAGCTGTTGAAAAAATCTCGGATTTTTTCGTGGGTATGGTGGTGTTCCTCTCTATGAGCCTTGTGAACACGCCCCCAAGCGTCTCAATTCCGAGCGACAAGGGCGTAACGTCAAGGAGCAGGACGTCCTTTACCTCTCCCTGAAGGAC
>CAYNMZ010000096.1:0-7989 GCA_964398505.1 uncultured Spirochaetia bacterium
GAAACAATAACACCGACTTATACGGCCACATATACAGTGACAGAAACCATAACACAGACAGTGACAGAGACCGCGACGACGACAGTGACCGAAACAGTAACGCCGACAATAACGGAGACCATGACTCCGACAGTTGCGGAAACCGTAACACCTACGAGTGCAGAAACCATTACCCCGACAGAGACAGTAACCGTAACAGTTACCTCAACTGCGATGGAAACGGTAACACCGTTATACACAGTGACTCATACAGTGGCTGAGACAGCTACACTTACGGCAACGCCCACATTCACGGTAACGCAGCCTGCTACGGATACGGTGACGCCGACGGCAACAGAAACAGTAACGGATACAGTGACTGATACTGTTACGCCTACGCGCACGCCGACTTATACTGAAACGCCGACATTCACGGCCACGGGCACGCCTACGGTTACTGAAACACCGTATGATACGGCCACGGATACACCGTCGTATACCGCGAGCCCGACATTCACCGCTACCCCGACCGCGACGGACACGCCGTTTATCACGGCCACTAATACCCGGACAGTGACGCCGACTCCGCAGGGTGAAAATACCGTAAGGATAGGCATCTACAATGACAAGGGCGAGCTTATGGCCTGGTTGGGCGAGGCAAGGAGCAGGGAGGTTGTTCACAGCCTGTCATTGAGCGCGAATCCGTTCAGGATTGACGGCGCGAGCAGGCTTGAGATCAGGAACAGTCTAGGTGACTTATTGGCTGAGTGGGACGGGAAAAACATGTTCGGTTTCGCGGTCTTTTCAGGCGCGTATATTATACAGGCAAGGACAACTGACAAGGACGGCAACGAGTACTTTATAAATGTCAATGTCGATGTAATAGCCGCAAATACGGTGTCGGCTTCACTTGAGGCCAGGGAAACAGCGTCAGGTTTTGTAATTGCTGGCCTTGCGGCGAATGCCGAATGGGTCAGAATAAAGATATTCAATATTAAGGGCGAGCTTGTAAGGTCTTTTTATCCGGCTTTGACTTTGTCGGGTTTCAGCGTCTCGTGGAACAGGGAAACATCTTCCGGAAACCGCGCCTCAAGGGGTATTTACATAATCATAGCCGAGTTCAAGGACAAGGGCACCGGCTATGTGATAAGGAAAACGGAAAAAGCCGCTCTGAAAGAATAAAGGCGCGCCGCCGGGCCTGTTCACGGTTTATCACGGTTTCATCTTGCGCTGTTTTATCGCTGTTTTATCTTCCGCTGTTTATCTTCCGCTTGACATCGGAACATTGTTGATATAGAATTCATTGACAAAAAATTTAAGAGGTGACATATGAAAAGCCTTAGCGCGGTCTTGACAAGGGAAATAAGCATTACGGGTTCCGCAAGGAGCCTTATCATGACAGTCCTGTTCGCTTTCCTTACTTTCGCTGGCGCGATGATAAGGATACCTCTGCCCATGACGCCGGTTCCTGTGACATTGCAGACTTTCGTCCTCTTTATGGCCGTATATTACCTGAAACCGAAAGAACTTGGCATGAGCCAGCTGATATATGTGATTGTCGGCCTGGTCGGCGCGCCTGTTTTTGCCGCGGGAGTCACGGGAATGCTGGCGCTTGTCGGCCCGACAGCCGGATATCTTGCGGGTTTTATTTTCGCGGGCGTTGTTATGTGCCTTATAAAGGAAAAGATAAGGCCTGGTTTCGCGGGAATGGCGGCTGTATTCGCGGCAGGCATAACGATAATTTACATTATGGGCGCAGGCCATCTTATGCTTGCCTATAAAATGAGCGTGGCGAACGCTTTTCTGACAGGCATAGCGCCTTTCTTAGCTGCTGACGCGGCGAAATTGTTAATAGCGTCTTCTTTCGCGCTGAAAATGAAATAATAGCAATAGAACAAGTTTATTTCCGCCAGTATTTTTATTGAGCGTTTACAAAAGGCATAACGAGCGCCTATATCAAGCTCCGATGAAGGGGCAAGAACAGGCCGGTGAAATTGATGAACCCGTCTAATAGTTTAAATATCAGCCAGGGATTAAGACAGGAGCTCGGCCTCCGCTTGACTCCCGAAATGCTTTTAAGGATAGATGTCCTGCAGGCCACCCATCTTGAACTCGGCGAAATTCTCAACAGGGAAATGTCGGAAAATCCGCTCATAGAGGACATAGTAACGCCGGATGACGGCACAAAGGATGAAAAGGAAGCTGCGCCGGAAAAGGAAGAGACGGAGGATATAAGGATAAATGCGGAGCAGGCGCATCTTGACACGGTAAATGAGGAAGACTATGAAAACATGTTTGAGCGTGAAATCGCTGATCCGGGGGCGCGTCAATATGATGCCGAATACAATCCTGAAATCGGGAAAATAAATGACAGGAATTACAATTCAATAAGCTCGGACGACTTAAGGCTGCAGTCCTACCTTATAAAGCAGCTCAATGAACGGAAAATTGATGACGAAAATTACGCGCGGGTTTACGCGCTGATTTCATTTATAGACGATAACGGCCTCCTTTCAGAACCTCTTGAAGACATTTCAAAATATACAGGTATAAGCGTAGCTGACCTTGAGAAAGGGCTTGAAATACTGCACAATTACGGGTTTGAACCCGCAGGCATAGGCGCACGGAGCGCGCAGGAAAGCCTGCTGCTGCAGCTGCGCCAGAAGAACATGAAGGATTCGCTGGCGTACATGATCGTGGAAAAAGAATTTGACACGCTTTCGCGCCAGAATTACAGGAAGCTTGCTTCTATATTCAAGGTCAAGGAAGAGGATATAGTGAATGCGGAGCAGGAGATAAAGAAGCTCTCCCCGTTCCCGGGGAAAAGCTTTGGCGGCGAGCAGGAAGCCCTTAACAGGCAGGGCGGCGGGAGCGCGGACAACAGCTTGTATGTGACCCCGGATATTTTCGTGGAAGAGGACCCTGATACGGGAAAATTCAGGGTAAGCGTGGCCGGCGAATTCCCCGAAATAAAGATAAACCCTGAATTAATAAAACAGTACAAGGAAAACAAGGAATCCAGGGAATTTATAAAATCCTATGAAAACAGGTTAAGGTCGCTGATGACCGCGCTGCAGGACCGCAATAAGACCATAAAGGCCGTTGTTGAGAAAATAATCAGCGTTCAGGAAAATTTCCTTAAAAACGAGGAATCAGGCCTTAAACCGCTTACATTGAAGGAAATAGCTGAAGCGGCAAACGTCCACGAGTCAACTGTCTCAAGGATCGTATCAAGGAAATTTATACAAATGCCCCACGGAGTTATTCCGTTAAAGTCGTTTTTTACGTCACGACTTGATTCGGCAGAAGGAAGCATTTCCAGCGCGGCAATAAAAGATAAGATAAGGGCCATTGTAGAAGATGAAGAGAAGACAGCTCCACTTTCGGATACTGAAATAGCAAAATTACTTAATGAAAAGGGAATTAATATATCAAGGCGGACGGTGACAAAATACAGGGAAGCCATCGGAATATTGCCGGTAAATGTAAGAAAAAAATAGCTTTAAATACTTCAATACTTCACAATTGACAACAGGTATTTTATATGGTAATTTACTTAATGCGGTTTAAAGTTGCCTTTAAAAATCCTTTTACCAAAGGGTTTTACGGGATTGGTTTTGCTTGGCGGAATAAAAATTTTCACCAGGAGGCACTTGAGTGAAGTTTTCCATCACAGGAAGGCATGTATCTCTGACAAAAGCCATAAAAACATACGCGCAAAAGAAGTTTGACAAGATAGACAGCTATTTTGACTTCCGGGAATCAGGGGAATTGCATGTAATAATAGAGGTGCAGAAATACAGGCACATTGCCGAAGCGAACCTTCACTCCAAAAAACACGAATTTACGGCCAAGGTTGAGACAAAGGACATGTATTCTTCAATAGACATGCTTGAGACAAAGCTGATTGCGCAGATAAAGAAGCACAAGGACAGGCTTGTAAGGGGCGAGAAGGCCAAGAACAGGAAATACAATCTCCTCGCAAATATAAGCTCAATGAGCTCAATGAAAGGCGAGAAATACAATGAAGTGGTGGAGGAAGACCTGCAGGCCCTAAAGCCCATGAATACCGAGGAGGCAATGGAAGAGGCCGAGCTTTCGCAGGAAAAAACGATGATATTTTACAACATTGACTTTAACAAGGTGTGCCTGATAAGGAAGCGCAAGGACGGAAAGTACGGCATGACAATTTCCAAATACTAGGCGAGGTGGATAATAAATGAGGATACTTGACTTTCTTGATAAGGACAGCATTGAGCTGTCAATAAAGGCCAAAAACAAAAAAGAAGTGATCGAGGAAATGGTGGACATACTGGGAAAAAAGAACGCCATGCTTGACAAAAAGGTGGCCATAGAATCCCTCCTTGAAAGGGAGGAGCTCGGCTCGACAGGTGTGGGACAGGGCATAGCCATACCGCACAGCAAGACAAAGGGCGTAAAGGAACTTATCGCGGCTTTCGGCGTGTCAAAACAGGGTGTTGATTTTGAGGCCCTTGACGGAGAGACAGTCAACATATTTTTCCTTCTTCTTGCTCCCGAAGGCGCGGCGGGCCTGATGCTCAAGGCTCTTGCCAGGGTCTCAAATTTCCTTAAGAACAAGTATTACAGGAAAAAGGTGCTTGAGGCCGCCGACAAGGACGCGATTATCCGGATAATTGAGGAAGAGGAAAAGACCAAGCAGTAAACAGCTTTTCCCTTTAAAACCTCCGGGAGGCAGGCCTGAAATGAATTTCATAACAGTCAGGGATTTTTTTGAGGACAACAAGAACAGGTTCGGCCTCAAGGTGCTGTGCGGCGGCCAATATCTTTCCAAAAAAAAAATAATAATCTCTGACATAAACAGGCCGGGACTGGCTCTTTCCGGTTTTTTTGACTACTTCCCCTATGAACGCCTCCAGGTTTTCGGAAAGACTGAATTTACATACATAAAAAAGCTCGGCAGGGAAAAAGCAAACAGGGTGCTGACGGAAATATTCGGAAAGAACATCTGCTGCGCTGTGATAACAAGGGGTATTGAGCCTGTGTACGGGTTTTCCGCCATCGCGGAAAAAATGAAAGTGCCTGTGATTACAACTTCAATGTTCACGACCAAGTTCATAAGCGCGGCCATGATTTACCTTGAAAACAGGCTGGCGCCGAAAATCACGCTTCACGGCACGTTCATTGATGTTTACGGCGTCGGTGTGCTTGCCATGGGCAAAAGCGGCATAGGCAAGAGCGAGATTTCGCTTGAATTGATAAAGCGCGGACACAGACTCGTGGCCGACGACCTGATAGAGGTGCGGCTGCTTTCCGACGGCAGGCTCTCCGGCAGGGGGAACAGCATAGTACAGCATCACATGGAGATCAGGGGGGTGGGCATAATAGATGTCAGGAACCTTTTTGGCGTTGGCTCTATAAGGGACGAGCAGGCATTGGAACTTGTCATAAGGCTGGAGGAGTGGGAAAAAGGCAAGGATTATGAGAGACTGGGGCTTGAGGAGATGCACGAAGAGATACTTGGAGTAAAAGTGCCAAGGATAGTCCTGCCGGTAAAGCCGGGCAGGAACCTTAGCGTAATCATAGAAATCGCGGCAATGACGCAAAGGCTGAAAAGTGGCGGTTATAACCCGGCGAAGGAACTCAACAGGAAAATAATAGAATGCATGAGCGAGGAGAAGGCCAGAAATGTCGCTGATAAATAAGTGGCTGTACCCGGGAATGAGGATAAAAAGGTGGATGTTCCTTTTTATACTGAGTGTAGTGGTGCTTTCGGCAGGATTTGCCGGGCTTTTCGGCTGGATTTTCAGGGACGTTAAAATCCAGACAAGCGTCAACTTTGACGATTTCTTTTTCAGGCTGCATAAGTTAAAGGCGTTGGATTACCTTTTCATAATGCTGGGGCTGGGCGGAGTTGTACTCGCGGTGAGGCGCGCGTATTATTCTGTCCTTACGGTGTACGCACCAGGCGCAGGGATTGACTTTATAAATGCGGCTTACAGCAGGGCAAAGTTAAAGCGGGGCCCCAAGGTTGCCGCAATTGGCGGGGGTACGGGAATGCCGAATGTACTGCGCGGTATGAAGAAATACACATCCAACATTTCCGCGGTAGTGACGGTGGCGGATGACGGCGGATCTTCCGGAAGGCTCAGGAAGGAATACAGTATACTGCCGCCCGGTGACATCAGGAACTGCATAGTAGCCATGGCTGACGAGGAGACGTTGCTCGGGAAACTTTTCCAGTACAGGTTCGGCAGGAAAGGCGACTTGGAAGGCCACAGCTTTGGAAACCTTTTCATAACGGCCATGACGCATGTTGTAGGTGATATGCCTAAAGCGATAAACGAGTCTTCAAAGGTGCTCGCAATAACCGGCAATGTGCTGCCGGTGACCCTTGAGAATGTAACGCTTAATGCAAAGTTGTCTGACGGCAGGGTTATAAAAGGCGAATCAAAAATTCCAAAGGCGAACGGAAAGATTGAGAAAGTTTACATAACTCCGCAAAAGTGCGAACCCTATTATAAGGCCGTTGAGGCCATAAAAGGCGCGGAGGTTGTGGTACTGGGGCCCGGGAGCCTTTATACGAGCATAATACCAAATCTGCTTGTGCCAGGGATAGGTGACGCCCTAAGGGCGAAGAAGTCGCTTAAGATTTACATCTGCAATATTATGACACAGCCTGGAGAGACGGACGGCTTTAAGGTGTCTGACCACATAAGAGCGATTTTTGACCATGCCGGAAGCGGAATAATTGACGTGGTAATAGCCAATAACAAATTGCCTGATGCCCGGCTGATAAAAAAATACGCGGGCGAGGGAGCTTATCCTGTTGAAATTGACAGGAAAGAAATACATCGTCTCGGCGTGAAACTGGTGGAGGGAGAGTTGTTCAGGGACGGTGACTATATAAGGCATGAGCCGGAACTTCTGGCGAAAATGATAATTAAACTGATAATGGTGTGAGTATGACGGGCATACTTCTGATATCTCATTTTACGCTCGCGCAGAGCGTAAAGGGAACGGTAGAACAGGTGATAGGGAACAGGCCGAACCTTGCGGCCCTGTCAATAAACAGGGGTGAAGATCCTGAAAAATTCAAGGATTCCTTAAAGGTTGCTGTTGAGAATATGGGCGGAAGGGCCCTGATAATAGCCGACATGCTCGGCGGTACGCCGTGTAACTGCGCTATGGCGCTTTTTGCAACTGATGAAAACGTAGGGCTGATAGCGGGTTTAAGCCTGCCGGTCGTAATAGAGGCTGTGATGCATTCTTCAAAAACCGCGGCTGAAATATCGGAAATGATAATACAAAAAAGGGAAAAAATAATAGTGGATGTGAAGGCGCTGCTGCGTAAAAGGTGAGCGATGCCGATAGTGCTTGTAAGGATAGACGACAGGCTTATACACGGACAGGTTGTCGTGGGCTGGGCGCAGGCCCTGCGCGCAACCCATATTGTTGTCATAAACGACGAGATAGTTAAAAATGATATGCAGAAGTTCCTGTTCAGGATGGCGACTCCCACTGATATAAACCTGTCTGTGTTAAGCGTGGATGAAGCCGCGGAAATGATAAAGAACAGGGCTTTTGACGCGGACCAGGCCATACTACTGGCAAAGAGCCCGGAGGATATTTACAGGTTGATAAAGGCCGGCGCGCGAATACCCGAAGTGAATATAGGCGGCATGCATTTTGGCGAGCAAAAGGTGCAGCTTTTTGACGCGATATTTGTGGACGCAAAGGATGTGGAGATGATTGAAAAAATAAACGGCTTAAAGGTGGCGCTTGAAGTGAGAATGGTTCCTACGGAATCAAAGAAGGACGTGATGAAGGCCATAGAGGAAAAGTTTTATAAAAGAAAGCAGAAAGACGCGGGGAAAGGCGGTCAGGCTTGATTTTTATCGAGGTCATTGTAGTTGCCGCGCTTATAGGAGCGCTGCTTGAGCTTGACGAATACTATGTCGGCATAACGCTTGTATCACAGCCTATTATTGCAGGAGGACTTGCGGGCTTTTTTTGCGGTGATATAAAGAC
>CAYNMZ010000097.1:0-7916 GCA_964398505.1 uncultured Spirochaetia bacterium
CCAAGTAAAATATTCGGATAGCCCCGCGTCAATGCTCCAGGAAGAAGGTGTAGGGCCGCTCAGAAGCGAAACTGCCGAAACAGCGCCGCTTACTCCCACAGGAGAGGGTATTATGTTGTTTATGGTCTCTGACGACGAGAAATTGTTCACCTGCATTACCAGTGTTATTACCTGGCCAGTGCTGCGGGTTATGTTGGCCGCGGGAAGGCTGAACGAGCATCTCAAGTCAGCGGTATTCGCGGAAAGCGTGGTTACTGAAATTGTGTTTGAGAAAGCCTCTGACACATATGCCGTAACCGTATTTGAGCCGCCGCCCCAGCCGTAGTTTGTCGCGATTTTGTAATAATAAGTCGTTCCCGTATTTAGCGACGCATCCGTGAATGTTACTGTCCCGCCGCTCACCTGTGAAGCTGTATATGAAAGCGCCGAGTAACCTGACCCTGCGGAAAGGCTCCTGTAAACAGTATAGCCCGTAACCAGGCCGTCTGTATCATTGGAAAGGCCGGTCCATGTAAGCGATACGCCATAATAGCTGACAGAGCTTGCTGCCGGCTGCGGGACCTGCTGAAGCGTCGCGTCAGGCATGAAAGATTCGCTTCCGGTTATGTCGGCTGCTGATATTATTTTCCTTCTTGCAGCCGTGTAATTCGCGCCGGTCCAGCCAAACCTACCGTTAACCACGTCCGCCACGGTTATTATGGTCTGCCCCTCAGCCGCGGATGTTATCCAGTCGCTGGAACCCACATCAGAGTAAAAATAAGCCGGGGTAGTTACATTATTATAATAGGCAGGATAAATCTTCTCCGGGAAAGTGGGATTTGGCCCGGAATTCTGTTTTCCGACCTGCGCGGTTATTGAAATCCTGTAAGCAGCCATGCTGGCATAACTGTTCTCGGTGTCAGCTGTCCCTGAAGTCCCGTTGGCATTGTATACTTTTCCGTAAATGAAATAAGGGGCTGCTGAAACCAAAGTAGCGGACAGACCTGTGATAATAAGGAATATGGCAAATACTCCAAGCCTGTTAAGCTTTATGTTCCGCTTACTGCTGCTCAACAAAACCTCCGATTTTTTTATGCCGGAGCCCATCTTGTGTTCAAGCTGTATTTACTTGTTTTCCGTATTTCCTGAGTTGAAAAACTTGGCTGACTCGTCATTCAGCCACTTGTCTATAAGTTCTTTTTTAAAGCGCCAGAATGACGCTACCCTGAAGGCAGGGATTTTCCGTTCCTTTGCCAATTTATAAATGGTTACAGGCTTCATTTTTAAATACGCAGCCACCTCTTTAACTGTCATTATCTCTAATTGTTCCTTGCTCATGAAAAAAAGACACCTATCCCCATTAGTATTTTTAATTGCTTTATACTATGTTGCAATATGTTGCACTCCATTCTCTGATAGCTTTTCCCATTTATAATTATACTCAATTGGAGCTTTTTTGTCAAACACTTTTTAAAAATTTTTTTAGCTCCTAAAATCCCTATTTTTATAGGGTTTTTTGTCATATTAAATGTAAAAGAACTTAAAACATTGTTTTTCCTTTTCTTATAAATACTTTATGGTACAGGCGTCAGAGAAAGCCTCGGCATCCATGTAAATGAAGAAGTATTGCCGCTTAAATAAATATTTATTGCATCACCCGGCACAATATCAAAATCAGTTCCAATTATCCATCCGCTGCCTGCTGAGTAGCCATACGCTTTATAGCTCTGTGTTGGAACATCCCAGACAGCGAGCCTGTTTATTTTTGTGTTTGTTCCAGGGCCTGTCCCTCCCTCAATGTCAATTACAATATCAGATGCCTTGTGATACGCAGAGGAATACGGCAGGCACCTTTTGTTCGCGTTTGCCTTGTCCGGATTATACTTGAAAAACAGCGGCTGTTCCTTTGATAATCCGGCTATAGGAAGCGAGAAAACAGACAGGCTGTGCAGGTACACGGCGTTTGACGATATTGTGCCCGCGTCTATCGCGAAGTCATTTCCTATCCACGCGTTTACTCCGGCCTGCCAGCCGAATACGGAGAAATTCTGGCCTGCCGGATTCCATATCGCGATCCTGTCAATCCTTGAAGGCGTTGTTGACAGGCTTCCTTCCACTGCCAGTACGATGTCAGACGCTTTTACCCATTGCGTAACATAAGGCAGCGATACCCTGTAACTGTTGGAACTGCCGGCAGTGTACGTAAAACCTATTGCCGATTTTTCAGCCATCTGTCCCGGCTTTCCCTCCCCTGCCCCGTTTACGCCTGTCACAAGATAATATGACGGGACAAGTCCGGACGAATCCGTAAACGATGAAACCGCGGGCGTCGGCAGTACTGTCGCGATTACGCTCCAGCCAGAAGGAAAAGGATAAAAGCGCGCCTGCGGCCCCGTAGCCCTGTATATCCTGTAAAAATCCGCGCCGGCCGAATTGTTCCAACTTATCTCAAGATTATTGCCTGAGCTCAACGCGCTCATACCCTGCGGCTTTTGCGGCGTATTGTCCGGCGTTGCCGTATAAGTCGGCGTAATAGTACGGGTAGGAGTAGCCGTCGCAGCCTCAACAACAGCATAAGGAGAAATTGCAATGGCGCTTGCCTGAGTGCCGTCAGTATCGGTCTTTACCGTAAAATAAGCGTTTCCGTATGACGCCTGAGCGGCCGCTCCCGGTCCGCCCATGCTCTTGCTGCCGTAAGTCACATAAACCTTTCCCCCGGCTGTCAATCCCGCGACAAATATCCTCATCTCTGTTCCGGACACCTGCGTTCCTGATATTTCGCCGTCAGTTGAGGAAGCTGCAAAATATCCGGCGTCAGACGGATTTATGGACGGAGGACTCCAGCCCGCAGGCACAACAACAGCCAGTGTCCCGAAGCCGGGCGACGCGGCCCACGCCGTTGGTCCCGCGGTGTATTCAATAATTATCGTGTTGCCGGTACTGCCAGCCAGCACCTGTACCGGCGTAAGCGCGGCGTATCCCTCGCCGATGACCTGAGTTGCCGTCATGGTAACCGTCGGGGTAGCTGTAAATGTGGGCGAGTTTGTCGGTGAGGCGGTATGCGTGCGTGTAACTGTCGGAGTAGGCGTCGGCAAGCTTACAGAAACCTGGGGCATTGAGGAAATTGGCTTTACATCCTCTGATACAGGGTTCATATATACCCCGAAAACAGCGGTTCCAGCTGACGGCTGCGCGGTCGCGCCCGGGCCTCCGCCTGTTTTTGCCCCGTAAATTATGGTTATTTTGCCGGTATCAGCGTTAAGGTTGTTCACGTATATATAGATATCCATAGCGTCAAGCATATTTCCTGCGTATGTACCGCCGCTTACGGTTATCACACAAAATCCCGGGTTTGAACCCGCAAGGCTTGGCGCTGACCAGCCCGCGGGTATTGTTACCCTTAGGACACCGCTTGTCCACAAGCTTGTGCCCGCGGTATATTCAAGCGTAATTGTGTTTCCCGAAGTTCCCGCAGCCGCGGACCCCGGATAAATCAACGCAGTTCCTTCACCTGTCGTGATAGGGGTCCTTGAGGGAGTGTAAGTGGAAGTAATATTCTCGGTATTTGTCCATGTTGGCGTGCAAGTAAGCGTATGCGTTTCCGTATGAGACATTGTCGGCGTCAGCGTATGTGTAAGCGTGTGCGTTTCCGTATGTGACATTGTCGGCGTCAGCGTATGTGTAAGCGTGTGCGTCTCCGTATATGACATTGTCGGCGTCAGCGTATGTGTCGCAGTAGGCTGTGTCACATCCATTGTAGCGGATGACACCGCGTCATACAGGTCATCTGAAGCGCTTAATTCAACAGCTTGCGTCTCCCTCACAGCGACAAAGACGTGATAATTACCCGAATATGAGGCCGGAACCCTTATTGTGTATTGAACAGGATAAAAAGCATTGTCAACAGGCTGCATTATATTCATGCCCGTATGCCCGTCAGTATCTGGCGGCGAAAAATCGGCGTCATACGCGCCGGCCGATGTCAACACAGCGTCATCCCCCAATTCCCTGCTTGAGTCAGCCGAAAAGACTATGTCCGCGTTGACCCATTCGCCCGCGGTTTGCGCGGACACTTCAAAGCTGACAGTTATCTCGTCTCCGGCCACAACCGGCGATGACACCGCCATATTTTGAAGGTTTGCGGCAGCTAACACCGGCAAAGCCGGCAACAGCAGCGCAGCGGCAAGCAATCCCCGCAGTAAAAAGCCTTTCAATTTCTTTTTTCCCACTCCTTCGTCTCCTTTACGGATATTATTTTACTGGTATTTGTTTGAAATGACCGCGAATTTCCTGATTGGAAGCTTCACGGTCCCGTTTTGGCCTTTGAGTATGACCCTTATCAGGTAAACACCCCTGGCCTTCTTAAAATCCTTTTTCACCTCATTGGCGCCGCGCGCGAGCTCAGCTGCCCCCCTGTATACAAGCTCGCCGCTTATTGAGTAGACGTATATTGACGCCTCAGCGTCCTGCTCCGAATATATTCCAAGGCTCAACACGCCCGAAGTTACCGGGTTGTCAAACACCACTATTTTTTCCAGCGCTATATTGACTTCCTTTCCTGATGTCGCGGTCGCCGTCGCAGTAAAGGTCGGCGTCCGTGTCAGCGTGCATGTGGCGCTCGGCGCGTTTGTCACGGTGCCTGTTGCGGTCATGGTCGGCGTGCCTGTTTCAGTGACTGACAGGGTCGGCGTCAGCGTACAAGTCAAGGTCGCGGAAGCCGTCCCGGTAGCCGTATAAGTCCGGCTTGCTGAAGGCGTAGCCGTCGGCGTAGGCGGGTTTATGGTATATACTCCGCCTGAAACGGATGACTTCGCGTCTGACTCAAGATAATCCGGCGCGCCTCCGCCGCCGGCCCATTCAAAATTCACCGAAATTCTGTAATAGTAAACCATCACGTCAGAGAGGCCCGCATCATTGAAAGTAACCGTGGAATTCCTTGCCTGCGGTACTGTCCCTACCGCGCCAAACCCTCCCGCCCCGCCCGGTTCCGTGCTCCTGTAAACCGTATATCCGTGCACATAATCCATGTCAAGGCCTGTCCACGAAATATCAGCGTATCCTGGGCCGCCGCCGGACCTTTGCGGCACGGGTATTTCCTTCAGCGTCACCATGTCAAAAACAGCCTCGCTGTCGCTTATATTCTGCGCGTTAAGCACTTTCTTTCCGCAAGCCACATAGCCCGGCCCGTTCCATCCGAACTGGCCTTCATAAGCCTGAACAACGGCTGTTATCTCGTCAAATTCCGCAGCCGCAGTTATCCAGTCAGAAGAACCGACGTCCGAATAAAAATAAGCGGGCGTATTTACGTTGTTATGATATGCCGGGTATATTTTTTCAGGAAACACGCTGTCAGGCCCGGCGTTTTGCCTGCCTATCTGTCCGGGTATGCCCTTCCTGTAGGCCCTGAGCGAACACATACTGTTCGCCGTTGACGTTGTGCCGTATGAGGCGTCATAATCCAGCACCCTGCCGTACAAAAAGAAAGGCCCTGCCGCGGCGCCTGAAGCCGCGGACAGCACGACAACTGTCGCGAACAACGTTATAAACAGCTTTCTTTTCATGACCGTCACTTCCCTGCTTTTTTGTCTTTTACTTACAATCTCAAACGCTGTTACGGTACCGGCGTAACCACAAGCTTCGGCTCCCATGTAAACTCAGCCGTATTCCCGCTCGGGTATATGTTTATCGCGTTTCCGGGTTTTATGTCAAAATTCGTGCCTATCCATGCGCCTATAATCGCGTTGTAACCGAAGATGATGTAGGATTGCGTCGCGGGATTCCATAAGGCAAGCTTGCCTATCTTTGTGTTCGTACCCGGCCCTGTGCCGCCCTCTATTTCATTGACTATGTCGGAAGCCCTTGAGTAAACACAGCCGTAAGGAAGCATGCGCTTGTTCGCGTTTGCCCTTAAAGCGCTGTAACTGAAGCCGAGCTGTACGGACGAGTCGACTCCCGCGACGACCCAGTCAAAATCCGAGACAGAATGCAGGTAAACCGCGTTTGAAGACGAAGTACCCGCGTCAACAGCCCAGTTTGTCCCTATCCACGTGCCTATGAACGATTTGTAGCTGAACGGAATGAAAGCCTGCGAATTCGGGTTCCACAGCGACAGGTTATCGGTGTAGGAAGGCGCGACAGTCAGGCTGCCCTCCATGTCAGTTGCCATGCCTGCCGCATTTGAGTATTTTGACACATAGGGCAGCGATACCCTGTATGTGTTTTTTGCCCCTGCCACATATGAAAAATGCATCCTGACCTTGCTCCCCATGGTCGACCTTTCGCTCTCGCCCGCGCCATTTACAGCTGTCACAAGATAATACCTGTAATCCTCGCCGGAAATGTCGGTATGCGTATAGGAACTTATTGCGGGAGTAGGCTCAACCGTCGCTATTATGCTCCAGCCTCCGGGGAAGGAATTGAACTTGCCCTGCCAGCCTGAAGCCGTGTACACACGGTAATAGTCGGTGTTTGTTCCCGTATTCCAGGATATCTCGGTATCTGCCCCGTTCTGGTTCACGGCCAGGCCCGAAGGCGGAGCAGGAGTATGTTCCGGAGTGCTTGTATAGGTCGCCGAAGGTGTCACGGTCATAGTCGGCGTCATGGTCAGAGTCGGCGTGTCAGTATGCGTCTGCGTTATTGTCTCTGTCGCTGTAAATGTCGGCGTTACAGTATGCGTATCTGTCGCTGTAAGGGTCTGCGTGACCGTTGACGTTGGTGTAGGCGCCAGCACGCTTATTTCAGGCATCAGAGCAAGCGGATATGCTGTCTCGCCGTCTATCCACATTGAAGTATCAAAAACAGCCGTGCCCGGAAGGGCCTGGCTGTCAGCGCCGCTGCCTCCGCCCGCAGTATCCCCGTAAGTCACCGTTATTGTTCCAAAAGCCGGAAGCCCTGATACGTATATGACCATTGTATCCCCGGATGCAAGCCTGCCGCTTACGCTTCCGCCTGAAACCGTGACTGTAAAATACCCCTTGCTTAGAGAGTTTATGCTCGGCCATGTCCAGCCCGAAGCCGCCTTTATCCTTAACACCCCGTATCCCGGCGATACGGTCCACGCGTTCGGCCCGTTCGTATAAGTAAACACCAGAGTATTTCCGGCGCTTGCGGCAGTTGCCGTATCCGGCACAACAGCGATACTGCCCTGTCCTATTATTGCCGTTGGCGAGGCAGTGAATGTAGGCGTTCCGGTCAAGGTCGGCGTAACCGTTGAGGTGGGCGTTGGCGCGACAACTGTAAGCGACGGCGAGTCGGCTATTTCATAGGTGGTTGAGCCGTTCACCGAGCTTTCCACAATAAAAAGCGCGCTTCCGGTCGCAGCCTGGGAAACAGCTCCGTTGCCGCCGCCTGACATGTCGCCGTACCTTATAATAATGCTGCCCGTGCCTGCCGTAAGGTTCCTTGCGTAAATCCTTATCGTATCCGTGCCCTCAATAAATGTGCTGAGCAGAAGCCCGCCGTTCACCTCAACAGTAAAATATCCAGGATCAGCCGGGTTTAAGCTCGGGCCGCTCCAGCCGGAAGCCACGGGAATCCTTACCCTTAGCGCGCCGTAGCCGGGCGACGCTGCCCATTGTGTAGCGCCTGCCGTGTATGTTATTTCAACTGTGTTTCCCGGCACTCCGGCAGCGACCTGCGCGGGAAGGATTGAAGCTGTGCCTTCGCCTATCTGCGGGGTATTTGTCGGCGTGGCTGTAAAAGTGGGCGTCACTGTCGGCGTTACGGTCTGTGTCACCGTCGGCGTCACGGTCTGTGTCGCAGTCGGCGTTACGGTTTCCGTGACCGTCGGCGTAGCCGTGTATGTCGGCGTAACAGTCGGTGTAGCAGTCATAGTGACAGTCGGCGTGACCGTATCTGTGACAGTCGGCGTCACAGTCAGGGTGTCTGTTACTGTAGGCGTTACCGTCTCTGTGACCGTAGGCGTTACTGTAAACGTC
>CAYNMZ010000098.1:0-7884 GCA_964398505.1 uncultured Spirochaetia bacterium
TTAAAAGCCGCCGCATTGATTCTTGCTGTTCCGCCATTTACCATGGTAAAACTGCCGCCTACATATAACCTGTTAAAACCAAGGTCAAGCGAAAACACAGGCCCGTTTACATCAGGATTCCAGGAATATAACAAGTAAGTCTTAGCCAAGGCAATACACGCCAAATTTTTCCTGACAGATGACTTAAAACCGCTGAAAGCGCCGCCAATCATTACATTATCAAGCGTCACGCTTCCGGCTGATATCGCATTAACGGCATTATTTAAATCCGGCCTAAAGTTGGCGTAAATCCCACCCGTTGATTTGGAGAAAGCTGCCGCGTAATATCTCGTATAAGAGCCTCCGCTTACCGCGCTGAAATTTCCGCCAATATACACATAATCAGGATCGATGCTGATGCAATATCCGTAATTGTTGAGGTTCGGATTCCATGCAATCGGCACTGAAGTTGATGTCAAGAATGCCGCGGCGTAATTCCTGTATGTTATCGCAGCCCCTTCCCCTGCTGATGTGAATTCTCCTGTCGCGTACAGAGTCTTGTTTGATTCATCGTACACGATATCCCTTACGCTTCCGTTCAGATTTGGATTAAAAGACGTAAGCGAAGATGGACTAAACCACTGATTGAACATTGCCAGCCTGTTTCTTGTTGTGCCGTTTACCGAAGTAAAACCGCCTGCTATCAGCATCTGCGCATACGTACCGGTAATTGGCATCGCGATTGAATAGACAACGCCGTTTATGCCGTAATCATAAGACCATAATGTCCCGGTCGCAGGATTTATCATGGCAAGGTTAGCGCGGGCAGTATTGCTTACAGAAGCGAAGCTTCCGCCTACCGCCAGGTAATTCGGGTAATTTGGAACAAGCGCAATTGAATAAACAACATCGCTAAATGAACAATCAGCCAAAGTCACATTGCCATCTAACGCATTTAACGCCGCCCATCTCATGCGTGAATACGAAGTGCCGTTTGAGCCTGTTATGGACGTAAAATTGCCGCCTATATACACTGTTGACGCCGTTGCGGTAATTGCCCTGACCGTATTATTTGCAGAAGCTGTCCATAAAGGATCAAGTTCACCATTGCTTAATATATGGGCAAGGCGCGTACGCTACTGACCTGCTACATAAAAAAAATTTCCGCCAATATAATATCCACCGTTTCCATCCTTGCAAATGGCGTAAATTTGGCCGTCAACCTGAGGCATCCTAGGAATTGTAACTTGATTGCCTGCATAATTACAGTAAAGCAATGATCCGCATCTTTGCCCTATCATACTAAAACTTCCGCCAATGAACAATTGTGATGCTGTTTTTGTTAGAGCCAGAACAAAGCCATTTGTGGCGAAATTTTCATATTGATATCCGGGCCCTATTGTCGGAGTAGGGCTTGGAACGGAATAAGCATTGAACGCAAACAATATTAGTGCAGAAAGTATTATAAAATAAAACTTTTTTAACATAATTCTCCCTTAATTTTAATTATTTAAATTATGCCCCAAGAAAGGTATTTTGTCAAATTATATTTTATTTGGCTTCAATATTGTATATTATTTTGTATCGTCAAGTGCCCTTATTGGCGTAAATATCCTAACAGGTTCTTTTTTCCCTTTAACTTTTATGGATTCAAGTTCCTTATACTCAATCCTGTCCTTTGTTTCATTATAAGTGCTTTCGCTTACATATATGGTGCCTGCGGGCGCATTTGCCTCAAGCCTTGCCGCCAGGTTTACATTGTCGCCGATTACAGTATAATCCATTTTCTGCGGTGAGCCCATATTACCTGAAACTACGTCGCCTGTATTAACGCCTATACCTATACCGACGCAGATTTGCTTTGTTTTCTCCCTAATTTTATTAAGCTTGTCCACACTGTCCCTGATATCCATAGCTGTCCTGACTGCCCTGTATGAATCGTCTTCTTTTGGCATAGGCACGCCGTATACAGCCATAACGCAGTCACCGACAAACTTGTCAAGAACGCCCTTCCATTTCAGGACCTTGTCGGTCTGGACTGTCAGGTATTCATTTATTACAGCGACGACTTGCTCGGGCTCAAGCGTCTCTGACATTGAAGTAAATCCCCTTATATCGGTAAAAAGCATTGTCGCCTTTACTCTCTTGCCTCCGAGAGCGAGTTTTTTCGGGTCTTTTAGGACTTCGTTCATCACTTCGCTTGAGACATAGGTTGAAAAAGCGCCCTTAAGCAGCTCTTTTTCCTTGAGACTTTTTGCTGTTTCATTGAATATCTCAGTAAGCAAACCGAGTTCATCGTTTGTCTTTAAATTAATATTCACGTCATAATTGCCTTCACCGATTGCGCGCACACCTTTTACAAGGTAACCGATCGGCCTTACCAAAAAATTCACAAGCAGGATTGAGAGAATAATACCCAAAAAAAGCGCGCCGAGTATTATCAGACCCAGCTTTATTGCAGCGAGCATTACTACTTTTGTGACAACGCTCTTTGAAATTGTAAGGTGCACTTCACCAAGCGTGTATTTCTTGTTGTTATTTACGGTTATTACAGGCACAGCTATGTCAAAATAACTCCGGCCGTTTTTTTTGTAATCCTGCACGAGAAAATCTTCTCCTTCCCTGAGTTGTCTTAAACCCGCAGGCGGAGTATATTTTTCACCGGTCCTTATCACATCATTTGCTGAAGCTATGGTCCCATCTTCCCTGACTATCAACGCCTCATAAATTCCCTCATTTTTAACCGGTTGGCTTTCAGCGGCTCCGGTAATATCGTTTTTTAATGCAGAAATCATAGAAGTTATAAAACTGTTTTTGGATGACTCTTCTTTCATAGGTGATTGGACAGCTTCTTTTGTGAAATAAGCGAGCGGAAGGTCATCATTCTTCAGCAGCGGGTCAGCGGCGTTATTGGCGATATTCTTAGCTATCGCTATGCCCCTTTCCTTAACTTCCTTCTCTAGGGCTGATCCTGCCCAGTTGTATATAAAAAGAGTAATTATTACCATAATCCCCACAAGAAGCAAGGCAACAAAAAAGCTGAACTTTGCTCCAAGAGGGAGAAGAACCTTGTCTTTTGTCTTTTTTTTCTGCTTTTTATCCATTTTTCCTCCGTTCTTGATTATATTAACATTCAATCACAAAAAAATCAAATCAACCCATAAATTCTTTTCTCGTTTGTTCAAAGGAGTCCTTGCCGCATAAAAGCCCGGCTGACAAAGGCGCGGTTTTCCTGACAATAGATGCAATTGCAGAAGATACATTCTGTATATCCCATTGCGCGTGCCTGTCCATTCTAAGGCGTGCTATATGGTATATTTCCCTCAAGTTTGCGCTTATTATCACTCTTCTGCGGTGGCTGTTGGTAAGTATGTATTGGGCAGCCTCAGGCGAGGCACAGGCAAGCCTTGAGTAAGCCTTATCAGTGGCCTCAATTACTTTCATAAAAAGCGCTTCCTGTTTCGTTTCTTTCACAGCAGGAGGTACTGTCACTCCAAGTTTTATATCATACGACTGTTTAAACAGCGACATCATTCTGTGCCTTTTCAGCTGGGCAAAGGCGCTTGAGCTTAAAACAAGTTCCATTTTGAAAACAGCGGCCTCAAATTCCCTGTAAAGCGGGTCATGCTCTGTAGCGTCACGCAGTATTGCCTTCATAAACACTTTCTTTGCATTTTTGCCCATTTTCACCGATGCCGCAAGGCACGCGCCATAATTCCTGCCTGAATATGAATGAAGAAGCGCAGCTATTATTTTTGTGTCGGGGTCAGCAGTATGTTCAAGGAGCAAGGCAGGCTTAACTGAAGGTTTCGCTTTACCAAACCTTATTTTTGACATTGCCTTAATTACCGAGCCGCTGCCGCTTTTCAGGAGGCCATCAGAAACCTCCCTGCCAAACTGGCGTTTAAAAGCATCGGGATCTGACAATATTATAAGTGAAGGTACTACATGTTTTGCCTTTTCATACAACATGGTGCCAAGCTGCCTTGCTTCATTTAACCCGCAATATTTCAATTTTCTGATAATATGTTCAAGGTTCCTCGCGTTCGCGGAAAAACCAAGCTGGCATTCCGTGGCTATCGGCAGGACGTATCTCGCATCTTCTTTTGCCCAGCCTTCAACCGTGTTAAGACCTGATTTTGACGCGAGCATGCCGGGATTTTTCTTTTTTTGATATTCAAAAAGTACAGGCAGCATTTTTTTATATGTCTCAACCTGTATTTTCACTGTTTCATCAAAAACTCTCAGCTCTCGCCCTTTAAATTCCGCAGGCCTGACATAATCGCCCTCAAGCGTTATGTACCTCTGGGATTTTTCCGTATAAGAACAAAGCCTGGCTTCTTCAAGGTATTCCACAGCTAGCCTTGAAAGGCCCAGTATGTCAAAGTTCAGGTAGGCGTGCTCCGCCACTGAATGATGCCCCATCTTAAAGACTATGTTCTCATTTGACTTCCTGGCCTTGTCCACCTCCTCACGCGCGTCAGCGCGCAGCTCGTTTACGGGCCTGGGGTCCCTGGAAATCCTGGCATATGCCGCCGATATGGTTTCAGGAGTTATATTGTTTTTCCCGTCCCATCCGTTTTTTTTCAGTTTTTCCAGAACATCAGTGTCCACATTATAACCCGCGAGATTTACCTGAAGCATCCTTACCTCCGTTTTTTGTTCAATATGATGCTATTTTCAGAAAAACTTTCAACTTGTATCGTCTTAAATGACACCGGAGCTTTCAATTGCCTTTTTCTAACATATCCCATTTCTGCCGTGCGTTTTTTTATATACTCTATCCTCTCATTTTTCGCAGGATGCGTGGAGAAAAAATTAAAATACGCGGCGCTCATTTTTTCCTTTTTCCCTAGTTTTTCTATCATTTCCACGGCGCCCGCGGAATTGCCGTAGGCCCTGTTAAGCAGGTCAACGGCAAAAAGGTCCGCTTTCTTTTCCTGGTCCCTTGAATATTTGAGCTGTATCCCTGATACCGCGTTCGCGACCATATCCGTGATGCCGTTGTCCGCCCCGAACAGTACAGTCGTAATCAGGGCAAGTATCAGCGCCCTTCCAATTCCGCGCAAATGGTCCCTGTTCTCATAATGCCCCATCTCATGAGCCAGGACAAAGGCTATTTCATTCTCGGTTTCAGCCTCACGCAAAAGTCCCGAAAAGACCCCTATGTTTCCAGCCGGAAAGGCAAGCGCGTTTATTTCCGGCGACGGTATTATATAAGCCCTGTATTCCATCTTCCTGCCCTGATTAACGGCCGCAAGCCTTGAAAGAATCCTGTTCAGGTCACGGGCCGCGCCGCCCTTGTAGCTCCTGTCAAGAACCCTTGAATAATATTTTGACAGCGCCTTTTCCGCCGAATCGGGTATATGCGGCACTACAAGGTCCACGACAAGGCCGAGCGCCATGAAGATCAATGCAGCCACAGCGAATATCCCTGCCACCAGCTTTATAAATTCCGCAAGCTGCGACTGCTTCGGCAGGTTCACCGAGTCATCCGCTGTTTTTGGGGAATACTGCATTTATTTTTTCAGCCTTATAGCCGTGCCGTAAGCAACCACTTCTACGCAGCCGAACCCGTTCTTCTGGTTGGCGTTCTGGCCTATTGACGAGGTTTCTATCCTCATGTTGACTATCATGTCGCAGCCGGCTTTTTTCGCCTTTTCCTTCATCCTTAAAACAGCCTCGCGCCTGCCCCGGTCTATAAGCGTCTCATACGAGCCGAGCCTGCCGCCTATTATGCCCTTTAACCCTGCAAGGACCATCTTGAAATAATCAAGCGCCACCACGCACTCGCCTGTGGCAAGGTATACGGAATCTATCCGCGTGTCATCTTCATTGGCTTTTTCAAGCGTCACCACAGGTATGCCAAGAAGCTCCTTTTCCCTTTTCCTGATGCTCTTAAAATGGGCGGATTCAATAATTGTCCCGGTCGTAAAACCTATCGCAAGAAGGACCAGAAATATTATTATATCGGACATCTTATTTACTCCACCTTAACGGCAGTGCCGTAAACATAAAGCTCGGCAGCGCCCATCGTGATTGACGAAGTGGCGAACCTTACATTCACTACCGCGTTCGCGCCCATTTTCTCCGCCTGCTCCGTCATCCTTCGCATCGCCTCCTGCCTTGACTCGCGCAGAAGCTCGGTATAGCCTTTAAGTTCGCCGCCGACAATGTTCTTTAGGCTTGCCATTATGTCCCTGCCTATGTGCTTTGCCCTTACCGTGTTTCCCGCCACAAGCCCGTAATGCTCCACTATCGTCTTTCCCGGAACTGTCTCAATGTTTGTTATTATCATAAAGCCTCCTTTTTAATTCAGGAACAGGTTGCCCGTTCGCCTGATCTCTTCCGCGCGCCAGTCCTCTATTATGTCATTCGTGAGCGATTCAACAGGGTTGTAATTGTCCGTGACCACAAGCGCCTTGTCCGAAGGCTGTACGCTGATAAAACCCGCGGGCACCGCGACCGGCGAGTCAGAAGCCCTGTAAACGTAATTGGATATGCCGTAAACGTCCGATATTACGCTGACGTTGCTAAAAACGCTTTTCAACGTGCTGTTCACGGCGCGCACCAGCCTGTCCTGCGGTTCAGGCGCGCCGTCCCTTGCCTGAGACAGCTTGCCTACGGTATTTATCACAAGCATTCCTCCGGGGTTAAGCGCTGACTTCATTTCTGAAAAGGCCTCCCTCGAAAGCATGAACTGCGCGACCGAGAATCCGTTATACGCGTCAAGCATTATGAGGTCGAATTTCTTTGGCGTATTACGGATAAAATTCCTGCCGTCGGCAATGACCACGTTTCCGTTAAAATCAAAATATTTTTTTGCCGCGTCGGCCACATAAGGGTCTATTTCCACGTTCATGACTTCAAGCCCAAGGCTTCTTAAGACCTTGTCCATTGCTCCGCCGCCAAGCCCGATGACAAGAGCTGTCCTGGCGTTTTTCGCGGATTTTGCAGTGGCCTCAAACATTTTTATGTATCCTAAGTCATACTGTTTTTGTTCCATGTCATATATCGTCTGCAAAGCGTTGTCAAGTATCATGCCCCTGTACCTTCCCACATAGTCAACCACCCTCAGCTTTGAATACAAGGTCTGCCTGTGGTATATGACTTTGGCGCCGCGCCTGTATGACGGGTCCTCGTCATGATTCTTGAATGCCAGGATCGGGGCCAATACCAGAAGCGCGGCTATTGCGGCCTTTTTTTTTGCGACTAATATGAACCAGGCCAGCGAAATCACTGCAAGAAGGGCGGCCATTATGTCTATTATGGCCTTTACGCCAATAAGCGGTATCAGGAAAAATCCGGTCATTATAGCGCCTATGAAGCTCCCTATCGTGGAAACTCCGTAAAGGCTGCCTGCGGTAAGCCCGGCGCCCTTTAGCTCGTCAAGGCTCAGGCGTACGGCATACGGAGATACCATGCCAAGCAATAACAGAGGCAGGGTAAAAAGCACGGCCGCGCTTGCCAGGGCTCCGGCCCTGGGCCCCAGCGTGTTCGTGGATTGCAGGACAGGCGGAGCCATATACGGGATGCACAGGACAAGCAGGGACGCGGAAAGTATTATCAGGTACATGCGGTTAAACGACGGTTTTTTGTCCGACATGAAACCGCCCAGGAAATAACCGCCTGTGAGCGCAAGCAAAGCTACGCCGATAAGCGATGACCATACATAAACCGTGGTGCCGTAATAGGGCGCCACAATCCTGGTGCCGAGTATTTCCAGCACCAAAATGACCATGCCTGTCACAAAAACAGTCAGGTAAATATAGTATTTTTTAAAGTTAAGGGGCTTTTTATCCATGAAATTATTATATACCAACCTGAAAATATGTCAATGCCAGATACTGCCAGTTGTTGTATGCTTTTGTGTGTAATTTAAGTAAAAGGGGTTCCAGCCTTGTA
>CAYNMZ010000099.1:0-7812 GCA_964398505.1 uncultured Spirochaetia bacterium
CCGGATTCCGCCTTCACTGAATCCTTAAGCGGTTCGTTCCTGCCGTAAAAAACGGTTATCTCGGCATTTTCGGGCGCGTTGACCGTGAACTCCGCGTAGTCCGTTCCTGTCTTTACCGGGCCAGCCTTGACCGCAAGTTTCCTTATTGCAGGCGCGGCGGCCGCGGCTTTTACGGCAAGCGAAACCGTTTGCAGCCCATTTTCACCGGAAAGCAGCGCTGAAGGCATATATGCGATTGTCCCCCCGGATTTGAAGAATCCTTCAATAAATCCAGCGGTGCTGTTTTCCGCGCCCATGACCGCAGTTACCGGTTTTCCCGTGTTCTTTATGAAACCGGCTGCCTTGACTTCGGCGGGATTGTTTTCCGAGACAGTCGCGTAATCAACGCCGCTCAAAAGCGCCGTCATGTAAGCGGACTCAGTATTGCTGCCGTCGTAATTTACCGTTAACAGGTGTTTCCTGTCCTTGGTCCTGATATATGCGGTTATTTCCGAGATCCAGCCGTACATTATTGACGAATCCGGGTCATTGTCGTTGCGGCACTCATTGCAAATGTCCCAGGAAAAGACCGTATCGTCCGCGGAATAAACCGAAAGATTGAATGTGTTTTTCCTTGTAACTATTTCCCTTATAAATTCCTTGTACTGGCTTACGGACAGCCTGTCCTTGAAGAACACGTCGCTGTTTGAGCCGCCGTTCCAGGAGGCGTAAACCTCCTTGCCTCCGTTTTTACCCGACCCGTCGCCGAGCGCGACAGTCAGTTTAATGCCCGTTTTTGACGCGGCATCAAGGATAAAATCCAGTTTTTTCATCATAGCTTCATTGTACTTTCCCGGCCTTGGCTGCAGCGAGTATTCACCCTCGCCGCTGAAAGAAGCCAGGAACCTGGCGTATTTTATTCCCGCCTTTGACGCTTTCTCAAAAAGAGCGGTTATTTCACTGTCTCCGAGCTTTATAAGGTCCGGCGCGTTTATTCCGGCCATTCTTACAGCCTTGCCTGAGTCGTCCTTTATTTCCGGGCCGCTGGCCGAATAAGCTGCAAGCAATGCCGGTAACAACGCGAATACTGCCGCCAGCAGGGCATGTCTCATGTTTATCGCAGTCATTCCGCTTTTTCGCATTATCAAAACCTCCCTTTGAAAGTTATCATGTACATGTCGGATGTGTCGTTTGAATCGTCGTCAAGCCAGTAGCCCGTAAGAGCCGGCTTCCCGTAACTTAAGGCCGCTGACATGAGCCCGAGGAAATTGGCTTCCAGTTTCGCGTATAAATTGGAATGCGAGGCGAATTCATTAAAAAGTGCCTTGTAACTGGCAGTAAGGGTCAAATCCCTTGTAAGCTTCAGGCTGGCCTCAACAAAACCCGTGAGCTGGGTGTAGTTTTTGTACTCATAAACCGAATCATTAAGCACAGTGCCGCCGGTATTGTCAACCCTGCCCAGCAGCCTGAAAGTCAGGATGTCAAAAAGCAGTATCTTGGTAAAACCGCTTATCTTGTTTGAAACGGTCTTCCTGGCATTGCCTTCTGTATTGTTCCTGTACCATATGTGGTAATTGTAATAAGCGAGCGATTCGTCGTTCTTTATGTCAAGAGTGTATGTCTGCCTGCTGTAATCGTCGGTAGTGGACCAGCCCGTGTCGTATTCAGCCATTATCTGTGTGTTCCTCACAAAGGACGCCCAGTCAGGCGACCACGACTTTATTATTGAGAAAGGAGGAAGGTCGTCCACTATGTAGCTTGCCTTTATAAGCCGGTTCTGGAATCCCGCCTTTATGTCGGGATTGCAGTAATGGGCCGCGAACTCATTGTCAATATGCCTGTAATAGCCGTAAACCGTCAGGAAACCCGCACGCGCGCTTGCCTCGGCGTATGCCATCATTTTTCCGCCGTCCTCGGTAAGTGTCTGCGGGGTGTACTGGAAAGGCGGGCCTATAAGCGCGAACACCGGGGAAAGCGTCTCATAATGCGTCATCAGGACTTCCCCTTTCAGGCCCAGCCTTACGATGTCAAGCACAGGGAAAGCGAAACTCGTGTCACCGCCAAATACGTGCGTTGACTGCTCAAGGCTGCCGGTAAACAAATTGCCGCCCTCATAATATCCTCTGCGGTCGTTCATGTAAATCGCGCCTATATAATTTCCGTCAAGCACATAGGTCTTTAGCCTGGCAGCACCTATAAACGAAGTGCCCAACTTCCACGGAGAATCGGAGTCAAGGCTCAGCCCTGTAAGAAGGTAGGACGTGTTTATCGGAAAGACCGTGCCGCCAAGGGAGAATCCTAATATATTGTTGCCTGTGGCCCTTGCGTCCACGAGGCCGAACACGTCGTCAAAGACCTTTACATTTTCGCCGGAGAAAAGCGTAAGCTCGTTGCCGAACCCCCTGAGGACCAGGTGAGCTGAACTTACTGCAAGGTCAGTGTTTTGTTCGTGATAATACGCGCCGCGCAATGTCACCCTCGCTTCAAGCGCCTCAAAAGGGGTTATTTCCAGGTTTATGTCCTGTTCGCTCTCTGCGTCTATAAAGCTCATACCTGAATTTCCGCCCCACCTTATGTTATCCACGTACACAGCGCCCTCATACCCTCCGAAAAAGACCAGAAACATCTTCTGCATTATGTCCTTTGACTGAAGCGGCAGCGGGCCGGTTTCCGCGCCCGACAGGGTCCTCTTCCACGCGGCCTCGTCAAACTTTAAGGTCACATTTTTGTTCCAGCCCGGATTTATGACATATTGTTTGTACGATTCGTGCCAGGCATTGTCGGAAGAAGTGAAGGCCATAGTGAATTTAAGCGGTTTGCCGGGGTTATAGACGTCAAAAGTGACTGCGGAACGGCCTGACAAGTCCAGCGTGCCGCCGTTGCTGTATTCCACTCCGAATTTGTTGCCGGTGTCCTTATAGGTTATTTTCAGCGATTTTTTGCCTTTTGAAGCGTATTTTTCAGACAAAGAAAGCTCGGTCACTCCCCATGATCCCTCCTGATGCGCGCTCCACACAGACAGGGCTGTAAGCGACTCAAAAGTCCCCTCGGCCATGCCGCTGTCCCAGGACGTGTAACGCACGGGCTCCATGACAGCTTTTGACTTGTTGCTGAATGACATGCCGAACATATCGCCCGCGCCGCCGAAAAGGTTGTGCCTGGCAAGCTTGAAATCCGTAAAAAACAGCGAACCCTCGGTCTTTTGGTCGGGATATACCGACATGTGAATGGCGCGTATATCGTCGCGCCTGTTGAAATATTCGCTGTAGTTCCAGTTGCTTTCGGCCGACTTAAATGAAGGCGTTACAAAATCAAGGAATATGTCCTTGTTCCAGCCGGGCCCGATACCGAACTGTTTTGACTCTATCCAGGTTTCCTCGTCGCCTACCTGGAACGCCACCGATATCTTGACGCTGTACGGCATGGGATTGTAAATGTCAAATTTTATGCCCGCGTTCATGGAAAAATCCAGCTTGTTCTTGAAAGTATACGCGGCCTTGTCAATGTTGCTCTGCGTGGCGAACACGACTTCCATGCCGCGCTTTCCGCTGCCGGCCACGTCAAAAGCCGGTTTTACAGCCACCGCGCCAGACTGGTCTGACTGCGTGGTCCAGTTAACGCCTTTTTCAAAGCTGTTCCACGTGTAAAACGAGAAGCCCGACATGTCAAGCGGCACTATTGAAGCGAGTTTCGCCGGGTCGGTTGTTTTCATCCTTATATTGTCGAACACGATATACCCTTCCCCTATATTGGCGGGAAACAGAAGCAGGCAAAGCCTCCGCGTGTTCTTTATGTCAGCGGGGTTTACGGTATTTGTCCATTTTGAACCTTCATTTTTCCATTTCATGTCCTTGAAATAAAAAGTCACATCCTTGTTCCAGCCTTTTTTAAGCTTTGTGGTCCTGTATTCCTGCCAGGCCCACTTGTCGCCCGTAGAGAGTGAAATTGAGAGGTTTGACGGGAAATCGTCGGGATAATATACGTCCATTTTCAGTTCCGTTGCTTCCGAAAGGTCAAGCGAGTCCTCTATCATAAATACCGCGTTCTGGCCGGGCTCCTTGAGATTATATACGGCCTTCATGGCGTTCTTGCCGGTGGAAACGTGCTCCCGGGTTTTTTCCGTCATTACCGCGCATGACCAGGTGCCTGCCGCGTTCCAGCGTATCCTTCCGCCCTCAAAGTCATCAATAAGAACGGTGGTTCCCTTATCGTCTTCGCCGGTATTTTCCGCGGGAATGATCTTTTCAAGACCGGTGCCCGAAAGGCAGACATTGTCAAGGTATATGAAACCCTGGGCCGGGCCTTCCGGGGAAAACATTATCCCGAAGCGTCTCATGAATTCAGGCTCTTTGATGGCGGCCTTGAATGTGCCGTCATTGCCGAATTCCTTCGCCTTTAAGTCAAATGTGATTCCCTTATTCCAGCCGGGTTTCAAATCCAGGCGTTTGCTCTCGTGATAAACCCAGTTCTGGCCTGTCTTCATCATAAGGAAGACTTTCATCGGAGTCAGCGTTGAGTTATAAATGTCAAAGCTTATTTTTTCCGCGCCAGACATGTCGCCAATGTCAAAAAGCTGTATGATACCGTTATGGCCGCTTTTTTCGGCATTCATCCTTATTTCAAGGGATTTTTTTCCCTGGGAAACAAAATCCGAAGTTATTTTCGGGTCTGACAGCGAGTTGTTCTGCCAGTCAGAAGTCCCCCATGAATTCAGCGATTCAAAACCGTACCAAAGGGTCATTTTGTCCTCTCCAAACACCGGGAAAATGAATAACGCTAATAGGCATAGTATAAGGAATAATTTTTTGATCATGAGGACCTCCGCTATTTTTTTAACTTTATATCACGAAAGCGTTTTCAAGTCAATTAAAATAGGCAAAATTACCATTTTTGCTCAAAATCATTGCCTATACCCAGCAATAAAAGGTCCCCTCTTCCGTGGCCGTATGAAAGTGTTGTTCCAAAAGCCATAAAGCCCGTTTTGGAACCGCAAATTGAGTTAAGCGTATCATCACTTTTTGCGGCGAATATGCGCTGTCTTATAAGCGCGCCTTCGGCCGATATTTCCGCGATATAGGCGTTTGAGTCGCAGATTCCGTAACATTTTTTTGTTCCCGCAACTATAAAACTGCCTGTGGCAGTCTCATATATGCAGTTGCCCGCGTCAGTCTCAACAGCGGGAAGAACAACGGTCCAGAGGCTGTTCCCGCGTGAATCGGCTTTTATAAGCAGCATGTCCCATCCAAACCCGCGCGCAGTATAGGAGCCGGATTTGCCAGCTATCACAAGGCCCCCGTCTTTCGTTTCCAGCGCATATGTTGCGCGGTCATCGCGTTCAGCGCCGTATGTCTTCGCCCACACGCAGTCGCCTTTAGAATCAACCTTTATTACGTATATGTCCGTCCTGCCAGCTCCTGACGAAGATGTATAGCCCGCAAGGCAGTATCCGCCTTTTACCGGATTGATCGAATAAAATATATCCCATGATTCGCCGCCGTATGTTTTTTCCCATTCCTTTTTGCCGTCTTCCGAAACCTTCAACAGATATGCGTCAGAATCCTTTCGTCCGTTATAAGAGCTTGAATAACCGCATGCCAAGTAACCTTTTTTGTCTATTGAAGCGCATACAGAATATATGTAATCATAATTGGGGCCTCCGTAAGGAAAATCCCATATTATATTCCCTTCAGCGTCAGTTTTTATGAGGTACGCGTCGGTTTCGCCGCTGCCGTATGAAGTTGTGCCGCCGGCTATTATAAAGCCGCCTTCATTAGATGCGCACAATCCGACACCGGTCTCGTTACCGGTATCGCCATAGGTCCGTGACCATAGCATGTTGCCCTCAAGGTCAGTTTTTACCAGGTATACATCCTTTCCGCCCGCTCCGAATGACGAGCTATCGCCTGTCGCGACAAAGCCATCGTTTATAGAAAGACAGCTGTAACCGGTCTCGGCCAAAGTCCCACCAATTGTTTTAAATGATGTTTCTCTGAAATATTCCTCAAGTTCCTTTGACATTTTGGGTTTCTGCATCAGGGTAAAAGCTATTGCACCGGCAAAAAAAATAAATGCTATTATTTTCACCATCGCCGAGGAATTTTTCAGGTTCTTGTCGTACATTCTGCCACATCCTTTCGGTGAGTATTTCATTACGTATTCTTATTTCAGGATAAAAGTGCCTCCCATTTGGAATCTCTGCTTATAATACCTGTCATCCAAAGAATCTACGCGCACAGTCTCGCCGACCCTTGGCGCATGGACGAATTTATTGTCTCCTATGTAAATGCCAACATGGTTTACCCTGAATCCCCTGGTGTTGAAAAAAACAAGGTCCCCTTTCTGAAGAGAAGGCCTGGCGAATTTTACCGCGGCCTTGAACTGCGCTTCGGCAGTCCTTGGTATTTTAATGCCTACCCTTGAATACACGCGCTGCGTCAGCGCCGAGCAGTCAAGGCCGTAGTCAGGATCGTCGCTTCCGTACCAGTATTCAACACCCTGGTATGAAAGAGCTATCTTAACGATTTTTTCCCTCAACAGCATCTGCTTTACAAAATCGGTCTTGTCTATACGCGTGTTATTAGTATTATCCGCGACGACTGCCGCCGCGACGATAAAAAACATAGCCACCAAAAACCTTTTTTTCATGCGCATATCTTCCTTTAACACAGATTCAGTCATTGAAAAATGTGCCTGCGCCGACAAAAGCCTTCTTCCAGTAAGGGTTTTCCATGCTGCTGATATCCACTTTCTTCCCGGTAGTGGGAGAGTGAATGAAATATCCTTTTCCCGCATAAATACCCACATGTGTCGCGCCTGCAGCGTAAGTGGTGAAGAAGACCAGGTCTCCCGGCTTTAAAGCCGGCCTGTCAACCCTGCGCGCCTCGGCGTATTGCCTTTTTACAGTCCTCGGTATTTTTATTCCCGCTTCCGCATAAGCGTACTGCGCCAGCCCCGAGCAGTCATAACCTTCGTAACCGCCCTGTCCGCCGTACCTGTAATATTTGTCAAGCATGGTCATTGCCGCTTTTACTGTTTTACCCCTTGGCCCGTCAGGGATTTCAATTTTCGGTGTTTTTTCAGCCGCGCTTTTTCCGGCTGCAGCTGGTGTTTTTTGTTCGCTTATGGAAACACAGGAAGCCATGATAAACGCTATCATGGCCGCTGCTGCCGCTGCCTTTTTCACGCTTTTCCCCGCTTTCCGGGCTTTAGTTTTGATGAATTCATTCCGCAGCCCGCGGTTTCCATTACATACATGTTTATGAAATCATTCGCTTCAGAGGCTGTTTTTGAGTCATATTTCAGGGACGCGTCAGGGTCGGAAAGGCAAAAACCCGCGATTAAGGACCTGACTTTTCCGTCCGCTTCATGGCTGTTCAGAAAATCTTCGTCCTTCCTGATGTCAAATCCCGCAAGGTCAAGCAAACCGAGCTTGAAAGCGCATTCCAGCCCATCTTCGCCGCCTTCCTTGCAGGAGTCAAGGTTGGAAAGCAGGCGCTTGAAAAGCTCATAAGCTCCGAGGTTGGCGTCTTCCGGCTGCATGAAACGGTCAATCATTTCAGCGGCCATATATGCCGAGGATATTTTTGGCAGCGATTTCCTTATGTTTTCCCTCATGGACTTGGGTTTTGCGCCGGTCACTGTAAAAATGCCTGTATCGGCTCTTTTACGGTTGAGCGTGAAATCACCTGTGGAGAAAATCTCAAGCCCGCAGGAAAGCTTGCTGTTGCTTTTCCTGCTGCTTTTGGCCTTGGCGTACACCTTACCCTTTTCCCTTGTAAAAATCACAGCCAGGTCGTCGCATTCGCCAAGCCTGCGCCGCTTTATTACTATGCC
>CAYNMZ010000100.1:0-7711 GCA_964398505.1 uncultured Spirochaetia bacterium
GACAGACACAGAAGAGCTTATTGCCCATCCTATCATCATGACAAAGACGTCTATCCTGCTTCCTATGCCCATGACAGCCAGCATTTTATCGCCGTATGAGGACCCTATTTTCAACAGTATCAGCCCCGTACATGTCGGTATCAGTCCCTGTCCCCAGGCAGGCAGGGACACTTTTATATAATCAAGGAGGAACTTGAAATCAATCTTTAAGTCGCTCTTTCCGACTTTCAGCAATCCCCTGGTGTTTATTAAGACCGTTACCATTACGAAAGTCATAATAAAATACGAAAGGAACCTGGCCATTGGCGCGCCCTGTATTCCCATTTTCGGGAAACCGAGCCAGCCGTAGATGAATAGCGGCTCAAACACCGTGTTCAGGAGTATGGACATGAAGAGTATGTAAAAATGCCTGTTCACATAGCCTGTGGCGCGCAGTATGGCGAAGAAGACAAAAAGGCCGCTGTCGTTTAAAAGCGATATAAGGCAGGTTAAGAATATGGCGCGGCTCATTTCAAGGGTCTCGCCCTTCGCGCCGAAGAAAGTGAACAGGTTTTCCCTGAATATGTAGTGAAGTGTCACATAAACAAGCGCCAGCCCGTAGGCAGCTGCCACTGTGTTCACCACGGTCTTGCGGAGCAGGCCGTAGTCTTTCCTGCCGCAGTAGCGGGAGGCAAAGGCTATGGCGCCGGTTGCCAGGCCGCCTATCATTGACCAGAAAGTGCCGAATATGTAGCCCGCTATTGATATTGCGGCCTGCGCTGCCACGCCTATCTTGCCCAGAAGGAACATGTCAAACACGGAAAAGAAATTCTGCATCATATTCGTTACGAATATGGGCAGGGCCAGGCCTATTAGGTTCTTTGTTATATCGCCTTTTTCAAGTTCCCTCGGCTTTTCAGCCATCTAAATCTCCTTTAACATCCATTTGCCTTTTTTAAAAAGATACCAGAATATGACAGCGTTCGCCGCCACAGTCGCGGCAATGGCCCAGAATACCCCGTATTCCCCGAGAGGCGTAAAGTTCACAAGGACAAGCGCGACCGGTATTCTTATCAGTATATAAGATATGAAGCTCACCTTGGTCGCGGTGCCAATGTCGCCCGCGCCGTTAAAACCGCTCTGTATGACAAGCGCCGCTCCCAGGGCCGGAAGAAAGAACGATATCAGCCTCATATAATATGTGCCGTATCGTATCACGGCCGCATCCTGCGAAAAGAAAGGTATGATCACAGGCGCGAAAACAAGGAATATGACGGCAACCGGCACTGTTATCCAGGAAAACAGCTTTATCCCCTCTATCACAGCGGCCCGTGCCCGGTCATACATTTTCACGCCCAGGTTGTGGCCGATGACCGCGCCCCCGGAATTGCCTATGGGCCAGCCGAACATCATCATGAAAAAAGCCAGCTTCGCCACTATGCCATAGGCTGCCAGGAATTCGTTGCCGAAACCCGAGATTATCTTTAGCAGTATTATCACGCCCGCGTCGGTCGTAAAGCCCTGCGCCACGGACTTCATTGTCAGCTCGCCGTATTTTTTAAAAAGCGCAGGTTCAAAGGCAAAATCCCCGGCTTTTATCCTGAAAAAATGTATGCCCCTGCCGAATACAAAGGCGTAAGAAAGCGACGCGGCCGAAAACGCGCAAAGCGCGGTCAGCGCCACGCCTTTAAGGCCCATTTTCAGGACAATGACAAACAGCGGGTTTAAGACAGCAGTGAAAGCCGCCAGTACCAGGACCATATTCAGCGGCGTCCTTGAGTCGCCCGCGCCCCTCATTATGCCTATGAAAACCGAGTAGAACGCCATGGGAATAAAAGTGAGAGCCAGTATGTCCGTATAGCCTGAAGCCATTTCCAGCACCCCGCCCTTTGCGCCGAAGAACATTAGCACAGGCGCCTTAAAGAGCCAGATTACAAGGCAGTATGCCGAGTATATGAGCAGGCCGAAATAGAACATCTGCGGCACTGCCCTGTTTATCGCGTCATACTGCCTTGAGCCCGCGTACCTTGAGACCATGGCTATGGCGGCGTTTATAAGGGAGCCGTGTACCGAAAGATACAGGGCATAAACGCTTGAGGTTATTATGGAAAAGGCCGCGAGCGCCTCAAGCCCGACCCTGCCCAAAAGGTAAAGCTCAAGCGCTGACACAAGGTTTATTATAAGGTTTGCCAAAACCATGGGCCAGGAAAGGTGTATTATATGGGATTTTAAGCTTCCGGTCCGAAACTCCCGCAAAGTAATACATCTCCTTTATACAAAGTGTTGTTTTCAGTTTATGGATTATGGCTTTAAGTTTATGTCTTGTGGATTACGGCTTCTTAAATCTTATATAGTTCTCCACGCTCCTGTCATAGCTTCTCTCCGCAGAAGGCCCGAAATAACACGCCGGAAGCTCGCCTGAGCGCCTGTGATAAGCCACGCACTCGCAGCACTTGCCTTTCCTGGAGCACGGCTCATAAGTGCAATTGCATGACTTCATATTGTTCTTAAAATTCAGGCAATCCATGTCAGCCTCCCTGATTTTTCAAAAGTCATAAGCATAAGATCATTTTATGTCTTTCCCTGATTATTAATTGATAATTATTAATTCTACTTCAGCAGTATTATCCCCGCCAGCACAAGCCCCGCGCCCGCGAGCTTCTGTAACGTCACGGCCTCGCCAAGCAAGAACACTCCCAGCAGGAAAGCGATCATGGGATACGCGCCTGTTATTGGCAGTACCTTTGAGACGTCACCTCCCTGCAGGGCATTGTAAAAAAGCGCCTGGCCCACTATATTTGCCAGCAGTCCTCCCAGCATCAAAAGCGCCATCGCGCTCCAGGTAAAGTTCGTGAAATTCGCCTTGTTTGCGCTGAGGAAGGCGAACAGCACGAGCGCGCCCGCCGCGCTGCCAATAGTCCTTAAGACAACGGCATACATGGGGTTTATGCCCCTTGCCAGCCCCAGTTTTTCTATGACCGGTACCGTGCCCCAGAGAACAGCGGCTGATATCGCGAAAAGGAAAGTCTTCATAAAACCTCCTTGCGGCATTTTATAGTCATTGTGTTGCGCCGGGTTTTTGGCCCGGCCTTCCATACACCTTGTACCGTTTTTAGCCGGTTCTAATTTGTAATTCGCAACTTGAAATTGACAATTATATCTTCGCGACCGTTATCTTCTTCTGCGCCTGGTACTTGCCCTTCTTGTCAGCGTAGGATACGGCGCAGGGCTCGTCAGCTTTAAGGAAAATGACCTGCGCTATGCCCTCAAAAGCGTAGATCCTCGCGGGTACGGGCGCAAGGTTCGCTATTGAAATTGTCACAAAGCCTTCCCACTCCGGCTCAAACGGCGTGACATTGACTATCACACCGCTCCTTGCGTAGGTTGACTTGCCGAAGGTAATGGTAAGTATGTCCCGCGGTATCTTAAAGTACTCCACGCTCCTTGCCAGCACAAAGGAATTCGGCGGTATAAGGCAGGTCTTTGCCTTCACTTTCCTGAAATGAAAATCGCTGAATTTTTTCGGGTCAGCCACAGGCGCCGATTTCCCGTCAAATACCCTGAACTCATCCGCTATGCGCATGTCATATCCGTACGAGGATACGCCGAAAGAAATTACGCCCTTGCCCACCTGGCTCTTTTCAAACGGCTTTATCATGCCGTTTTCGGCCATTTTCACTATCCATCTGTCATTCATCACAGGCATATATGCCTCCGTTTTGTTCCTGATATTTCACAAGATTATATATCATTGCCGCCGCATTTCAACGTAAAAAACAGGCTGTTTTCATTGATTTTATTTGACTATTTGCCCTGCCGGGCGTATCATATCTGAAAAATCAGGAGGTTATCATGGCACAGGAAAAAATCATCCTAATCACTGGTGCGACGCGCGGGCTCGGCTTCGCGATGTCGGAAAAACTGGCCTCAGCGGGCCACAGGATAATAATGGCCTGCAGGGAAAGGGTCTCGGGCGAAATGGCTGTCGCCAAGCTGAAGAAAAAGGGGCTGAACGTTGAGCTCTCTGTTTGCGACGTGGAAAAGCCCGCAGAAATAGAGGCAATGGCATCCGGCCTCGCGTCAAGGCTTCCGCGCCTGGACGTGCTTATCAACAACGCCGGTATCAACATAGAGCCGATGGACACGACCATTGAGACTATAAACCTGAAGATTTTTGAGCGTATTATGAACGTTAACCTGCGCGGCACGCTTTACGCCATATCAAGACTGCTGCCGCTTCTGAAAAAATCTCCGGAAGCCAGGATAATAAACTTTTCATCCGGCCTCTCCCAGCTTTCCGTGCCGCGCATGGGGCCGCATATTTCATACAGCATTTCCAAGACAGCCGTAAACCAGCTTACATGGACTTTCGCGGACCACCTGAAAAACACGAACGTAAGCATTTATTGCGTTGACCCGGGCTGGGTAAAGACCGACATGGGCGGGCCGAACGCCATGCTTGAGATACAGGAAGGCATTGACACCCCGGTATGGCTCGCGACAACGGACATAAAGGACTTAAAATCCGGTTATTTTTACAAGGAAAGAAAGATTCTGCCCTGGTAAAACATAAAGTCAAACCCGGAGGAAAACCATGCAGTCAGCCATATTGCTTTTGCTTTCGGCTGTTTTTTTCATTGCCGCTTACTTTATATACGGCGGCTGGATAGCGAGGAAACTTAAGATAAACGACGCCAACAAGACACCTGCGCACACGGAAAGGGACGGCATAGACTACATGCCCGCGCCCAGGTTTGTCCTGCTCGGCCATCATTTCGCCTCTATCGCGGGCGTCGGCCCTATAGTAGGGCCGATAGTGGCCTCACAGTTCGGCTGGCTGCCGGTTTTCCTGTGGATACTCCTTGGATCGGTCTTTATCGGCGCTGTCCATGATTTCACTTCCCTTGTCGCGTCAATGCGGCATAAGGGAAAAACCATAGGCGCTGTCATGGAGCATTACCTGGGGCCTTTGGCAAAAAAGGTTTTCCTTGTGTTCACCTGGTTTACGCTTGTACTTGTAATAGCGGTATTCGCCATAGTAATATCAAATACGCTTGTCGCCACTCCACAGGCAGGCACATCCTCCGGGCTTTTCATAGTCATAGCGGTCGCCTTCGGCTATTTTGTATATGTAAAGAAAACTCCCTTATTGCCTTCAACCGTCCTTGGCGTCGCCCTGCTTTTGGGATCAGTATGGCTCGGCATAGTTTATCCCTTGAGCCTTCAATATAATACATGGATCATAATACTTCTGATATACGTTGTGATAGCCTCGGTCACGCCTGTGTGGCTTCTTTTACAGCCCAGGGATTACCTCAATTCGTTCTTCCTTTACATAATACTGGCGGCGGGATTTCTCGGCGTGCTTTTTTACAGGCCCACGGTGGAGATTGCGGCCTTTACGGGCTTTCATGTTGAAGGCTTAGGCTGGCTTTTTCCCATACTCTTTGTCACTGTCGCCTGCGGCGCAGTCTCGGGCTTTCACTCCATAGTCGCCTCAGGTTCCTCTTCCAAGCAGATTGAAAAGGAATCAGACAGCAGGTTCGTGGGTTTTGGCGGCATGCTCATTGAGGGTGTGCTAGCGGTAATTGCGCTTATAACGGCAATCATGCTGACAAAAACGCAATACGCCGCTATCGGCTCCCCTGGCGCTGTTTTTGCCTCAGGGTTCGGTACGCTGGTCTCTGCCCTTGGCATACCGGCCTCGTCCGGAAAGACCTTCGCGTCGCTCGCGATAAGCGCGTTCGCCCTTACCACGCTTGATACGGCGACAAGGCTTGGCAGGTATACCCTGCAGGAGCTTTTTGACGGAAAAAAAGGAGTGTTTAGCGACTTTGTTTCAAACAGGTTCACAGCCACGTTCTTGACAGTTGCCGCGGCCTCGTTCCTGGCGTTTAACAAGGGCGGGACAATGTCAATATGGCCGCTTTTCGGCTCAGCCAACCAGATGCTCGCCTCGCTCGCGCTCCTTACGGTTTCCGCATGGCTGGCAAAAAACGCGGTGAACAGCCTGTTCGCAAGGATACCCGCTGTTTTCATGTTCCTTGTGACCATAGCGGCCATCGGCACGCTTATCCGCCAGAACATAGTGGCCGGCAACTTGCCGCTGACTGTCATTTCCTGCTGTCTTATGGCCACCGCGCTTTTTGTGTCGGTCTTTGCCTTTATGCCAGGAAAAGAAAAAACCGCGGCCTGAAAAAGCCGCGGCTTGGTTCCCTGCAGCTTGCTCTTATTCCTTACCGCCCGCCTTCTCAATAAGCTCGGCTATGTCCTTAAGCTGCGCCTGCCTTGCCATGGCAAGTGCAGTCAGGCCTTTCGGGCCCTTGGCGTTTATGTTCTTTTTCTTGGCCGCAATGTAGCCCACGGCCATTATGTTCTTTGCCTTCACAGCCGCCATTAGCGGTGTCATGGAATCCATGGCCTGTATGCCCGGGTCAGCGCCTTTTTCAACAAGCAATTTTATATTGTCTGTTTTATTCGCGAGGCAAGCCCACATAAGCGCCGTCCTTCCTGCCTTGTCCCTGTCATTTACTGCCACGCCCTTCTTTATGAGCAGCTCTATGGTTTCCGCTGCGCCGGCCTGGGCTGCTTTCATGAGAGGCGTAATATCGTCGCCTGACCTGACAGGCACTGACGCGCCCTTGTCAATGAACAGTTTCGCCATTTTTGAATCCGCGGCAGTCACTGCCTGGAAAAGCGCTGTTTCGCCGTACTTGTTCTTGCCGTTAACCCTCGCGCCTGCTTTAATCAGTTTTTCAGCGAGCGCAGGGTCGCCTGAGTCAGCGGCCGCCCATAGCACGCCCGCTCCGTCCTCGGTAAATTTGTTGAAATCAGGTTTCTTTTTCAGTATGGCGTCCACAGCTTCCATGTTCTTTTTTCCCACAGCGAACATGAGCGCTGTCCTGCCCTTGTTGTCCTGGCGGTTTACATCCGCGCCCGCCTCAACCAGTATCTTTACCAGCTGTGTTTTCCCCGCTATTATAGCGGCCATAAGAGCCGTCACACCTGTCTTAGGGTCAGCCTCATCCCTTAATGCCTTGTCCTTTGCCATTTCAGCGGCTTTAGCCGGGTTGTTTGCCTCATTTAAGATTCTTATTGAATGCCCGCAGCCTGAAAACATTAAAACAACAAGAAAAAACAAAACCGGGTTTTTTTTCATGTCCGCCCCCTGTGGGTTTTTCTTTTATTATAACAAAGAAATACGTTTATTTCACAGCTATCCTGCGCATTGCCGCTGCTTTTTGTCCTGTGCCGGAGTCAACGTATTCCAGCGCGGCAATATATACTCCCCTTGCTGTTTTAATGCCGCCCGCTGTCACGCAGTTCCATGTGTATATATACCTGCCCGCTGAAGGCTCAATGCGCGCGTTGAAAACAAGCTCGCCGGCTATATTGTATATTTTCAGCTCCATATCCGACGCGTTCACTGCCCTGCCTGCCAGCACTATCCTTTTCCCGTCCGGATAATGCGCCGTAAGGTCCACGGCAGCCGAAGACGACGCAATTACGTCAATTGATATTATAACACTGTATTCATTACCGTCCTTGTCAATGGTGGTGATTTTTATATAGTACGTGCCTGAAAACACCGTCTTTCCGGCGCTGTTTTTCCCGTCCCACACGCCAATTATTTCGCCGGCTGAATTTGTTATCACCGAAGTTTTAATGCCGTCAGCGTACAGCGGGTTGGCGCTCAGCGTCGCATTATGCACAACTTCTGCGCTGAACGAGT
>CAYNMZ010000101.1:0-7687 GCA_964398505.1 uncultured Spirochaetia bacterium
CGCTACAGGGACAAGCGCGCGTTTGAAATCATGACATATGATATTTATCAGAAGACTCAGAGATACTATGAGGCGCTGTTCTCAAAGATGATAGCCGGCGCCATAATAAAGCCGCTGCTTAACCCTACCATTCTCGCCCAGGAATATGTTTACACTGTTTTCGGCATGTTCGGCGATTATAACATACAGAAGTATTACGGCCAGAGCACGACCACCATAGAGGATTTGATGTATGAGTACGTAAAGTTTTTCTGGGACAGGGTAAAGAATATATAAAAGCAGCCATTAACCCCTTAGCCAATAGCCATAACCCATAATCTTACAACTGACATCTGACTGCCGTTCTCCGTAAGTTGTCCCCGTTCCGTCAAACCAGGGTTTCAGGGTTTAAGAGCTTCTGCTTGAGGAATTCCTCGGCAAGGCTGAGGTTACGTTCTGCCCCGGGCGTCATTTTCCCGGCCACTTCCCATTTAAAACCGTTGATTGAAAGCATATAGGCCTTTGGCCTCTTTTTATAAAGCTCGTCACAAAGCGCCAGGACAGTCTCGGGATTCATGGCGTGCGTCGTGAAGGCTATCTTGCGCGCGGGTTTAAGCGGATTAAAGGTGAAGGTCTCGTCCTCGTTTTTTGCGGCGTCCGCGAAAATTACAACGTCATTGCCCGATACTTCAAGCGCATCTTCGGCGTTCAGCTGGTAATTGGTGTCAAAAGAGACATTGGCTATCCCCTTTTCGTGCGCCCAGTTCTCCAGGTCCTCGCTTAAGCGTATTCCTAGCCCGTCATCCTGCCTCCCGGGGTTGCCATAACCATAAACAAGAATCTTCATGCCTTTCCCCCAAATGCGTCCCCAGTTGTCTGCGTGTGCGCGTATGTGTCGACTGGATGCCTTATTTTCTTTTTGTCTGTATTGTGTTTCCCCCGGAATCCTTCAGTGTTATTTCCAGGGGCATCTGCCCGTAAGCGTGGGTGGCGCATGACAGGCAAGGGTCATATGCCCTTATTCCCACTTCAACCGCGTTCATCATGCCCTCTGTGATTTCCTTCTTTCCGCTCATCATTGCCTTTGAGATGAAATTTACCGCGTTGTTCATTGCCTGGTTGTTGTTTGTCGTGGAGACTATAAGGTTGCAGTTTATTATCTGGTCGTCGTTGTTTACCGTATACTCGTGGAAAAGAGTGCCACGGGGCGCCTCTATCAGTCCCACTCCGCGCTGCTGCCTGGTGCCGGTTGTCACAAGGTTGTCGCTCTGCAAGTCAGGGTCGTTTAAAAGTTCCCTTATCATTTCGGCGGAATGCAGCGTTTCTATGAGCCTTGCCCAGTGAGTGTGCATGCAACGGTTATTTACTTTTCCTGTGGCGCTCTTGTATTCCTCAAATTCCTTCTGAGCAAGGGGCGTGGGAATGAAATCGGCAGTGTTCAGCCTGGCCAGCGGCCCTACCCTGTACCAGCCCTTGTCCTTGCCCATGGAAAGCATGTAAGGGAATTTCATGTAGCTCCATGAACGCACTTCCTCGCGTATGTATTTCAGGTAATCCTGGTAGTCAACGTCGTGCAATACTTTCCTGCCTTCCGCGTCAACTGCGCGCAGTACGCCGTGATACAGGTCAAGCGCGCCGTCTTTCCTGACGAGCGAAAGATGGTTTGACGGGAAATAAGAGAAATTGTCGATGAAAGACTTGTTTTTAGAGTAATAGTCCTTGAAAAAAGCGAGCGCAGCCTGGGCCCATTTCACCATGTGGTCCGCGTTGAAAGGGTCAGCTCCCTTTAGGAAAAAGTCCCTTTCCTGTACCGTGAGGTTCTTGTTCATTCCTCCCGGTATTGCGCCGGTGCCGTGCACTTTTTTCCCCGCGGTGGCCTTGATTATTTCCTGGCCGAATTTCCTCATCATAACCGCCTGGACCGCAAGTTCCTTGTTGGCCATCGCGATTCCTATTACGTTTCTTTTGGCTGGGTCCGAGTCATAACCGAAAAGAAGGTCAGGCGCGGCCAGGTGGAAGAAATGCAGGGAGTGAGACTGGAAAATCTGGCCATAGTGCATGAGCCTTCTCATTTTCTCGGCCGGCGCGGTAAGGCCCTGGCCGGTGCCCGCTCCCACTATGACGTCAACGGCCTTTGCTGCGGCCAAATGGTGCGACACGGGGCATATGCCGCAAAGCCTCTGTACGAGCACCGGGGCTTCCCAGTAAGGCCTGCCCTGCACAAAGCGCTCAAAGCCGCGGAACTCCACTATGTGAAAGCGTGTCTGCTAAACTTCACCGTTGTCAGCCAGGTTTATTGTGACTTTTCCGTGGCCTTCGACCCTTGTTACCGGTTCTATTGTTATTTTCCTTGCCATCGTTGTTCTCCTTGTTTATATATTTAAAGTCAGCCGTTTCTCAGTCAAATTTAAGTGTTTCATAAGGCAATTTCAGCTCGCTGCCGGTCACAAGAGCGTAAACGGCGTTCCAAATAAGCTCAGCCGTCGGCGGGCATCCCGGAAGGAAATAGTCGATTTTAACTATTTCATGGCAAGGATAAACCCTGTTAAGAATCTTAGGTATTTCAGGATCATTTGGGATTATCCTGCCCGGGTTCGCGTCTTTTACCGTAGGCCCGTTAAGATAAGCCTCTTCAAGGCATTCCTTAAGAGGAACGTTGTTGCGTATCGCCGGCAGGCCGCCCATAATGGCGCATTCACCGACAGATACGAGGATATTGCAGTTTTTCCTGAAATCAAGGAGGTTGTGCACGTTCTCGTCGTTGCAACAGCCGCCTTCTATGAGGCCCACGTCGCATTGCTTGGTGAATTTCTTGATATCGTCTATCGGTGACTTGTTGAATTCAACGAGCTCTATAAGGTCCAGTATCTTTTCATCAATGTCAAGAAAGGACATGTGACATCCAAAACAACCTGCCAGCGAGGCAGTCGCTACTACTTTCTTTGCCATGTTTACCTCCGGTATTTTGACGGCTTTACTGCCGCTGTTTTTCTTAAGCGTTCTCTATGTCGGTACCGATCGCTTTTTTGTCGTATTTGCGCTTTCCAATCGGGACGGCAAAGCCTATTTCCTTCCTTATAATCGCGCCTACCGGGCATATGTCCATTGCCTGCTGCGCAAGCTCTTCGCTTATATCCTTTGAAGTCTCCGGGTCAATGTTTATCTGGAGCTTATCGCCCCTTTTTCCATAGGCAAAGATGACCTTGCCGTCCTTGTTTGTAATGCCCCTTATGCAGCGCTTGCATAAAATACAGCGGTTGTGGTCCTTTAAAAGCTTGGGGTGCCACGCTTCAACTTCCCTTTTGGGGAACATATACGGGAAGCGCGGAACGAGCACCGCGAACCTGTAAGCTAGGGCCTGGAGCTCGCAGTTGCCGGATTTTTCGCAGGCGGGACAAAAATGGTTTCCCTCGGCGAAAAGTATCTCAACTACGGATTTCCTGAAATCGGCAAGCTCTTCTGTTTCCAGCTGTATGTCCATGCCTTCCGCCACCTTTGTAGTGCAGGCAGTCGCCGGCCTGCCTCCTATCATGACGGTGCAAATCCTGCAGGACCCCTTCGGCGGGATGCCGTGAAAGTTGCAGAGTGTCGGAATGTATATGTTGTTTTCCTTCGCGGCTTCCACGAGCATCTTGCCTTCCTCTGACATGCACTCCTTGCCGTCTATCTTGAATTTGACGAATGGCATTTTGGGCCTCCGGTTCTCAGTTTTTTACAGCATTTACATAATCGGCTACGGCGTCTTCAATGTTAAAGGCCGGACTGACCGTTTCGCTGTTGTTTTTTGTCTTTTCATCATAAAGCTTCCTGAAATTTTTTACTGTTGTCACAATCGGATTCATTGCTGTCTGCCCGAGGCCGCAGCGGTTCTTTTTCATTATCGGCGTCCACGAGACCATGGCGTCTACTTCGGCTTTTGTCGCCTTGCCGGATATGACCTTGTCCATCATGACCTTGTACATGCCTGTCAATGCCCGGCAGGCCACGCATGAACCGCAGGATTCCTCACGGAAGAACTCGACAAAATTCAGGACAACATCCTTTAAAAGGTCCCTTTTATTGCCTATTATTATAAGGGAACCGCCGGTGGCCAGGTCTTCATATGCAAGGACGCGGCCGAATTCATCGGGTCCTATGCATGAACCGGAAGGGCCTCCAACCTGCACTGCCTGTGTGTCTTTTGCTCCCGACATTTTCAGGACGTCATTGACCGAGAAGCCCCAGGGTATTTCGTATATCCCGGGCTGTTCGCAGTCTCCTGAAACCGAGAGCACTTTTGTGCCCTTGGATTCCTTTGTGCCGATGCTGTTATACCAGTCCGAGCCCTTGTTGATGATCTTGACAACTGAGCAAAGGGTTTCAACGTTGTTCACAACCGTGGGTTTTTGCAGATACCCCTTTTCCACGGGAAAAGGCGGCCTGTCCCTCGGCTCACCCCTCTTGCCTTCTGCTGATTCTATAAGGGCAGATTCCTCGCCGCACACATAGGCTCCTGCGCCGAACTGTATCCTGATGTCAAAATTAAAGCCCTGCTTGCCGCCTATCGCCATTCCGAGGAGGTTTTCCTTGCGCATTTCCTCAAGCATTGACTCAAGGTACTGCCTCATATACATGTACTCGTTTCTCAGGTAAAGAATTCCGTACTTTGCGCCTACCGCGTATGCCGCGATTGTCATGCCTTCAAATACAAGCTTGGGCAGTTCGGTGAGTATTACCCTGTCCTTGAATGTGCCGGGCTCGCCTTCGTCAGCGTTGCAGAATATGTACTTGGGATCGCCCGGCGCTTTCCTCGCCACTTCCCATTTCATGCCTGTCGGGAATCCGGCGCCGCCCCTGCCCCTTACACCGGATTTTTTTACCAGGTCAATCACGTCGTTGGAGCTCATTTTTAAGGACTTCATTTTCCTTATGGCTTCGCCGGCGTTGTAGTCTGAAAAAATGACATCCCCTCTTTTCCTTATATGATTCCTGACCGTTGTTTTCATAAGCGGATGGCTGTTCATACCGTCACCGTATTCGGCGCTGTTAAGCTGTTCAACCGGCCTGCCTGCCCTCATGCCTGCTATGATTTCCTTCACTTTATCGGGCGTGAGTTTTGTGAAGATCCGGTCGTTGATGATTGCTGCGGGTTCCTGGTCGTTCATGCCTATGCAGGATGTGTGAAAAAGGCCTATGAGGCCGTCCTTTGAAACCTGTCCCATCCTGCAGCCTGTTTCCTTTTCAAAAGCCTTGGTTATTTCGTCCTCTCCGTAGAAGCCGGCCACGACGCTGTTATTAAGGTATACGGTATACTTGCCGCGGGGCTCCTTTGAAAAGAAATGGTAAAAGGAAACGGTCTGCTCTATGTCCACCTTGGGTATGTCCAGGGATTTTGAAATCTGCTCTATCGTCCATTCCGACAAATAACCGAGTTCGGACTGGATGTCGATCAATATGTCCATCAGCCTCGTGGTGTCTCCCCCGTATTTCTTGATCACTGAATAAACCGTGTTTCCCATTTTGAACCTCCGCCCATTTTTTGTATATATGTGTTCCGGGTGAAATATCTCACAATGTCGATTGATTCTGTGTTTTGGCCGGGCTAATTTATATAAATTTATTGTTGTTTGTAATATTACAAAAAAAAACAGGACTTGTCAAGCCTAACATTCGTTCGGTAAATAGTTGTAATACGCAAGAATTTGTTAGGCAGTTTTGTGGGGTTAAAACGCTTATTTGTGGAGGTATTTAAGCCAGGGGTCAAAGTTTGTGAATGATATCTCAATTACGCCTGCTGTCCTGTTCACTTTCCTTATATTTGTCTTGGCCTTGGCCATTGAGAAGTTGGTGTTCTTTAACAAGTCGGTTTTACTGATTATCACGAGACCGGCTGACCTGAAAATCACCGGGTATTTCAGCGGCTTGTCATCGCCTTCTGTAACCGACAACATGACAATTTTCTCATGCTCTCCAAGGTTAAAATCAGCCGGACAAATCAGGTTGCCGACATTTTCGATTATCACAAGGTCATACTCCCTTTTTGGAAGCCCTATTTTGCGCATGGCAAACGCGGTCATTTCGGCGTCAAGATGGCATCCGCCGCCATAATTCTCGGTCCTTATCTGGTAGACGCTTCCTTTGTCCGCGTATTTTTTAAGCCGTTTCGCGTCATTGGATGTCGCCATGTCGCCTTCTATAACGCCTATCTTCATCCTGCCTTTCATGGCTTTCAGGGTGTGCTCAAGCATTGTCGTCTTTCCGGCGCCCGGAGAGCTCATGATGTTTACGCACCGCGCCTTGCCGAGCAGTTTCCTGTTTTGCGCAGCTATTGTGTCGTTCCTGCCGAGAATCTTCTCGTATACGCTGATTTTTGACGCCATTTTCACTCCATTGTAATTGATTTTACGTGCATCTCGTTGCCCTGCACGGTTATTGCCGGCCCTTTGCCGCAGGACGGGCAGTTGTAGTTGAAATCCCTGACCCTGAAAGTCCTGCCGCAATGGCCGCATTTTGCCTTAAGCTTTTTTATTGATATCTTTATCCGGGCATTTTCCATGGCCGTACCCTGGCACGCGCTTTTAAGCGCCAGCAGCATCGCGTCCGGGACAACTGAAGTGAGTTCCCCGAAAACCAGTTCCACGGAGACGACCCTGCGTCTTTTATGCTCGCCGGCTTTTGCCAGCGCTATTTCCATTATCTCATGAGCGATTGAAAGTTCGTGCATGATGTCCTTTCTTGATATTGTCAGATAACTGCGGACCAGCCGGGCGTCAACATATTCGCGGTAGCATCTCGCCTTCAGGCATTAAGACGATACGTTCGCCGCCTGAATCGGTTTTTTCATATACCTTGGGCGACTTATTTCTGCGCAGCACTTCGCCGATTATTGCGGCTTTCCTCCCGTATTTGTGTTTTCTCAATATCTTTAAAACCCTGTTCTTAACGCCGCTGTCGCAGATTACAGCCATTTTCCCCTCATTTGCCATAAAAAGCGGGTCAAACCCGAAAAGACCGCACGCTGCTTTTACGGCCTTGTTTACGGGAATCCTGCTTCCGTAAATCATCAAATCCACGCCAGAAGAAGCAGCTATTTCGTTAAGTACCGCGGCCAGGCCTCCCCTTGTGGCGTCGCGCATGGAATGAAGGCTTTTTCCGAGGCGCAGCAAAGGCTTTATCATGCCGTAAAGAGGCGCACAGTCGCTTTTTACCAAAGACTTGAAGCTGAGGCCTTTTCTTTCCTTGAGTATGGCAGTTTCGTGGTCGCCAAGCGTCCCTGAGATTATGACAGCGTCCCCCGGAGCGGCGTTTGAAACTGACAGTTCACCGCAGCTTTGATTTATTGAACCTAAACCCGATGTGTTTATAAATATCTTATCAGCTTTGCCGCGCTCCACGACCTTTGTGTCCCCGGCCACTATTGTTACGCCGGCCTCAAAGGCGGTTTTTTTCATTGAAATCAGGATTTTTTCAAGGCTCCTGATGCTGAAACCTTCCTCAAGTATCAGCCCTGCAGTGAGGAAAAGCGGTTTTGCGCCGGCGGCCGCGAGGTCATTGACCGTACCGCATACAGCGAGCTTGCCTATGTCGCCGCCTGAAAAAAAAGCAGGTGAAACCACGAATGAATCGGTGGTGAATGCCATCCTGCCATTTATCCCCGGAAGGCAGGCGCTGTCTTCCATTTTATTTAGAGTCGGATTTCCCAGGTATTTCATGATAAGCCCGGTTATCA
>CAYNMZ010000102.1:0-7648 GCA_964398505.1 uncultured Spirochaetia bacterium
TGCTTTGCAGAAAACAAGATTTTGGCCTTTTGATTATGCGTGATTTTTGCCTGGTCGGTCTGCGCGCCGACGATTGAAATATCCACTGACGCACCAATCTGCGCGCATACCAGCATGACGGCAAATACTGAAAAAAACACCACAGCGGCCATCTTTTTCATATTGCCTCCCTGAACCTTAATATCTGCTCGTTTATTTAGACGCACAAAGGGCCGGCAATGTTCCCCAAAAATAAAGCATGCGGGCTGGCCTTGATTATTGTTTTTTTTGATCTTTCATCCAAATTTTTTTATATATGCCTAATTCCCTTTTCCACATTGCCGTCCCGGGATAACTAATAACACTCTATTGGTCCGCGGCGTTTCCGTCTGTCCTTGCCGCAAGCTGTTTCCGAGCCAGTTTTTAATTGCCGCTCATTGACTCTATTATACACAGTAAAACTTTCACCGGCTAATACAAAAGATAAAACCTCGCCACAGCTGTTATCCCGTCTCCGTAAACAAGGCTGAAAGCGTACCCGCCGGCCATTGCCAGCCTTGATATTTCCTCGTTAACCTGTTCGGCGCTTTTTTGGGCCTGGCTGTAAGTGAAATCCCTCATATATGATACCAGGTAAAAATCAGGCAGGCCGCTGCTTTTTGCCGCGGTTATGATCTGAGCCGCGGACGAGGAATCAACCTGCATGACGTATTTCCTGCTTGAAAGGCGCGGGAGTATGTTCATGTTTGACGCTACAAAGGAATTGTCAGGAACGGTTTTCAGTGCCTTGGCTATGCTGTCTTTTTCCTCTTTGGGAACATAATTTATCTTGCCCGCATTGTACATAAAAAAACCGGCAACCGGCGCCAGAAGGCATGCGCCTGTCACGGCAACAGCAATCCATGCTTTTTTCGCGTTTGACATGACAGCGGCGCCGGCCAGAACGGGCATGATGGCAGATAAAACCGCGTGACCCGCGGATAATCCGAAAAACGAGATATTAAGGCCTGCCTGCGCGGCGAAAACTCCAAGGCCCGCCGCAGCAGCCGCGCGCTGCCCGTATGCGTCCGCTGCTTTTTTGAGCCCGTAAACAGCGGCGCCAAATCCCGACGCTGCCGCGAAGGACGCGTAATGCAGGTCAAAGACATAATTGAATTCCCTGCTAAAACGGAGCAGGTGGACAAGCAATACAGGCAGAACGATAAAAACCGCGGCTTTAAGGTCAAGCAGCGACAACAGGAACATGCCGCAGAAAAACACGGCAAGTTCAAGCGCCAAGCGGCCGTTCATGTAGTTTTCAGCGAATGAATCTATATTGCCGGCCATGACAGAGAGCCAGCCCCCGGTTCCGCTGCCGTAGGCGGGCATTATGAGCAATACCGCTGTAGCGGCATACGCGGCCGACACTGCGGCAAAAAGCAGGTATTTTTTCCCGGATCCCCGCATGAAAAGAAAAACTGAAGCCGCGCATATATACAGCCCTGTTTCCTCCTTGAGTAAAAGCGCAAAACACGCGGCAAGCGCCGCAGGCAGCATTTTTTTTGATTCAGCGAAATACAAAAAAGCAAAGAACGCGGCCATGTACATGGTCTCAGGATGATAATCATAGTAAATGTTCCTGAACGCGTACGGCGAGCAGAGGAAAGCCATGGATACGAGGAAGGCAGCCTGCCTGTTTTCAAGTATTTTTTCAGCAAGCAGGAATAAAAACAGCGCCGCGCCGAAAATAAAAAAAGGCTGTATCGCAAGCAGGGCTTCCGGGCCGCAGCCCGCCCTGAATAACAAGGCAAGCAGGTAAATCACGGGCTGGAAATGCACTCCCCTGTGGTCCCCGCCTTCAAGCATGGTAAACTGGCCTTCGTTGTTGTTTATTGACCACAGCACGTTCGTGAATATGGAAAGGTCCGTGAAGGTAAAGAACGACCTGTGCAGGGACACGTGGAAAAGCGCGGAGAAAACCGCGAGCGCAGCAGCTGCCGCGGCAGTGACAGGCAGGTACAGCCCTCTTTCAGCGCCGGAAGTTTTGCCCGCGGCCCTTATGAAAACTGCCGCCACAGCCAAGGCGGGTATGATATTGTAAGCGCACATCCACGGCACAGACCTGCTTTTCATAAAGGACAGCAGTATGTCCGCGCACGCAAGCGCCGCGGCAGCGGGCACGAATAACCTGTCCTTTTTTTCATCGGGATTTAGTCCGGATTTTTCAAGAAGAAAGTAAATGCCGGGTATTATTATGAGGAAAGCGGCAAAAGCCGCGGCACCTGCAGTTTCATATAAAAGGCTGAACGCATGATATGAAAAAAGAAGGGCAAAACCCCCAAAACCCGCAAGAAAATATGTTTTTTTATCCGTCATCCGCCATTCAACTTTCATCTTTCAGGTTTCAACTTTCAACTTTAAATTGTCAGTTTTCAGTTCCTATCCCTCATGACAGTACCACGTTCCAAGAGCTTTCCATCTTGCCGTCCCTGAAAAGCTTTCCTGTCGCTCCGTACCTTCCGTTTCCCTGGTACTCCATGGTCTCATGGCCAACGAACTCGCCCTTGTTCGCGTAATAAGTCGAGAATATGATGTTGCCGGCGATAAAAAACCTGCCGTTGAATTTTCCTATTATCTTGTTCTCAGACGTCCATGTGGTCTCAAACCCGCCCTTTTTCACGGGCTTTACCACGTACACATTGCGCAAATCCAGCGTCTTGCCGCCTTTCAGGGGAATATACATTTCAGCCTCAATTATCCACTTGCCCATTTTGTGCTTTACAAGTGTCTTTCCGGTGACCTTTATCTTCTTGCCTCCGCCGTCAGTATAAGTGCCCTTTGCCTTCCATTCTTTTTCCTCAAACAAGAATTTATGCTGCATACTGTAACCTCCGGTTTTTTGGTATTTTATTGCCTTTACCAGCCGTCAAGCAGGACTATTATACATCAAATTTAACAAATATTTAATAAAAAAGCCGGGATATACGGCAAATACCTTCAGAAACCGCCAGAAACTTTCCCTGCACATTTCACGATTTTAACCGGGCACGCGCGCCCTGACATTTTCCCGGACTTGTTTTCCCGCATCAAATCCAGATAACTTCGGTTTCCTTCTCAACTTGCTTGAATTCCTTATCTCCTGTTAAAAGCGCCGCCTTATACATCATTGCCGTGGCAGCCGCGAAACAATCTGCATACGACATCTTTTTTTCCGACTTTAAGCTTGCGGCAAGCAGGGACAATTCTTTGCCCGGCGAGATCAGGTTTACAGGCAGTGATTCAAGGGCATTACACGCCTTCAACGCCGAATTAGTGCCGTGTTTTCTTTGAACCGTATAAAAAACCTCCCCAAGGTTTACAACATTCATTAATAACGGCAGCCTTTTATCCTTGGCTTCGTCTATTGTGTTCTGAACTTTATGCGCGCCGGCTTCATCAAACAGCAGGGCCACCACCGCATACGTGTCTAAAACTATCTTTTCCATTTCTTCTCCATCATGGCGGTATCCTCCGCCCTTTCCCTGAGCAGGAATTCCGTTGCGGACTCGCCGTCATTCGATTTAAACATTCCCCTCAATTTGGACACATACGAACGTCCGGAGGGAGCCATGAATATCCCACCGTCTTCCTCCCTGACAATGAGCTTTGTACCTTTCTTGATATTTAATTTTTTCCTTAATTTGGCCGGTATCACAACCTGTCCTTTCTGCGTGACCGTAATCGTATACATGTTTTTCACCTCCTGTTACTATCTTACTATGCATAATAAAGTAAGTCAATTTAAATTATTGGCTTACTTTATTATATATAAATGTGCAATTATATTTCCATTAAAGGGGAACACCACCCGATATTCCTGTCTCATGGCATCATGCATTACAACTCAGTATTGGACCAGTTTTTCGGCGCTAGGCCAGCCTGCCGCTCCATTAAATATAACGCGCATGCGCCTGCCGTGAGACGCGGGGGTACGCGGCTAAAAAGACTTGAATTCCTTCACCTTCCTGAACCTCTCGTCGCATGCCCATACCTTGACCGGACTGTTATTGAACACAGCGATTGAAACACCCTGGCCGATAAGCATCATGGTCTTTCCGAACAGGGGTTCAGCGAGCTGTTTTTTTCCCGCAATCAACGACACTATATACCCGCCCGCATCCTTGTCCAGTTTTATAAGCGCCTTTTTATCGGCGGAAATATATTTTATTTCCCGCAGGAACAAGGCCATATCCTCGGCCTCTTTCGCGGTGGCCGAGCCCGTATAATAAATGCGCGAGCCGTCCACGCTCACGTATTTTGAAGGGATGCTGTTTTTGGGGATCATAATTAACACCGCAGCCACAAGCAGGGCCATTATGCCGCCGATTATTCCGTAAAAAACCCCGTTCTTCATCCTGCCTTCCCCCTTTTTTCACATGTCTTGTCAGGGACAGCTTATAGTCTTAATTTGAAATTTAAATTCAGCTTCTTCCCGTCTTCCCGTTGATGGCAAGAATTTCAGCGTTTGTCTTCGCGTCTTCAAGCATGTCCTCAAGGGACATCGGCAATACCGTGCTCCAGTTCTCCCTGGATACAGTGCCAGGCGTATTGACCCTTATGTCAGCGTTTTTCCATTTATCAAAGGCCTTTGAAAGCGAAAGCCAGTCATGAATTATCTGTATCGCGAAAACCGAGGAAGACTCAGCGGCTTTGAAAAGCGCGAGACTTATGAATTCTTTTGCCGCCTTTGCCTCAGGCTCGCCCTTTAGCCCCAAGAATTCCCAGAACTGCCTTTTCTCGTTAAAAGTTTCCCTGTGCAGGTCGTAAAACATCCATGCCTCGTCCCTGCTTTTGCCAAGCGCTGACAGGACCTTTTCAGGCGTGTCCAGTTCTTTTTTCCATGAAAGCCTCTTTGCCCCGCCCGTCGCAGGCTCAAAAAGGCAATTCATCACGTTTTTTATGTCAAGCCCCTTTTCCTCACAGACTTTCCCCACATAGCCCGCGTCAACTGTGCCGCATTCATCCTCCCACCAGGCGCGCAGCGGGCTCATGTCATGGCTTGATATGACCGCGATGGAATTTGGCCTGTATTCTTCCGGTTTCTTGAAGGCATAAGTTTTGCCCCAGTCGCGCACCCACCTCTGCACATCCATCCCCGGTATGCTGTAATCCTCAAGCACCTCGTAGGAGCAGGCAGGCACAACGCCGAGGTCCTCGGCGCAGGGAAGCATGTCGGAAGCCGATGACATGGCGTCAAGTATCTTCACGCCCTGCTGTTTCCACAGGGACTCGTCAGCAGGGTCAAAAACGCCTTTCAGCCCGTGCGTCTCATGCGGCTCGTCAACTTTTATGGTCCACAGCCTGAAAAGCCCCACAAAATGGTCTATCCTGAACATGTTGTAAAAATTGGAGGCGTATTTGACCTTTTCCTTAAGGTAATCAAAGCCATGCTCCTCTATCACGGGCCAGTTATACGGCGGCATTCCCCAGCGCTGGCCCCGGGCAAAGTACATGTCAGGCGGCGCGCCCGACACAAGGTGGAGCTTGAAATAATTCTGGTTTGCCCATACATCCGAGGAATCCCTGGAGACAAGAAAGGGCAGGTCTCCGAGCAGTAAAACCCCGCGCTCAGCCGCGTATGCCTTTGCTTCCCTGAACTGCAGGAACAGCTGCCACTGCATCCAGGACTGGAAATTTATGGCTTCAAAATGCCCCTCCTGGAGTTCCGAAAGCGCGCCTTCCTCCCTGAGCCTGAAATTTTCGGGCCACTGTTCCCATGATTTCTGGTTGTTGAGCTCCTTTAATACCTTGTAGCACGAGTAGTCATTCAGCCAATAGCTGTTTTTCTCGGCAAAATCCTCGTATTCTTCGGGCAGCCTTTTTACGGACGAGAACATTTTCCACAGGACCTTCAGTTTTTCAGCCTTTATCGCGTAGTTCACCCTCTTGCCGCCCGCCGGGTAGCGGGCCTTCATTTTTTCAATGTCCTTTATGAAATCAAAAGGGTCAAGCCCCTGTATCTTCTCAAGCGAGAGGTACATGGGGTCCAGCGCGAAAGTGCTCTGGCAGTCATAGGGCGTAAAATTGAATCCCGTGTCATTCATGGGAAGGAGCTGGATTATGCTTATGCCCGTTTTCCTGCACCATTCAACCAGGATATTTAAGTCAGGCAGCTCGCCAATGCCTATGGAGTTTTTGGAATAAAGCGAAAACATGGGCGCCAGCACGCCCGACCGCCTTTTTGCGCCTGTTTTTTTCCACTGTTTTGAAAGTCCGGAATCAAGGAACGCCCTGTACCTGCCGTCTTCCTGAATGGTCATGCTGCCTCCGATAGGGCCGGGGTAAAAAGATTTAAATCCTGTATTAATTGCGATATTATACAGCAAACATGGTGTTTTGTCATTGGGGTTGTTTTTTACGCCATATAAGAGAAAACGCGTGTTTATAACCGCCCAGGTTCACGGCACCCGATAAAGTTCAATACCTGAATATGGTCCTGACAACCGAATCCAGCAGTTTCCCGGCTATGTCAAGGTCAGATATCCTGAAAAGCCGGTAATTATCAAGGCCTTTTAAGCGCAGTTTTCGCCTTTCCCTGATTGAAAACGCGTGCCTGAAATGGCCTTTTTCCGCCATAACAGCCAGCATGCCGTTTTCATAAGCCGGTGTAAGCTGTTTTCCGTTTATATCCCTCAGCATTTCGCGCCTCCGCCTGTAAGTATACACGATAAAAGCCGTGAAAGCAAATCAGGCCCGGCGAGAGAAACCTGTTTATACCTATGCCTGTTCCTTTTTCTTCCTGCTGAAAATGAATATCAGGATCAGCAGGGCAAGCAGGAGGAGTATAATCCACCACGCGAAGCCGTTGCCTTTCATGTCTTCCTTTGCGGCCTTGCCTATCTGCTTGGCTGTTTCCACGTTCTCGTTCACGACCGTAGCCGCCGCTTTTACACCGCTGTCAACAGCCTCTTCAGCAGACTCAACAGCCTTTTTCACGGCTTTTTTTACAACCGCGGTTTTTTCCTTTACAACAGTCTCAACAGCGCTTTCCTCGGTTTCCGCGGCCGGCGCCTGCAACTGTTCCTCGTCAGACGCCGTAGGCTGGACAGAATCCGGCTTTTCCTTCGTGGTCGTACAACCCTGGTAAAACAACGCAAATACGCACAGCACAATCGCAAGCATCCTTAATTTCATGATTTTCTCCTTTTCCCTTTTGTGATTTTTATTGCCCCAGTATAACCTTAATTGCAGAATTTGTCAAAACGGGAATTCCCCTCCCCTGTTCCTGCGGCCGCCGCCCCTGCCTCCGCGCCTGTTTCCGTCTTCCTTAGGCGGAGGCCCGGCTTTTTCGTGTTTTTTTAACCCTTCAACATAAATTGCCTTGGCCGGCTCCGCGGGGCACACATACTCGCACGCGCCGCAGCCTATACATGTATCCTCAATCACTTCCGGTATCTTAAGCCCGCCCCTGTAGGCAACCGCGGCGCAGGCCTTTGTCGGGCAGTGCTCATTGCATACGAGGCAATGGGCGCCATGCGTATGTACCAGGCAGTTTTCCCTCACAAAAACCGCGGTGCCTATTTTCACTGTTTTCTTTTCCTCAACCTTGAGCGGCAAGATCGCGCCTGTGGGGCAGACCCTCGTGCATTCAACGCACGGGTAATTGCAGTACGACCTGTCATAATCCATCCGGGGCTGAAGCAGGGACTTC
>CAYNMZ010000103.1:0-7588 GCA_964398505.1 uncultured Spirochaetia bacterium
ATCATAAAAAAGAAGCCAATCGCGTACCAGAGCAGCTGCCTGTAGAAAAAGCCGCCGGCCCCTCCCGTCGCGCTGTAAATAAACACCGCGCCCGCAGCCATGAGCAGCAGCACGCATGCCATAATAACGGGATTCATGTCCCTGAACAATTCTACAAGCTTTTCCCTTACCTTTATTTTCGGCCTCATTTTTTGTTCAGCACCTTCAGGTAGTATTCAATCAGCTCGCCCGCCACAGGAGCGGCCTTGTCTCCGCCGCCGCCCCCGTGCTCCACGAGCACATACACCAGTATCTCCGGGTTTTTGTACGGGGCGAAGCCCGCGAACATGGCGTGGTTCTCGCCCTGCGGGTTCTCAACTGTCCCGGTCTTTCCGGCCATCTGTATGCCCTCAACCCTTCCCTTCGCGCCCGTGCCGCGGCTGCCGCTCACCACAAGCCTTAAGGCGCTCCTCATCATGTCTATGTTCTCCTGCGACGCCTTTATCCTGAAAAGCTCCCTTGGCTCCGTCTGCCTTATTATCCTCCTGTTATCGTCGGTTATTGCCTTGAGTATCCTCGGCTGCATCACATATCCGCCGTTTGCCATGGCTGCCATGACATTCATTATCTGCAGGGGAGTTCCTGTCACGTAACCCTGTCCTATGGACATCATTACGGTATTTCCCGGGAACCAGGGCGTCCTGTCAACGCGCCTTTTCCATTCCCTGTCAGGCACCAGCCCCGCCTTCTCACCCGGAAGGTCAATGCCTGTTTTCTCGCCCATTCCGAACATAACCGCGTACTTATGAAGCAGTTCAACCTTCATTTTAAGGCCGACCTTGTAGAAATATATGTCGCAGGATTCGGCCACGCCCCTGTAAAAGTCGCACCAGCCGTGTCCGGACCTGCGCCAGCACTTGTAAGGCCAGGTCTTTATCCAGTATATGCCTTCGCACAGGAATGAGCTGTTCGGTTCAACCACTTTTTCCTGTATAGCGCCGAGTCCGACCGCGACCTTGAATATTGAGCCCGGAGAATAAAGGCCCTGTATGCACCTGTTGTTCAAGGGCGTCCGCTTGTCGCGAATAAGCTGTTTCCACTGTTTTATGTCAATTCCGCCGGAAAAATATTTCAGGTTGTAATCAGGTTTTGACACCATGCAGAGTATTTCACCGGTCTTTGGCGCTTCCGCTATTATCGCGCCCCCAAAACCCGTGTCATCAAGCAGCCTCTCGGCGTAACGCTGCAGCCTTGAGTCAATCGTCAGCACAAGATTGTTGCCCTGCTTGGGAAGGACTGTATTTATGACTTCCTTTTGCCTGCCGTGCGCGTCAGTCAATATGTACATTACGCCGTCCTTGCCGCGGACTTCCCTGTCATAAAAATTCTCAACTCCGGTCATGCCTATTACGTCGCCCTGCTGGTAGCCGCTGTACCTTCCGCCCTTGAGCTGTTCAGCCGTTATCTCGCCGGTATAACCAAGCACATGCGAGGCCAGGCTTTCAAGCTCATAGAAACGCTTCGGCTCCTGGCCTACGGTTATCCCGCTTATCTCTATGCTCTTTTCCGCGAGCATTGACATTTCCTTTTCATTTAAGCCGCGCTTTAGGGCTATTGGCTCAAGCTTGTATTCCATGACCCTGGAAAGCCTCTCCCTTATTTCCTCCGAATCCATGCCCAGTATGGCGGAAAGCGTGAGCAGGGCTTTTTCTATGTCCGGATTCTTGAAAAAATAAAACGGGATGACACTCACTGTATAGGAAGGCTTGTTTATGACAAGCGGCCTGTAATTCCTGTCATATATGTATCCGCGCGGAGCCCTGTCCTTGACCAGGTTCACGCAGTTTGATTCCGCTATTTTCCTGTAATAGCCGCCTTTCACTGCCTGGAGATAAAAAAGCCTTCCGGCGACCACGAGGACAGCTGCGCCGGCAAGCCAGGCCAGCAGCCTCACCCTCACAAACCTTATGTATGTGTTCTTAATGTTGTCCTTTATGTTCTCCCCGGCCATCTCAACCTGCCTTTCCACCTGAACTCAGCCAGCCTGAAAACAACAGCCGCGGCCGCGGATGTGAAAACGGCCTCAGGCAGGGCCTGCGGGGAGACATAATGGGCCTTCCAGCCCCAGATGAAAACCGTCACCAGGACAGCGTACACAACAGCTGCCGCCGCCTTTGACGCGGCCACTATGAAAATCCTTGTCACATAATTGTTTTTATAGAAGTTCTCGGACATGTACCAGACGGCTGACACGTAAAAGGCCGCGGAAAGGAAGTTCAATCCGAAATAAGGCATGAAAAGTATGTCATCCACAGCCGCGGGTATAAGCGCTGCCGCGTAAGCTGACTTGAGCCTGCCGGAGAAAACCAGCAGAGCCGCGGCAATGGCGGTCAGGTCAATCCACGTAAAAAACCTGCCCAAAGCGAAAGAAGCCCTGTCAGCTATAATTGCCAACAGCACAAGGGCAAAAATAATGACATTGTCCCTGACTCTGTTCAAGGTATCCTCAATTTCCTGCCCGTATGCGGGCACATGACGCTTTTACGGCAGCCGGCTACTTCCTTACCACAAGAAGCTCACCTGCGCCGAGTATCTTAGAGAAAGGCCTGACCTTTATGGCCATGGACAGGCCGTCCGTTTTTTTATCGGCTTTCACCACGACGCCCACCTTCAGTCCTTCGGGGAAAGAACCGCCAAGCCCGGATGTGACAACCGTGTCGCCTTCCGCAATATCCTCTTCCTTCGGGACATAATCTATTACGCAGGCATTGTGACCGGCGCCGGAAAGTATCCCCACGACCCTGCTTCTTTCCACCCTGACGCTCAGCCTGCTTTCCGCGTCGGTGATAAGCTGTACCCTGGAATATTTCGGCCACGCGAAAACTATCCTGCCGAAAACCCCCTCTTCGGACACAACGCCGTCGCCCTTTTCAACCCCGTCATCGGTGCCCCTGTCAATTATATAATTGTTTACGAGCCCGTCCGTATTGGCGCCTATGACCAGCGCGGCTGCGCGTATGTGTTTTTTCGCAGGCGAGGTTTCCTTCAACTGCAGCAGCCTCCTTAGCCTTTCATTCTCACGCAGCAGGTCCTGGTTCTGGATCTCAAGATATATGTTTTTTTCCTTAAGCGCGTTTATGCCGGTCCTCGCGGACGAAACATAACGGACGGCGCTTATCGAATCCTTTATATAATACACATTTTTCGCGAGTGAGTTGTGGATTGACGAGAAAAACTGCCCGACGAAGTCAAGCCTGACCCTTAAGGCTATCAGCAATAAAAGGACGGCCGCAACTGCTGCGGCCGCGGTAATCATCTTCTTTTTGGATGCTGGTTTTTTCATTATCAGGCTATGTAGGAATCATCACCCTCAAACGACAGACGCCTTAAGACATCCATTTGCTCCTCAAGCATCTTGCCCGCTCCTGTGACAACGCATTCCTGCGCGTTCTCTGCCAGGTGCACCGGCACGCCTGTCTCGTCCCTGAGCTTTTGGTCAAACGCCTTAAGTTGCGAACCGCCGCCGGTCAGCACTATTCCCTTGTCTATGATGTCCGCGGCAAGCTCGGGCTTTGTCTGTTCAAGGGTATATTTTATTCCTTCAATTATCTTGGTTATGGGCTCCTCAAGGGCAATGGCCATCTCGTCCGAGGTGACCCTAATGGTGCGCGGCAGCCCGGTTGTAAGGTCGCTGCCCCTTACGTCCATTTCAAGCGTCTCGTCAAGCTTCTGCGCGCAGCCGATCTCTATTTTCACGCGCTCGGCCGTGCGCTCGCCCACGTGCAGGTTATAGGCCTTTTTCAGGTAGCTCATTATTGCCTCGTCAAACCTGTCGCCCGCGGTCCTGATGGAATTGAAAACCACAAGTCCGCCCATGGAAATCACGGCCACCTCCGTCGTTCCCCCGCCTATGTCTACGACCATGTGACCGACAGGATCCTCAACAGGCAATCCGGCGCCGATCGCGGCTGCCATGGGCTCGTCAATCAGGTACACTTCACGCGCGCCAGCCTGTATGGCCGATTCGCGCACAGCCCTTTTCTCGACAGGAGTCACTCCTTTTGGCACTGAAATAGCTATTCTCGGCGAGACAAGGGAATGCCTGTTATGCACCTTGACTATGAAATACCTGAGCATTTTTTCGGTGACGTTAAAGTCGGCTATTACGCCGTCCTTCATCGGCCTTATGGCCTGTATTTCACCGGGCGTCTTTCCGACCATAAGCTTCGCGTTCTCGCCCACAGCTATGACTTCCCTGCCCTTGTAAAGGGCGACTATGGACGGCTCCTTTAGCACTATGCCCTTGTTTTTTATTTTTATATAAACAAGGGTGGTGGCTGTCCCAAGGTCTATTGCCATGTCATTTGAAAACATTCCAAGCACAAAATCAAATATCATTTATTTTTTCCCCTTGGCCTTTTTAGCCGGTTTTTTCGCCGGTTTGGCTTTTTTTACCGCGGTCCTGCCGCTTTCAGCCGGTTTCTTTTCCGTCTGTTTTTTCGCAAAAAGTTTGTCCGGGTCAAAATTACCCCACTCTATCATGGCCTGAAGCACCACCAGCCCGATCAAAAGCAGGAGCAGAATTACACCGATTATGACTCCGAGCGTCATAAAATACCTCCTTTATGGTTTTATTAACTCTTTACAGCAATAATGCTTTTTTTCAATTGAAAATTATAAAAATTATATCAGGAACGAAAAAAATAAGCAAGCGCGAAATCCGCTAAAAAACCAGCTCCGCGCCGGCGAAAACAAGCCTTCCGGGCATGGGCATACCCGAGACCACCCTGTAATCTTTGTTGTCAAGCAGGTTGTCCACCTGGACATAAAGGTCCATATTCTTTGAGAGTTTCTGGTTTACCCTTAAATGCATCAGGAAATACGGCTCAACCGGCTTGCCCCTGTAATCGGTCCTGTAGTCTATGTATTCGGCGTTGACGCCGGCCGTGATTGAATAAGGCAGCTTGACCAGCGCATAAAACCTGTAATTCTTGTTATTATAGTTGCCTTCGTTTACATATGAATTCCCGGTATTTGTCATGTTGTCCTCAAGAAAGACAAGGTTGTATTGCGCGGACAAGGCGAGAAAATCAAAAGGCTGTACGTCAAGCTTTACCTCTATGCCCATGGCTTTCGCCCTGTCAATGTTGGCGGTTTTCGTGGTAATGGTGACGCTTTCAGTGCCTGCGCCCGCGACCTCTTCCTTCCATGAAATCATGTTTGTCGAGTCCCGCATGAACCAGCCGACGTACTCCTTTAGCTTGTCCTGTTTTTTTGAAAGGCCGGCCTCAAAAGTCGTGAATTCCTCGGGCTTTAAGCCCGCATCGCCCGTCATTATGTAAGTAGTGTTGCCGTATACGTCCACTGTCTGCGGCCAGTAAAGCTGTCCGAAATTCGGCGCCGCAAACGACTTGTCAAAAGAGCCGTTCAGTTCCAGCCCGTCCTGGAACCTGTACTTTACGCTCACGTTCTCGCTCGCGTATGTGCCGAACTGCGAATTTATGTCCACCCTGCCTCCGGCAAAAGCCGTGAGCGCCTCATTGAAAAGTGACACGGAGACATTTGATATGGCCGCGTTGTTGAACACGGATTTTTTCCCCGTCATATTGCCGTCCACTTCCCTGACGTCGGCCTCGTATCCCGCAGACACCGAGACCGCGCTGTTTTCGGAATATATGCCAAGCAGCGAGGCGTTGTACTGCTTTTTTATATTCCTTGAATCCTGGGGGATATAAGACAGCGGGTCCTTGAACCTTAAGTCCGCTGACCTCAAGAACCCGTCAATCTTGACAGACATGAAGTCCAGCTCTATGGTCTCGCTGATCCCCGCGCTGATATTCTCGTCGTACTGCCTGGCCTTGGCTGACGGGTATCCGAAGGCGTCAAAAGGAACGCCCATTTCCCTTTTCATGTAATTTGCCGTAAGCTGGGAACGGAGGAGGCCGTTTGAGAATTTCAGCTTGGCCTTGGCCGAGCGTTTTTGCGAGTCGGAATTCTCAAAATAATCCAGCCACTTTTCCTCGTTGTAGGATATCGCGTAATCGGCCTTGAACAGGCTGTAATTTGAAGCTATGCCGTATTTGTTAAAACCGCAGGTGCCGTAAGAGCCGTTTAATGAAAGGAGTTTTTTCTCGTCCCTGCCGTTTATTATGTTCACAACGCCCGCGGAAGCGTTTGAGCCGTATATGGAAGACATGCCCCCCTTTATTACCTCTATCCTCCCCGCGTTTGAGACATCCGCCATGTTCAGGTCAACCCCGCCCGTCAGGATGTCGTTAAGTGGGATGCCGTCCTCCATTACAAGCGTGTAGCGCGAGGAAGCGCCTCGCACCGATATTGAAGACATGGCCTCATTTCCTCCCTGCCTCACAACAAATATGCCCGCCAGGTCCTCAAGCATGTCCTTTATGTCCCTTGCCGGCTGGTCTGAAGCTTCCTGGGGTTTTATTATTTCCACGGCTTTCGGCACAACAGAAACGGTTTCCGGCATGTTCCTGGCTGTCACCACTATGTCCCCCAGCTGTGCCTTTTGAGGCTCGTTCTGTGGCCGGGCATTAACGGCCTCGGCCGGCTGCCCGGTATCGCCGTACAAGCCCTGGTCATAAAGCGTCCTGGTGGTGTTGTAATTGCTGTCAAACCCGCAAAACATCACTGCCGCGGCAATAAGCGCCGCTATTCCCGCCTGTCTTTTCATCTTCAATTACCTCCTGTCGTTTATTATTTATTCGCCTTGAGAAAGACGTTCGGCTTTCCTGTCACAGGGTTGGACGCAGTAAAATACCCGGCCTTGCCGTAGATATCGCCGAGAATCCGCCAATCCATGGCCTTTTCCGGTTTCCCGTCAAAAGCCACTTTCCCGGATGATATGAATATCATCCTGGACATGAATTCCGCGGCTGTATTCAGGTCATGAAGTATCATGACAACGGTTTTGCCCGCAGCGTTCAGGGCAGACAGCTTTTCCATGAGCCACGACGCGTGATGAAGGTCAAGATACGCGGTAGGCTCGTCCATGAGAAGTATTTCCGCCTCCTGCGCCACAGCCCTGGCTGTCAACGCCATCCTTTTTTCGCCGCCGCTTAAACCCGCGAACGGCATGTCGCTTTTGCCGCTGAGCCCGAAGCCTTCAAGCGCCTCATTTACTATTTCATGGTCCCGCTTTTTCATCACGCCCGCGCCCCCGAGGTACGGCCTCCTGCCCATGGCGACTATTTCAGCCAGCGTAAAATCAAACATATAATCGCCGGCCTGCGGTATGTATGACACCTTCGCGGCGAATTCAGCCGGTTTATAGCGCCTGATGTCCTTTCCTTCCAGCTTGACGGCCCCTTCATACCCGTTTATAAGGCCGGCCATTACCTTCATAAGCGTGGACTTGCCTGCGCCGTTCGGGCCCGCAAGCGCGGTAAATTCGCCCTTTTCAAACCTGAGCCTGCCCGCGTCAAGCAGGAAATCCCCTTTTCCCGGGTACCTGTATCTTAAATTCTCCAGGCTGATCAAGGTTTTCTCCTTTTCACAAGAAGGAAAATGAAAACAGGCGCGCCTATCAGGCTGGTGACTATTCCCACCGGTATTTCGGACGGCAGGAATACCGTCCTTGCTATTGTGT
>CAYNMZ010000104.1:0-7575 GCA_964398505.1 uncultured Spirochaetia bacterium
GTATAAGGCAGCTCCTGTTGATTTTGTCCCTTTTTGCCCTTATCCTGTAAGGCACATATCCCGTCTCCTCTTCCTCATTTTCCGCCGCGTTAGCGTAGATAAAGCAGTCAGCGCCGAACGCGTCGCCTCCGACGTATTTCCTGGCCACTATATCCCGCAGGGGCATGTCAACCAGCTCCTTTTTGTAAACGAAAACCCTGCCTTTTCCGGCATATTTCCTGTATGCGCTTATTTTCATGTTTCACCTCCACATGGTATTGTTCGCGTAAAGTTTTACGAGCTTCCTTACCTTTTCAAAATCCACCTCGTCATTGGAATGATTCCTGACCATGTTAAAAACCGTCTTGTAAACATAAATGTCTTTTCTTGATGTTCCCAAAAGCCCCTCCCTCACCAGTGCCGCAAAAAAATGCATGCCCGAATAGTTGTAATTCATGTTTACTGACATGTCCGTAAGCGACCTGTATGCCTCCAGCACCCGCTCGGAGTCGTTTTCTTCCAGCGCAAGTGTCCCATCCTGTACGCGTTTTACAATCGCCCTCAGGACTGAGATGTACACGGGTTTATCCTCTCCGCCGGCCTTGCTTGTTGCCTTTTCAATCACGCATGTAAGCGCGGGCCTGAAAAAGTGGTATTTTTCCCTGAGCCTCGAGCCGTCAATCCTTTCCACGTCCTCCGGCGACTTTAGCTCAAGGACTGCCAGGTTTTCTTCTGAAGCGAAAGCCGCGGCTGATTCATGCAGGTACCTTATTTTTTCCCGCGGCACTTCGTCGTTCATTGCCGAAAAAGGCATTGAATGCCATACCGCCTCAAACACAAGCTCTGAGGCCTGCTCAAAAACCGCCGGCCTCTTCCCTCCGGACAGCTCGTCAGCGGCCAGGTATGCCAGTATGTTCCTCTTCAGCATTCCTGCCCTGCGGCCGTCTATATGAACGCCCTTGTTTGACGCAAAGAACAGGAATTTCACCAGGTAATCGTCTATGCCGCGGCCCAGCGCGGAATTAATCTCGCCCATCCTGAGCCTCGCGGCCGCCAGGAAACCATTCAGTGTGCCTGTGACTTCTGCCGGCACAGCATGACTTTTACCGCCCATGGCAGCGGCATCCTCTTCGGACGAGTTGTTTATCACCTTCCTGACTTCGTCCTCGCACATTTCCGAAACCCTCGGCACTTCAATGATAAAAGCGAACCTTCCCGCCAGGGCCTCATCCAACGGGTTTGCGCCGGCATACGAAGGCGGGTTCATGGCAGCGAAAACATATTTCAGTTTTTCGGCCTTCATGCCCATTACCTGGCGGCCCCTTACAATTTCCAGCCACTTGTTCTGCATCTCCGCCCTTGCCCGTGATATTTCGTCTATAAGTATGAATTCCTTGTCCCATATTGAAAGCTTTGTGGGCACATACTCTATCTCTCCCCTTGATATGGAATCAGGGTTCGGGAAACCTATCATGTCCTCAAACAACGCCTTTGACGCGTCGTAAGCGAAGAACTTCAAACCGAGCGCTTCCGCGAGCCTTCGGCACAGGGTCGTCTTGGCTGTGCCGTGGGAGCCTATGAACAGGACCGGGTCTCCTGTAATCAGCCCTGCCAGGACCGCTTTCTCAATCTTTTGCATTCCATAAATCCCGATTTTTTCAAAAAACATGTTTCACCTCCGTTTGTTTAGGTTGACAGTTAATCCACCAAACGAAAAAACTTTTTTGTCACTTTTTCTTTTTTCTCGCGTTGAAATCCCTTACGCATTCCTCGACTATTTGCCGTATGTCGCTTTTACGCGCTTCTTCGCGCAGGAGCATGTATTCGGCTGCCAATGCGGATTTTCCCTCGCGTATCGCCCTTTTGGCTTCCCTGTCAAGAAAGCCGCCGGGAAGCCCGCGAAAACCGTTTTTCATTTTAAAACGCGACATATTGCCTCCTTTCCGTATAATGCTTATTTTCAGTTGCTTATAGAATAACCGCAAACCACCTGACGCTGATTGCCATATAAGTAATAAGCAACCCGTATGCCAATTGAATTTGCCTGTAAAACAAGGATTTTTTGGGAATTAATCAGGTCGGAATGTCAAAAAATGATGAATTACGGCCAATTGTCTGCCTCTTGTCGCCGTGGTTTGCCTGAAAGCAGTTCACGAGCAGGTTACGTGGCCATACCACGGCTTGAAACTTGACGCGTTTTTAACCCGTTCACTCAGCAAATAAAATAATTTTATTTCGTGGGCTTTTTCAAGATTTTATCTTTTCATCAAAGCTCAAAGCAACCTGTCCGCCGTAGCTCCGCTGAGCTAAGGCGGAAGGTTCGGCAAATTAACTTCCTCTACTTTTTAATAATTCCCGGCATCGCGCCTTGACAATTGACACTGTGCCGTATTTCCCCTTGCTTTATTATGACTGTACCTAAAACCATTTTAATAATACGCATTTAAAGCAAGTCAATAATGTTTCTCAGGTGTCAAATCAGGCTTCGACAACTTTATTCTTTCCCGTGTTACGCCATGAATTCCTGCGGCCGAAAAACTACGGCAATGTTATTCTCCCAAATACGTTATTTTTATTTTTTTACCAAATACTTCCACATCCACATCCATCTTATCCCGCATCTTCTTCCAGTCGATGAACGCCATAAGCCCCAAAAAAATGCTTGGTAAACCAATTTCGATAAAGAAAACAGCCAATACAAATTTGGTAATTGTTATAAGAATAACGCGGGTCGGTAGCGGCACCTTATCATGAATAAAACCCACAACATCAACTATTCCGGTAATTAAAAACACAAATATGCCCAAAATCACGCTAAGTATACCCGCTACGAAAATCAGTTTTGCCATGCCCGGCTTTATAACAATTTCTTTCATGTTCCCGCTCCTTTTATTGTCAATCGCAATCAAACGCAATCCGCTTTTTTAACTTTTGTCTTGATTTATTTCGCCAGTACGTGACGGATGACTTTATTCAGCACGCCCTTATTTTTCATCCTGCATATTTTGTTATAGCTTATGATACCCACTGAGACTTCCGCCGGTATTCTAATCTTTTCTCTTAATACCGCCAGCATATTTTCAGACAGTTTTTCCTTTTCATCAAGCACTGAAAGAAGGCACACTCTCCAGGCTGTTTTTTTGATCTGCATAAAGACACGGCGGGTTGACTTCCTGCCGCCAAACGCCCTGCCATCTTCACCTATGAATTTTTTATCTTTCAGGATCTTTTTTATCCCTGTTTTCATCAACTGTATCCCCAGCTCGGAAAACCTTTTCATCTGCCCAGTGAAGCATTTATTTCCCAGCGACTTTTCCAGCCCCGATGTCTCTAATTCCACGAAAATCAGATATTCACCCACAAAAAGCAGCGCGTCCGGCTCCCCGTAACCAGCATTTCTGCCAAAAGATGGGAACAAGTGCACTGTGACTGTCTTTTCCTTCCCGAGCGCCTTTTTCATATCATCATCGTCCCAGATACAATTCTGGAGCAGCCTTAAAATGAATTTTTGATCCGTAGTCCCGAAAAGGCTGAAAGTAATCCCGTTTTCCCCGTGAAAATATCGCCATTCACTCATTTGATTTTCCTCCGACTAAATATTGACCGTCTTTTCCCTCTCCGGCAGTATTACTTTTTTATGCAGACTTTTAAAGCCTTCCGGCGTCTGCGTGTGGATGGGCATTACCATCTCCGCTCCTACGCCGTCCATCATCTTCTTTATCCCTGCCGCGTCCGCGTGGCCTGAACAATGGATATGCTCGAATTCCAGGTTAAAATGCCCGATCCAGTCCATAAGGCAGGCTTTTTTCTTCTCAAATCCCGGCCCTTCCAGGTAATGTTCGGCGGTTGAGAATATGAATTTTCCCGACTTTGGTTTTATATCTATAAGCTGGGCTATTTCATGTTCCTGTATGAAAAACACCACGTCAGCCATGTTGGACCGGACCCATTTGGAATCTTTTTGGTCAGCGAGATATGGCTTCTCATAAGCATATGTTTTATCCGATCTTTCGCTGCCGTCCCTATTGTAAACAGGCTCTTTATCACCGTCTTTTTTAAAAATGACAATGTTCCTGTTGCCCTGTATCTGAGGCATCCCGGATATAAGCGGCTGCGACTTGTCTATTATATACGCCATTCGCGGGCTGGTAACCAACACCTTTCCTGCCTTAACTGCCGCATTATAAAGGCTCCTTGCCCTGTCAATATTGCGCGGGGAAAAAGTTATGACCGTTATGCCCTTTGACGCCATCAAGGAATTGTACAATTCTTCCTCAACCTGCGGCTCTGTAAGTTTTCTTTTCTGGTTTATGGCCACGTCCTCGCCCTTTAACCGCGTGCCCTCGGTCATTAGCAGTTTAATGCCTGTTTCAGCGGCTTTTTTCATAAAGTCTTCTGTCATGTCCGGCCTAAAACCGTGGAACCTGTAGTCCCCCGTATATGCGATATTCCCCTCAGGCGTTTTGATTATAAAGCCGTAAGCGCCTGACGTGGAATGGTCCACGTGCACGGGTATGACCTCAATATCCTTTATCTTTATGCAATCGCCTGTCTTGAAAGTAATTACATTGCCGTTATCCGGCGACTTAAACTGCACGTAGCATTCATTATAGGCGTCGTTTAGCAGCTTCGCGCCGTGCCCCATGTACACGGGAATCTTGTCGTCCAACCACTGCACGTCCCCGAAATGGTCGCCGTGCAAGTGCGAGATAAATACCGCGTCGTACGCGGGCGCCGTATACGCCAGGTCAGTGTGCTTTAAGGCGGCGGAAGAATACATGCCGGGTATTTTAGGCGCCATTTCCATTTCAAAGTAATCCCTGAGGCCCATGAACTTCCTGGGCTTGTCCAGGTAGCTGATGCCCCTGTAGAACCTCTCGTACCGGTCAAAAGGCTCCCCAAAATCCAGGAACACTTTGGTATTTGCCGTCTCCAACAAGAACTTGTTGCCGCCTATCTCGCCTGCTCCTCTAAACGGGGTTATTTTCATTAAAAAACCTCCTTTTTCAATTGGCAGCCGCCCATGCGTTTAACCGTGCATTTTTCACCGCCCAGTGTCTTCATTTCTTCACCGCGATTTCGTATTTTTTTATTTTGTCCAGCAGAGTATTGCGCGAGCCCAGGCCCAATGCCTTGCGTGTTTCTTCTATATTGTAATCAAAATGCCTCAAAGCGCGCGTGATGAGTATTTTTTCGCCCTGCTCAAGCGATAAGACCTTACCCGTGCCCTCCAGTTCCCTGTCCATCTGGAACTCCTTTGCTTCGTCCATAAGGAATTCGTCGCCCTTTTTAATGTCATCCAGTATAGCCTTGAAGCTTAAGTCCGGGCCTTCAAGCATAAGCACCCTTTCCAGGAATTTCTGTAGCTGCCTCACATTTCCAGGCCACCAATACGCTTCCATCAGTTTCACTTCTTCCTTTGAAAGGACCCTGCGCCTGTAGCCCGCCTTGCTTTTTTTCAGCAGAAAATGCTCCGCCAAAAGCTGTATGTCCTCGGGTCTCTCCCGCAGCGCAGGCAGGCACAGCTCTATGGTTGATAAACGCTGATACAGATCCATACGGAAGCGTCTTGCCTGTATCTCTTTTTTTATATCCTTGTTGGTCGCGGCTATTATCATGACATCGACCTCTATTTCTTCCTCTGACCCAACAGGTTTCACGATAAGGTTTTCCACAGCCCGAAGCAGTTTAGCCTGCGACTCCACAGGTATCTCTGTTATCTCGTCCAGGAAAAGAGTACCGCCGTCAGCCAGCTCAAACAAGCCCTTCTTGTTGTCGGTAGCGCCCGTGAAAGAACCCTTCTTGTGGCCAAACAGCTCGGATTCAACAAGCTCCTTGGGTATGGCCGCGCAGTTTATTGCCTTTATCTGGCCGATCCTTCCGCCGAGCCGGTGTATCTGCCTCGCAATCACATCCTTTCCCGTGCCGGTCTCGCCGGTTAAAAGTACTGCGACTTTTTTCTGGCCTCCATGTATGTTATCGCCTATCCTTTTTACTTTCAGCATCAGGTCAGCCATTTTCTTGCTCTTATACACCATGTCCACGTACAAAAAATTGTACTTGCCGGCCTCGTCTATGGCTTCCTTTGTCAGCTTGTCACGGAAGGCGATAGTGCGTATCATTTCCTTTAAACGTTCACCCGCATGATCGTCACGGAAGGTAAAATGCTGGTCATAACGGTAATAGACGTATTCCGCCACAGGGTGCCTGTCCTTTTCCTTTGCTGTTTTTTTTGTAAAACCCATATTTGTAGTCTCTGCCCTGTCCAACGAATCATAAACTTCCTTCAAGTAAGCGTAATCTTCAAGTATGACAGGCTCGTTTTCCTTTATCGCGTCAACCATATTGCCGCCTTTTTTCACAGGCACTATAAAGTTTTTGATTACATTCATGGCTTTGGGGTCAACATCAGGCTGGACTCTGTCCTCAAGAAGGTACCACTTTACTTTTTTCCCGGCGTTAGCCAGGCGTTCCAGGGCTGCCGCGGTCTCTGCCGCATTATCAGGCATGACCCTGACGCCGATTATGTATATATTTTTATGTTTTGACTTTACTTCTTCCAATAGCCTTTCATTTATGTCCTCTTTTTTTACGAACCCTATGTCAGCTTCCCTGCATGCATTGTAAAGCATGGCAGCTGCCACATAGTACACGTCCTTGTGGGCGGTCAAAATCACATCTTTCATTTTCTTCACCTCAGAGTCTTTTTTAACGTTTTCCATAGTCATCTTCCTTTCCCTGTATAATATGCATTTAGCGTGCCAAATGCGAACGCCTTATTTATAAGGCAAAAAAAATCGGCGCATTAATCATAAAATCAGATATTGATGCAATCTTATCCGATAAAACCTGCCGGCCAGCGGCTTAAATACCCCCCTATAATATAAACATTATATCATATTAATTAGATGAAGTCAATTTTTGACAGTCATTTTTTGATATATTTTTGTGATGTTTTTGATTTTTTTATCTTTTTCATACACTTGAGACTTTATACGCCATAAAACCTCATATCATAAAAAACGCACATTATTTACTTTCTGTTAAATTTTTAAAATCCAGGGCCGTGCCTTATCCCCGCGCTTACAGTTTTTCTCTACGCCCTGGCTTTTGAATACAAATTTTTACCGCCGCCGCACACAAACCGCGGCAGATACAATTTCATTTCGTGGCTGGCACCGCTTTTTATTTCATTCATTATTTCGTTTGTTCTATATTTTATAGCAGTTATTGTCTTGAACTTCAGGGAAGACGCATCGCCAAAAGTTAGTTCGAACGGAAATAAAATTTAAAAAAAGAAAAAGATGCGCTTAAAACAAGCTGGAAGCAGAAAAAGGAACGCATCACGAAAGTAGATTTGGGAAAAATGGAGAAGTATTTTGGGAGTGGAAAAAGGCAGTACAAAAATCAATGAATTAGTTCCAAGAGGCAACAATTGAAATAATTAATTCACTATAATTGATTCCCGTTCCCATCAAATTTCATCAATAAAACATCATAAGTTCCATTTTTATCGGTAACCCCTGTACGGTGGCCTCGTATGTCAAGACACAATTTAGAACGAATTAAGGTGGACTCCGTGGTCATGCAGCCTCC
>CAYNMZ010000105.1:0-7574 GCA_964398505.1 uncultured Spirochaetia bacterium
CACGGCGACAGCGACACAGACAGCCGTGATAAGCGATGTTTTTGAGGTTAAGGACCTGCTGGTAATACCAAACCCGTATAATCCGGACAATGGGGATATGACAATAAGCGTTAATATAACAATGCCGGCGACGACAATCACGGTATCGGTATATACTGTATATTTCAGGAAGGTCGTTCAGGAGCGGTTTGAAGGCAGTTACCTCGGTATAAGGCAGTTTGCAATAAGCGCGAGGAAGCTTTCAAAACTGTCTTCAGGCTCGTATTATGTGGTTGTAAAGGGCATGTCATTGGACGCTAAAACAGCGGTCTCCCGGATTGAGGAGATGGTTGTGCTAAGGTAAAAGGGAAACACCGGTGTTTAACTTTAAAAACCCGTATTTCCCGTTTAAAAACAGAACTTTGTTTTAATTTAATTGTCTAAAGTTGCGGTTTTTTTTAATGTGGAATATAACCGGTAAGTCGGGTATAATTATATAGAGAAACAGACAAATTTTTTTTAAAAATCAAAGTACACGTTAACTTAAGGCGTTAAATTAGTCGGTTTTAAGGGGGATAAGAAAGGAGCCGGGAAATGGGAAATACTGGCCGAATCAAAGCTTTTCTTGCCTTAATTTTAGCGATTATCCCTGTTTGCCATCTTTCCGCAGCTTCCTGTACGCCTGCGTCTGCAAGTTTCTGCATGAGCGCTGACGATACTGCCTATGCGTGGCTGAACGGGAACCCATTAAACGGCGGGCTGGAATTCCCGGGAAAGCAAAACAGCGCTGAAATTATATGCGTCAGCGTGGATATGGCGTATATAAACCCGTCAGGAACAAATGTCCTTGCCGTTTACAACCCGAACACGATAACAGGCTTTGTATGGGCCAGCTGGGTCCTTGACATAACCTGTTTTGACGGCTCGCACATGTACCAGACAAACGAGGGGACAAATGTCGCCATGTATAACCAGCCCACGTCAACCGACCCTGCGCCTGCCGTTGACGGCGGAGGCAGGCCCTGGTACCATCCGGCATATACAGGCGCTGCGGCATGGATAACGCCTGTGGCAGTGACATTTCCCGACGCCCTGTATTACTCGCCTGCAATATACCCGCCCACGGGGCTGCCGCTCAGGCCGGCCTCATATGTAAGCACAGCCGGAAACCATCCGGGAAACGCGGACGCCTCGCCCGCGGGCCAGGCGCTTTATTTCAGGCAGACATTCTCGTTCCTTCAACCCGTATCAATAGTGAAGACGATAAATAAGACTTCGTTCGCGCTCAATGAAACAATCACATATTGCTTCAATTACTCGAACCCGGAGCCTGTGGCCAGGACATTTACGCTGTGGGATACGATACCCGGCGTGACTGACTTTATAGGCTGTAACAACGGCTGCACTACGCAGACGTATGGAACGGATGTGGTGGTAAGGTGGACCATAAACGTGCCCGCGAGCGGCTCGGGGAGCGTATGCATGTGGGTTGGCGCGAACAGATACCCTTTGATTAAGGATAAGAATGAGGAAAAGGAAATAGGAAAAGACGGGAAAGGAATATTTGCGCTGATGAGAAACAGCAGTGAAAATGAGAAGTACGCGCTTTCTGCCCGGCGCTCGGGCCTGCGCGGGCAGGGGATGATGCCGTGAAGAAATGGCCGCGGATCCTTGCGGTCCTGCTGTCAGCTGCCGCGGCAACGCCCGCCTTCGGTGTTTTCAACGTGTCAAATATCACTTCAAGCAGTTCTTCTGTCACGTCAGGAAACACCGTAAATATTGACTTTACTTACAGGAGCGACCAGGCGAACAGGCAGTTCGGCTATTTTGTCGTGTTTTCACAGGCGTGCGCTTTGATACCGCCGCCGCCTGACGGCGGCTATCCGGCAGGCTATGTGCAGGATGTAATAGTAAGTGAAACAGGGATTAATAATTTGAGGATAGACGGCCAGGTCAGCAACGGCAGGATAAGGGCCTGCGGAACGCAATGCGCGGCGAATACCGATTACCTGATATCCGGCAATGAAGGCTCGCAGCTTTCCATAACAGTGCCCGCGTTTTACCCGACAGGCACTTATTACATAATCGTGGCGATCCATGACTGGCAAGCTTACATGAACCCGGGGCTTTCTATTGACTCGCAGGCCTGCCTGGCGATAAATGTTTACGCTCCGACGCCCACGAGGACAAGGACACCGACAGCCACGCCGACAGGGGTGCAGAACGTCGGCAGGAGCGAGTTTGGGTTCACCAATCATGTGGCTTATATAATGCCGAATGTGAGCGTGACGCGATCATATACGCCCACCGTGACAAGGACACCCACATTCACCGTAACGCGGACAGCCACGCCGACTTATACGCGGACGCCTACGCCTACATTCACTTTCACTCGGACGCCTACGCCTACGTTCACCATTACGGCGTCACCCACGCCCACATATACGCGCACGCCTACGCCGACTTTCACTTTTACACGCACTCCTACGCCTACTTATACGAACACGGCGTCGCCTACACCAACATACACGAGAACGCCTACGCCGACATTTACTTTTACACGCACCCCGACCCCTACGTTTACATTTACAAGGACGCCGACACCCACCTATACGGCAACGCCCACGGTAACGGTGACTTTCATGGACACTTTCACCGTAACCAGGACCATAACGCCGACATTTACCGCGACACCGACTTTCACGCGCACGGCCACGCCCACGCCGACCTTTACAAATACGGCTTCGCCTACGCCGACATTCACAAATACGCCGACGGCGACAAGCACTTTTACGGCCACGCCCACGCCGACGTTTACCGCGACTCCGACAATAACCATAACTTTCATGGACACGTTCACCGTAACAAGGACGATAACCCCGACTTACACCGCGACGCCGACGTTTACGGCTACGCCTACTTTTACGAATACAAGGACCTCCACGCCTACATACACGGAAACAATGACGCCTACGCTCACTTTCACAATGACAGCCACGGCCACGGTGACCATAACGACACTTGACACGGCTACAGTGACCCGCACATTTACTCGGACATTTACCGCGACTCCGACATGCACGGAAACGCCGACATTTACCCCTACCAATACGGCTACGGCCACATATACCGCGACGCCGACTTTCACGCATACAAGGACCGCGACCCCCACTGTCACGGAGACGAGCCTGAACACGGCCACTGACACGCCGACATACACGATGACATTTACGGCAACGCCGACGCGTACCGCGACTCCGACAGCCACGGAAACAAGGACCGAAACGCCTTCTTTCACGGAAACGCGCACAGCCACAGGCACGCCGACATTCACGGCTACGAGGACATTTACGCCGACTTTCACACCGACTTTTACGGCAAGCGATACGCCGACACGTACCGCATCGCCTACATGCACGCGCACAGCTTCGCCGACATCCACAATGACGGACACAAGGACGCCGACAATAACTCTCACACCCGTGAAATACCCGTACGTGCTCGTGCTTGAGGTCTATAATGAGGCGGGCGAAAAGGTAAAAACACTGGCTGATACCGGCGTGGCCGGGGACATGAGCGAGGTTTTGCTTATGGCAAGCGGGAAGGAAGCTTATGCTTTCAACGCTTCTTCGGGGCCGCTGACAGTATTCTTTCCGGGGCTTGACGCGAACTCGCAGGCAGGCGGTGTTTCATTCGCGTGGGACGGCAGGGCTGACAACGGCCAGAACGCGGGCCAGGGAGTTTATCATATAAAGGCAACGGTAACTGACAGTTACGGGCATGTGAATACAAAGGTGATGAATGTTCAGCTCCTGAGAGTCGAGGAGTACGCGAGGCTTAGCGTATACAACACGGCAGGCGAGCTGGTGGCAAGGGTTGAGAACGCTTCTGCGGGCACCGGCGACAGGTCGCTTGAAATGCCCGACGTCATATATACGGGTTATGGAGCCGCGCCGCAGGCGATAAAATACTCGGAATTTGACACGCTGGTATGGGACGGCAGGAACCTTGAAGGCAGGCTCGTGATGAGCGGCACTTATGAGGTTGTGCTTGAGATAAAGGCTGCTGACGGATATTCCATGGCCGCGGTAAAAACCATAAGCGTCCTGTGCCTTGGCGGACCGCCTGTACCCGGCGAAATAAAAGCCTATCCCAACCCGGTATATGCGGATAATGAAAGCTCGTTGAAGGTAACGATAGCGTGGGAAAACACACAGCCCGGACGGGGGACTGTGAGGATATACAGCCTGGCAGGTGAGCTTGTGAGGAAACTGGACTTTGATACAGCATCAGGCAAGGCTGTATGGGACCTTAAGACCTCTGCGGGAAATACGGCTTCAAGCGGCTTGTATTTGGCGAATGTCACGCTAAGGATGGAAAACGGCGGGCAGGGCTCAAGGACCGTGAAAATAATGGTGATAAACAGGTTTGATACGGACGATACGGCCGGTAACTGAGTTTTGAATGTGCGAGGTGTCACAACATTAAAACGCAACTTTTTCCGGAATTTCCTGTCATAAGAAATGAGGGAAAAGGAGGCGTTATGAACCATGTAAATCCTGGCAGCGAAATCATGGAAATGTTGTCCTACGGTACGACCCTTTCGCTCCTGTGCTACAACATCAATTACGCGGGCAGGCGCAAGCCTGTCCCTGTTGACGAGCTGGCTGATACGCTTAAAAAGGACAGGTTCTGGCTGGAAAAAGCTGCCCGCATATTTTGCAGGCTTGGCATGGCCAGGCTTGTATATGACAGGGGCATAATGACCGTGGAGATGACAGAGCCGGTTGACATCAATGTAAAGAAAGCGGTTTTTGACGTAATGTGGGAAAAGCGCCACGAATACTCGGCGATATACAGGGACATGATGAAAGCCGAAGCGGTCCGCAACTGAAAATACCCTTATCCGGCATAAACGGCCAATATTTGGCTTGAAGCACGCCTTGCGATAAACTATAATCATTGCATGAAAAAAAAGACGGAGAAAAAGCCAAAGACGCATGAGCCCGAATTGCCCGCGCAGGAAGGGCAATGGCTTCCAGATAAGGCGCAGGAAGAGGCCATAGAACACATTGACGGGCCGCTTCTGATAGTGGCGGGGGCCGGCACCGGGAAAACGCGCGTCATCACCAGGAGGATAGCAAGGCTCATAGAAAAAAAAGCCTGTGAACCCTCTGAAATCATCGCGCTCACATTCTCCGAAAAAGCCGCGCGCGAGATGGAACGCAGGGTGGATGAGATGGTGCCATACGGCGTCATTGACACCCGCATATCAACCTTTCATTCCTTTGGCCATGATATCATTGACGAGTGCTTCGCTGACCTGCGCATAGCGCCGGACTGGAAGCTTTTAAAGGAAGCTGACGCCATAATAATGGCCGTGGAGAATATAGACAGGTTCAAGCTTGACATCTATAAGCCCCTTAACAATCCTGCCCAATACATAAGCCCGCTGATGGACTACATCTCAAGGCTGAAGGACAACCTTATAACTGCCGCGCAGATGAAAGATTACGCTGAAAAAAAACTGAAAGCGGCGTCCGGCCCGCCTGAAAAGGAGGAGGCCGCCCGGGTCCTTGAACTGGCGGCGTTCTATGAAACTTACGAGGCGATAAAGACCGAGAAAAATTACATGGACTACGGGGACCTTATAATGGTGCCGTATTACCTTTTTCACGGCAATGCCTCGGTGCTTGACCGCTACCGCAAAAGGTACAGGTACATACTTGTTGACGAATTCCAGGATACAAACCACGCCCAGTTTGAGCTTGTAAAGCTGCTGGCTTCAGGGCACAGGAACATATGCGTTGTGGGCGACGATGACCAGATGATATACAGGTTCAGGGGCGCAGCCATATCCAACATAATGGGGTTCAAGGACGCGTACAAGGACGCAAAAGTGGCAGTGCTAAAAAGCAATTACAGGTCGTGCCAGGAAATACTTGACGCCGCATACAAAGTCATACAGAACAATACCGACAGGCTGGAGACAAAGCTGGGCATTGAGAAAAGGCTGGAATCAAAGTACAGGCCATCGCGCAGGATGCAGAGGGTCAATGTGAACGTATTCGGCGACTATTCTCTGGAGGCCGACTTTATAGCGGGTGAAATATCAAGGCTTGTGAAGCAGGGGGATTACAAATATTCGGACTTCTGCCTGCTTTTAAGGGCAAAGAACGACGCGAGGATGTTCCTTAAGACCTTTGAACGCGCGGGCATACCTTTCAAGTTCACGGGTGACGAGGGGCTGTACGCGAAAAAGGAGATACAGTTCCTCATAAATTTCCTGCGCTCTCTCGCGACACCCTATGAATTCAACCCCGTATTTGACGTGGCTGTATCGCGCTTCTACGGCATATCACCGTTTACAATGTCAAAGATAGGGAACCGGGCGAACGACCATTCGCTGCCCGCTTTTGAGCTTATGAAAAACCCCGAAAAGTACCCGGAACTGGAGATTGAGGAAGGGGAACTTAAAAAGATAAAGAGGCTGGTAGGCGACATAATGAAATATTCCGCGCTTGCGGCGGACAATTTTTCCGCGGGCGAGCTTATATACGACTATATAAAGTCAAGGCACATCTTTGCCGACCTTATAAAGGCCGCGACGCCGGACGCGGAACGCGAGGCCGCCAATATCTCAAAGTTTTTTGACATATTAAAGCAGTTTTCAGTAAATGAGGAATACGACACGGTAAACAATTTCGTGCGATACATAGACCTGCGCCAGAAAGCGGGTGACAACCCGCGCGCCGACGTTTTTGACGACGTTGACGAGGAATGCGTGCTGGTCGCGACTGTCCACAAGGCCAAGGGGCTGGAATTCAAGGTCGTGTTCGTTGCCGGGCTTATACAGGACAAGTTCCCGGTAAGGGCAAGGCCGTCATCCCCTTTTCCTCTCCCGGAGGAACTTATGCACGGGCTTGTAGACGAAAAACAGTATCAGCAGGAAGAGGAAAGGCGGCTTTTCTATGTGGCTGTGACCAGGGCACAGGACGCGCTTTACCTTACGCTTTCGCGGCAGTACGACGGCGCAGCCAACAAGAAGACAAGCGTGTTCCTTCGTGAAATGGGCTTTAATGACCCTGATGAAAGCTCGGTTAAGGCCCTGTCAGCCGAGGACAAGATGAGGTTTTTTGAACGCAGGGAGATATTTGCCGAAGTGAAATTAGCGAAAAAAAACGGGCCCATGAGGCTTTCAAACTACCAGATAGACGACTTTATTACCTGCCCTTTCAAGTACAAGCTTGTGCATATATTGAAGCTGCCTATACGTGAGGAACCAGGCATAGTATACGGCCAGGCCATGCACAGGGTTGCGTCCGAGTTCTACAGGGCCAGGCAGGAAAAACGGGAAATGGAACTTGGCCAGCTTAAGGATATTTTCACCGCTTTGTGGAAACCTACGGGTTTCATATCTCAACAGCATGAGCGCATGCGCTACGAGGCGGGTATTAGGAACATAGAACGGTTCTATGAAGCTGAAAAAACGGGCGCCATTGTGCCGCAGTATATCGAAAAAGATTTTGAATTTAAGTTGTCGGATGACCTTGTTATAGTTGGCCGTTGGGACAGGATAGACATGACAGAAGGCA
>CAYNMZ010000106.1:0-7514 GCA_964398505.1 uncultured Spirochaetia bacterium
AAAAACCCCTCTTATAATAAGGATGGAGAAATTCAGCCAGCAGATAAGCGTCATAGTACTTTTTTGCTGCGCTGTAGTCGCTTTTGTGATGATAAGGAACGGCCAGCCCATAAACGAGGTTTTTTTTCTTGTCGTCGCGCTGGCCGTATCATCCATACCTGAAGGCTTGCCGGTAGCTCTCACCGTGGCATTGTCTGTGGCCACGCAAAGGATGTCAAAAAGAAATGTCATAGTAAGGAAACTGACTGCAGTGGAAAGCCTGGGCAGCTGCACTTTTATCGCCAGCGACAAGACAGGAACACTGACTGTCAACCAGCAGACCATACAGGAGCTTCTTCTGCCTTCGGGAGAGGCCATAATGATATCAGGGGAAGGATACAATGACAAAGGCGCGCTGGATGTCCGGGGAGGAAAAAGCATCAAGGATACGCCTGCCTATGACCTGATAGTAAGCGGCGTGATGTGCAACGAAGCTTCCCTGGCCAATAATTCCGGCAAATGGGAGAGTTTTGGAGATGCCATGGACATAGCTTTTCTATCCCTGGCATACAAGGCGGGAATAAATTATAAGGAAATACAGGCTTCTTTTGTATCTGCAGGTGAAATCCCATATGAGTCGGAAAAGAAATTCGCGGCAAAATTCTATAAAAAGGACGGTAAATTATACGCGGCAGTAAAGGGCGCGGTTGAGACAGTGTCGGGATTTTGCGCTTATACCTCTCTTGCCGGCAATAAAAAGCCGTTTGACAGGGCAAATACAGAAAAACAGGCTTTGTCGCTTGCTGAAAAAGGGTACAGGGTTCTTGCTGTCGCGGGCGGCGAAGTCGGTTCAGCTGATGAAAATGGACTGAAAGGCCTTGTGTTCCAGGGGCTTTCCGGTTTCATTGACCCGCTAAGGCCTGAGGCGGTTGACGCTGTGAATAAATGCAAGACCGCCGGAATAGAAGTCGCCATGGTTACAGGCGACCACCCTGTAACCGCTTTTGCGATAGCCAAAAAACTCGGGATTTGCGAAAAAATGGACGAGGTTGTTACAGGCAGACAGCTTGAGGAGCTTGGCGATCCAAAATCAGGCGAATTTACAAGGGTTGTCTCATCTTCCCGCGTGTTTGCCAGGGTGGCGCCCATGCAGAAACTGCAGATTGTGGACGCATTGATACGTTCGGGACATTTTGTGGCAGTCACAGGCGACGGCGTAAATGACGCGCCGGCACTGAAAAAAGCAAACATTGGAGTGGCCATGGGTTCGGGAACAGATGTCGCGAAGGATACAGGGTCCATGATAGTCACCGACGACAATTTCGCCTCAATTGTGGCGGGCGTAGAAGAGGGAAGGTTCGCCTATGACAATGTGAGGAAGGTAATATACCTGCTTATATCCACGGGAGCCGCGGAAATAGTGCTGTTCCTGCTTTCCATAATATTCACGACCCGCTTCTTTGACGGTAAAATAGAGGCCCCGCTTCTCGCCATACAGCTTTTATGGCTGAACCTGGTGACAAACGGGCTGCAGGGAGCGGCGCTTGCCTTTGAGGGGGGCGAGGAAGGCACGATGAAAAAGAAACCCAGGAACCCGAAGGAAGGAATTTTTAACCCGCTTATGATACAGGAAACAGTCATATCCGGCATGGTGATGGCGCTTTCAGCTTTCGGCGTATGGTATTATCTCCTGGCCTCAGGCATGGAATCCTATTCGGCAAGGAACATAACCCTTCTTTTGATGGTCCTGCTGGAGAATGTGCATGTGTTCAACTGCAGGTCAGAGACTGTGTCCGCTTTCAAGGTAAAGATCAGCAAGAATTACTTTCTTGTGGCAAGCGTAGTTTTCGCGCAGGGCCTGCATATAGCCAGCATGCAGATCCCTTTCATGCAGTCATTGCTTCGTGTAAAGCCAGTGTCTTTACGCGAATGGCTGATTGTCGCGGCTTTGTCATTGCTGCTGCTTCTTATAATGGAAATTTACAAGGCTGCTAACAGAAAATTTAAATTCAGCGCGTGAAAATAAAAAAGCGTGATGGACTATTACGGTTATTAGTTGTAAAAATACATATAATTTGGAGGTCAGTATGTCGATGATTCTGAAAAGCGAGGAAGAAGCAAAGGAATATTTCAGGAGGGCGGCACAGACATGCACTCCCGGGGCAATAATACTTTTTCACAACCAGAGAAAAACAGTTTTATCCGTACTTAAGAATGCGGCTGAAAAAGCTGGAAAAAGATTCATTGAACAGGACCTTTCCGTTCTTCCTGAAGGCAGGATAGGTTCAAACAGGTTTGAAAATAAGCTGCCGGAATGGCTTGGCCCGGTCATGGAAGCGTCAACCAAGGGCGGCAGCCTACTTTACATGCGTGAGTTTCACTTTTCAGGTCCTGTGGTTAAAACGGACGCGATGAACCTCATATTAAAAAGGGAAGTTGAAGGCGTAAAACTTCCCGATAATACCCTCATAGTCCTGGGCCTGCTTGACACAGACGACGAGGCAGCCGGGCTTTCCGGAACGCATACGGCGACGTTTTACCGGACCGTATAATAATCAAATTCCCGACAATAAAAGCGGCTTAATACGCCGCTTTTGTCGTTTATAGGCCTCCAAAAAAAACAAAAAAAATTAAAAATTTTACTTGACAAATATGTAATTACATTGTATACTTTAAGTAATTACAAGGTGTTAGAATAAACAAACAGGAGGCGTAAAATGAGGCTGCAGGTTGTTGAAATTGGGAATTCAAAGGGCATAAGGATACCGCAGGCCATATTAAAGCAGGTACAATTTGGCAGGGAAGTTGACCTGGATGTTTCCGACGGGAAGATTGTATTAAGGAGGATGGTGGACCCGGAAGCGGTTTTTGGCTTTGAAACTCTGCATAAAATGAGCGACGAGAACATAAAAGCAATGCTTAGGAAAGTGTCGCTGTCGGACCTGATAATATCGCTTGTGGACGCTGACAAGGCAACCAAAGAGGCCGTTTACAGGAACCTGAGCGAAAAGACAAAGGCCCATGTAAAGGAACGCGTGTTAAAGCTTGAGAAGGGAAACGCCAGGGACCTGATTATTGAGCGAAGCAGGAACATGGTGAGCGAAGCGTTTATGGAAATGCTGAGGGATTGAATAATTCGGGGCAAAAACCCTAAATTCACAAGGAGGAGTCATGAGTGTACAGGTGGTGGAAAGCGGGTTGCTGGACGGTTTTGGAATAGCAAGGCCGGAGTTTGAGAGGGCGGCGAGGAAAGAAAAGCCAAGGAACAGGATGCAGCTCAAAAAAATGGCGGAATCGGACAGAGTCTTTGGTTTTGAGACTGTTCATTTGACTGACAATGTAAGCATAAGAAATATGCTTGCAAAGGTCTCAAAGTCCGATATTATCACTGCGCTTTACGGCGCCGACCTTGAGACAAAGGACGCGATATTAAGAAACCTGCCTGAAAAGACAAGGAATTATGTTTCTACGATACTGATTAGGCTTGAGGCAGGAAATGCGCTGGAAATTCTCGTAGAAAGAAGCAGGAATATGATAAGCGAGGCTTTTATTGAGATGCTGCGAGATTAAACAGGCTTAAACACTTCAAATATCCCACCCTTAAGGTGCCCGTTGACAAGGCGGGCACCTGTCTTTTAAAAAATAAATTTACAGCTTTGTCGAATAATTATATAATGGTTAAACGATAACCCAGTAAGGAGGCGAATATGAGAAATGCTCTTGTTTTAGCCGTAATATTTTTTATTTCTATGCAGTCGTGCACGGCGCCGAGTGTCAGCCATGATACAGGATATGAACATGGGAAATTCAATGTTAAAACCAGATATGCCTGGACAGCAAGCGAGCCGATTATAGCGCCAAAGCCCGAAAAGGGAAGGAATGTTATATCAGCAAAGGACCCGAGCGTGGTATTTTATGACGGCAAATGGCATGTTTTTTATACCACCTGTGATGACAAGGGTATATGGAGCATGCAGTTTATCAGTTTTAAGGACTGGAAGGACGCAAAAAAATCCAAAGCTTATCCCAAGGATAAAAATCCTAACTTGCAGGGATATCATTGCGCGCCGCATGTCTTTTACTTTACTCCGCAGAAAAAATGGTACATGGTTTTCCAATCCGGACAGCCTCAGTATTGCACAAATGACGATATAAAAAATCATGACGGCTGGACTAAGCCCGTTGATTTCTTTAAAAAAGCGCCTCAGGGACTGGAAAAGGGGCAATGGGGCCCGGAATGGCTGGATTTTCACTGCATTGGAGATGACGAATACATGTACCTCTTCTTTACGGGTGACAACGGCCGATTCTACCGCAGCAGGACGAAAATCGGAGATTTTCCCGAGAAAATGAGCGACCCTGTGATGGTTCTATATGACAAGGACAGGCGCAACATATACGAGGGAAGCTGCACTTACAGGATAAAGGGGCAAAACAAATATTTGACCATAATTGAAGCGGCAAATGGAGACTCGTGGGACAGGTATTACCGCAGTTTCATCGCCGATTCCCTTGACGGCGAATGGAAGGAACAGGCAGGCTCATGGGAAGAGCCTTTCGCCGGGTTGATGAACGTAAAATTTGAAAACAGCGTTGAGCCATGGACCAGGGATATCAGCCACGGCGAATTGATAAGGGCCGGTTATGACGAGAAAATGGAGATTGACCCTGACAACCTTCAGCTTTTGTTCCAGGGCCGTGACCCCGCAAGCAATGGATTGCAGTATCATATGCTGCCTTACAGGATAGGACTTTTGAAAGCCGTGAGGGACGGCGCCGTAAAATGAAAATCGCGTATTTTGGCGTACTTCTTCTCTGCTGTGTTATGGCCTTGGCTTCATTTGTGCGCGCAACTGAGACTGCCTACAAGGTTCTACCCTGGAACGGCTGCAAGGCGGCAATATCCCTGACCTATGACGACGGCGACCCCATACACCTTGACCTTGTGATACCTGAAATGAAAAGGCGGGGAATAAGGGGAACATTTTTTCTTATTGCGGACAAGATACAGAGAATTGATGAATGGAAAAAAGCCGCGAAGTCAGGAATGGAAATAGGCAACCATTCTTCCGGGCACAGGAGGGCATCTGAACTTACTCCTGAAGACGAGATTTTTGAGGTTGACCACGCGGCTGACTTCTTAAGGGAACAGTTTAAACAGCAGGTGCAGGTTTTCGCTTACCCTTTTTCCGAGATATCGGACGGATTGAGGGCAAGGGTTGAAAATAACAGCATAGCTGCCAGGGGGGGCGGATGGGGCGACAGGCTTTATATTCCCGAATACGAACCTGACTGGCATGACATAAGGTGTGTGGCAACAATGACTGACCTGAAGTTTGAAGATTACAAGGGCTGGATTGACCAGGCGATGGCCGCAGGCGCGTGGACGGTATTCATGATACACGCCATTGAAGGGTCGGACTGGTGGCAGCCCGTGCCGAAGAAGACATACATAAAGACGCTTGATTATTTGGCGAAGAACAAGGGTACATTGTGGGTTGCCCCTATGGGCGAAGTCGCGGCATACTGGAAAGCGCAAAAAATCGTTGAAAATGCCGATATAAAGTTTCAAAATGATGCCGTGGAAGTGTCCTGGAATAAGCCCGCGCCGTTTCCGGCCGGCATAACCTTGAAAATCGCCGTTGATACCGGCGATCCTGTTATAATTCAGAACGGCAATACAATTACTGCTTCAACACCCGGAGTGTACGAGATATCCTTTGACGCGGGGGAAATGCAAATAATCAAGGGGGGCAGGAAAGCGCGATGAAATACATAAATCCTGTAATACCAGGTTTCTATCCTGACCCAAGTATATGCCGCTCCGGCCGGGATTATTACCTTGTGACAAGCAGTTTTGAGTATTTTCCAGGAGTTCCTGTATTTCACAGCCGCGACCTTGTGCATTGGGAACAGATAGGGCATGTACTGGACAGGAAAAGCCAGCTTCCGCTTGAAAACGCGCAATGCTATTCCGGCATATACGCGCCAACTATAAGGTTTCATGAAGGCGTATTCTATATGACAACCACCAACACCTCTGGCATCGGAAATTTCATCGTTTCGGCGGAAAATCCGGCAGGCCCATGGTCAGAACCTTTACGCGTCGCACAGGAAGGCATTGACCCTTCGCTTTTCTTTGACGCTGACGGCAGCGTTTATTATACTACCGCGAACGGCGGGGCTTTCCAGAGCAAAATAGACATAAAAACCGGTAAAATCCTGGCTGAACCGAAACTTATATGGAAGGGAACCGGCGGCAGGTATCCTGAAGCGCCGCATTTGTATTTTATCAACGGCTGGTATTACCTGATGCTTGCCGAAGGCGGGACCGGATATGAGCACATGGTCACTATGGCCCGTTCCAAAAGCCCGTGGGGGCCATTTGAACCGTGCCCGCGCAATCCAATACTGACGCACAGGAGCTTGCCCGGTGTTATAAGGGCAACGGGCCACGCTGACCTTGTAAGCGACGGAAAGAACTGGTTTGCGGTATTCCTCGGGGTCAGGACATTCGGTTATGACGATACGCACAATCTCGGCAGGGAAACGTTTCTTTGCCCAGTAAAATGGCATGAGGACGGGTTTCCTGTATTCGGCAATGACGGGACAGTCTCAGAGGAAATGGAAATCCCGCTTGAGCCTTCGCCTGTTGAACCGGGCAAAATAAGGGACGATTTTGACTGCGAAAAAAAAGCTTTTTGCTGGAACTTCCTGCGCAATCCCGACGAGGCGCTTTATTCACTGAAGGAAAGGCCGGGCTTTATGCGTCTTAAAGGATCAAAACATACGCTGAATGACACGGCGTCCGCGACATGGCTGGGCAGGCGGCAATGCCATCATAAACTGAAAGTCATGACCTGCCTGGAGTTCGTCCCTGAAAGCGCGAGCGAGGAAGCGGGGCTTTGCGTAAGGAAGAACGAGCAGCATCACCATGAAATATTCCTGACTGTCAGGGAAGGAAAAACATGCGTTGTCATGCGCCAGAGGATAGCTAACCTGCAGGCTGAGACAGCGTGTGTCCCGTATGACATCAGCGCGCAAAAACGCTGTGTGCTTGCGATAGAAGCTGACCTGAATGATTATGTTTTCATGTACGGCTCTTCTGAAAAAGGATTAAAGCCCATAGGCAAGGCGCCTGTCAGGTACCTGTCATCGGAAATTGCTGGCGGCTTTACAGGCGTATATTTTGCCATATATTCAACCGGAAACGGCAAAACCTGCAAAAACCCGGCTGATTTTGACTGGTTTGATTATGCGGTGAAGTGAGCTTATTTGTTTTCATTCCGGAATTTTAACCTCGCCTTTAGAATATTCTCACACAGCCCGCCTTCTTAGATAAATTATTTTTTCAATTGCCGCAGCTGCTGATCCGGGAGGTAGTTTGTCTGGTGAATGAGGCAGATGACGGCGTTGGCTGCGGTCTCTGCTGATGCCTGCGCTATATAAGGCCTATATGTAGTATATGACCTATCCGGCTGGCTGCACAGCTTGCGGACTATGGTATCTCTCGCGTCGTTTTTATCACACATAGA
>CAYNMZ010000107.1:0-7403 GCA_964398505.1 uncultured Spirochaetia bacterium
CCCTTTGCCGACACGGCCTGGAGCCATGGAGAGGCTGAAAAAAGATACAGCGAGGCCGCCGTAACCCCGGCGATGAATTTTACCGCTTCCTGCTTTTCATCACGCGAGACCTGCCTCACGGTAAGAAATATGAAGAAAGCAGCCAGCAGGCTGAAAAACACGGACATGATGTTTGCGCGAAACATCAGTCCGCCCGCGGGCAACAGCGTAAAAACCTTTCCAAAAAGCGTGTTTAAGGGGTAACCCGGCGGGTGTTGTATGCCGAGCGTATGGAAAGCCAGGGTTGTCTCCGGGCTGTCATCGGAATTGTAGGACGGCGCCACGCTCAAGACGCAAACAGCGGTAAAAAAGACAAAAACAAGCGCGGCATAAACACGGGTGTCACGCATTTTGTGCCGCCTTTATCCGCGGCAAGAACGCAATGCCCGCGGCAATGGCCATGGCCAGCGCTACAAGCGATATGCGCGACGACAGGCGGAAAACAGAGGGTTCGTACCTGAAGCTGATTTTTGACATTCCCTTTTTCACTTTCACGGCCATAAATGACGCGTTGCCGGCGAACACCTCGGTTTTTACATTTCCGGCATAGGCTTTCCAGCCCGGAAAATAGTTTTCCGAGACTACCAGCATGCCTTCAGCCGGCGCGTCCAGCGACACGTCAAAACCGTTTGTCCCGCGGCGCTCATAACCGGTCACCGCTTTCTTACCTTCCTCATCAGGCAGAAAACATGATACCCTGAAATTTCCAGTCCCGAACACAAATGGCGCGCTCCCCTTGCTTATGAAATAAGCGTTTCCGCAGGGCTTGTCATACTCATAAATATTGCCCATTCCCCTAAAAGCAATTCTTATGCTTTTCCCCTTTAGCCCCGCGACTGATGATATGTACCTTACATTAAGCAAAGAAAAAGCCTGGCAATCCCACGGCTCGTCAAGCCCGTTCAAGGCTGTCTTAAACTTAAAAAAACCGCCCGGTATCAGGGAATCAAAACCGTCCGCGTTCAGTATGCGGTGTTGCATGGGAATATTAGGCAGCAGGCAGTCCCTCTGGTAATAATACAGGTCTTCAAGATTCTCCGGCGCCAGCTTTTGCTCAAGCTGGTTCATTATCCGAGGCGCAAGCACCCGGCTTTTTCCCGGCCCCGTATTTTTAGTTATAAAATCCAGCGCGTTGCTGCCTCCGGTCATATAGGAAATAGGCGCGTGCAGGTCAAAACTGCCGCGGTTAAACGCCAGGCCGCTAAACAAAGCCGCGATTACAAGCATTACAGCGGATGCTTTCCTTTTGAGCCTGCCTGACGCGGCAATATACAGAACCACCAGGCATGCCGCGGCGATAATTATATAAAAAAGGAAATAAGACCTGAACTCCTCGAAATTATAAGCCTTTTCAACAAAATCCTGCAGGCTTATTTGCGGCGCGAAGTTTACCCTGTACGCCCTCAAGATTACGGTCTTAAAAATTCCAAGCCCTGCGTAAACGGCAAAAAGCGAGACGCAAAAAACGCCGAAAGCGGCAGTCAGCCTGACCGCGCTTTCCTTCGCTTCATTCAAGAACTTCTCCAGCCCAAATGCCGCGAACCAGCACATCGCGAAAAGCATCAGCGCATTAACCTTTGAAGCGTACCTGATGCCGCGCAACAAACCGGTTTTTTCATATAATAGCGCGTAAACAGGCGTTGAAGGCAGCAGTGACATGATAAACGCGGCCGTAAACACAGCGAGAAAAAACATCCTTTCCTTACCGCCTGATTTTCCGGCAATCCCGAATATCATAAGCGCCAGCGACAATATGCCTATGTCTATGAGCGCCATCCAGTTCATGAACCTGACGGATGTTTCCATATAGATACCCGTAAACGGGAATATTGCCTGCAGTATATGCGATAACGACATGCCGCCCGCGGCTCCATTATAAGGCCCAAGGCCTCCTGGTGTCGCCCTCCTGCTCAATGCCGCGAACTCCGCAGTAGGCAGTAGCTGGGCCGCGGTTAAGGCAAGCGCGGCCACGGCAACAAGCGACAAAGCGCCCGGCTTAAAACCGCAGCAGAAAAAAAAGTAAGCAACCGCCAGCATTGCCGCATACAGGAACACCTGGGGATGCCCGCCAAGAAACGAAAGCGCGAGTGCCGCGGCGCAAAAGAAAAGATCCGCGGGCCGTTTTGATTCACTGTATTTTTTTATGAAATACATCACAGCAGGCAGCCAGGCCATGACCGCCAGGTCAGCCAGTTCCACGGCCTTTATTGTCATATAGTAGGTGAAAGAATAAAGGCACGCAAAAAGAAATGAAGACGCGCCCGACAGCTTATTGCGCCTGGCGAACATGTATGACGAGAACGACATTATGAAATAAGTGAAGAAAGTGGCAAACCTGACAGCCAAAGCCGGTTCCAGTACGTAATAGAAGGCATTAAGCGGGTAATAAACGGCTGACTGCATGTTCGCCATCAGCGGCTGGCCGCAGTATATGTAAGGGTTCCAAAGCGGCAGCTCGCCGGCCTTAAGAAGCGATGAAGTCAGCATCCTGAAAGGAAGGAAATAAAAGATCATGTCAAGCCACGCGATTATCTTGCCGGAAGTGTTTTGAGTCCAGAAGACCAGGAAGGTTGTTACAGCCAGCAGCAGGGCGGCTGTCCTGTCTTTTGGGCTCATTTTTTTATGGTCGCCAGTATGAGTTCCCTTATGACCTTCGCGGCAAATACCGATGAATTTCCATGAGGGTCATATTCGGGCGAGATTTCCAGGACATCCATGCCCACCACGTCAAGTTCCATTATCCCGGGGAGGAAACCCATGAAATCGCGGTAGAATATGCCTCCGGCCTCAGGCGTACCGAGGCCCGGAAGGCAGGCAGGGTCAAAAACATCCATGTCCAGCGAAATATAGACAGGGTGCCCCTTTAATTCGTCTATGGCCTCATAAAATCTTTCGCAGGACGGATCGCAGAAAATGCCCTTTTCCCTTATATGTTTCCATTCGTTTTTTTCAAAAGACCTGATGCCGAACATGTACAGCGCCTTTTCGCCAAGAATTTCCGCAGCCAGCCTGGCGGCGCTCGCGTGAGAGAGCTTATTTCCCATATACCCTGGCCTTAAGTCAGCGTGCGCGTCAAAATACAGCACCTTAAGGCCCTTGTATTTTTTCGCGTATTCCTTCAATATCGGGTATGTCAGCAGGTGCTCGCCGCCTATATACATGGCCTGCTTCCTGTTTTTCAGCACGTAAGCCGCGGCTTCGCCAGTTTCCCTGACAGCCGTTTCAGCGCTCCCATAGGTCATTTCCAGGTTGCCAAGGTCGCAAATCCTGTGGTCCGTAAGGTCATCTTCCCTTTCGTGCGAGAATGTCTCTATCGAATAGGAGTGCCGCCTTATGGATTCCGGCGCGAACCTTGAGCCCGGCCTGAATGACGAAGTGCCGTCATAGGGAAGCCCGAGAAGCGCGAAATCGCATTTCTTGAAGCTGCTGCCGCACCCGATAAACCCCTGCTCCCTTACAAAATTCATTTGATGCCGTCCCTTACAAATTGCGGCAGCGTAAAAGCGGCGGAATGAAGCTCCGGCGTGTAGTAGGAAAACTTTGAGATTTTTGACTTTTTATTGCGCCTGACAGAAGGGTCGTATTTCTTTGAGGCTATTGAAAAGCTCCACATGCCCGAAGGGTAAATAGGTATGTATGCCAGGTAAAGCGCCGCGTGCCTGTAAAGTTTGCGCATCCGTTCCTGCACATCCCTGATAATATCCATGACGTAAAACGGGTCCTCGGACTGCATGGCCATAATCCCGTCATATTTAAGCGCCCTTTTTACGTCAGCGAAGAACTCCGTGGAGAAAAGACCGCCGGCTATGTCCGAAGGATCCGTGCCGTCCACCAGTATTACGTCGTACTTACCACACGAATCCTTAACAAATTTAATTCCGTCGCCAAATTTGAATTTTACGCGTTTGTCTTTTTCCAAACCCTTCACAAGTGACGGGAAGTATTTCTTAGACACCTTATATACATCCCAGTCAATCTCCACAAAGTCAATGTTCTTTACGCCCTTATGCCTCATAACTTCCCTAACCGTGCCGCCGTCGCCGCCCCCTATGACAAGTACATCCTTCGGGTCAGGATGCGCGAATAGCGGCACATGGGCCAGCATGTCATGATAAACAAATTCTTCCCTTGTCGACACCATATAGCAGCCGTCAAGCGCCATCAGGTTTCCGTGCTTTTCCGTCTCATAGACTTCAACCATCTGGAATTTGCTGCGCTTGGCGTAAAGTTTCCTTTTTATCCTAAACGAGAGCGCCGTATCCTTGTATACTTCAGTGGCCCATTTCCCGGTCATCTTTTTCATGTCACCACCAGAGTACCACGGCAGCGAACGCAGCGCCGATTTTTTTCACTGTATGCTGGGCCGATATGGAAAGTATCTCCTTTATGGCATAACCCCTCTGCTTCATGCCCTCCTCGGCCATATGCCTTACCATTTTTTCTATCTCCTCCTTGTGCCCTGCGGCCGAATATTCCATAATAAGCCCGTTTAAGCCTTTTTTCTTCGGCACAGCACAGGCAACTCCCGCGGATATTACCTCTTCCGCCTGCGATGATACCTTTGACGCGTAAGCGAGCGGCACAAGGCATCCAAGCGGAAGTTTTATAGGCTTTATCTGTGTGGAATTAGGCGGCAAAATTGAACTCATACGCATCAGGTTTGTATTGCCTACGCCTGAGTCTATAAGCGCGCCGTCAAAGGCGTTCAGCGGCGTCATGCCCTCAGAATGGCCTGACACAAGAAAAAATTTGTCTGGTATTGTTGTTGTAATTCCCTGCGGCGGAAGGGAAATTATCCTTGCCTTGCTCTTTTTTCCCGGCATTTTTCTCTCCTTATTTTTTTTTGCGGCGCTTTTTAGCCGCTAAAACTGGTTTATTATATTAGAAACACGGGCAATGTCAACGCTTTTTCGGATGGTAATTGGGATGTTATACAAAAAAAGCCCCGGCGGAAACTTCCACCGGGGCTTTTACTAAATAACCTGTTACTTTCTAAGCTGTATTATGGTCACAGAATAGGGAGGGAATTCATAGGCCCCGTCCTTTAAATTCACTTCAAACCTTGAAGGCCCGCTGTTCACTATCGGCCTGTAAAGTTCCTTGCTCCATACATATTCCTTGTCAGAAAGCTGTATTACCTTGGCCGAGTTTCCGGGCTTAAACCCCTCAACATTGAACTTGGCGTTTGAAACCGCGAGCTTGGTCTTGTTTATGGCCATGACAGATATGGTGTTTTCGTCCTTCATCGCCGCGTAAACCGAGAGCTTGTCGCTGTCCGACGAACACTGTACCATTTTTGTGCCGAACTCGTTGTAATACATGTCAAACACCCAGTAATGCGACCTCTCCGAAAATTTTGATGTCGGGTCGTTTTCCGAGTCAAGCAGTCCGTGGCCGCCGCCGGTTCCCGGTTTCTGCGTGTAAAGGTCCCAGACAAAGGCAAGGTCGCCGCCCTCTTTCATGAATGAGCCGAGATAGTCGGCGCAGAACAGGGCGTTTTCAATCTGGGCGGTCATTATGTTCTCGTCCCCGGAGTTCCACTCCGTAAGCGCCACTTCAATATAGTCGTTTTCCCTGCCGGGTATGCTGTTGACATATTTCTTTATCCAGCTCCTGAACTTGGGCATGTAAACCGGCCATGTGGTCTGCGGTTTTTCAAGCAGGGCCCTAGCGTCATTGTTTGCCCAAAGCGGGTATTCGTGAACAACCAGCACATCAACATATTTTCCGCTGTTCTTCAGGAACTTCTCCACTATCACAGGCGCCTTGGGGTCAGACTCCGCTTTCCACGGCTCGCCCGCGAGGCGTTCCTTGTTCATGGGCTGCATGGGGCACGGGCCCATGATCTTCAGGTTGTCCTGCGGGAAGGCCTTTTTGATCTTCTCGCTGGCGAGATTGAAGACCTTTGAGTAATTGTCAACATTTGTCCACCACTGTGTCACCTTCGGGTCCCCGGGCGTCTCGTACCACTTCTTGCCCTTGACCTGCTTGGGGCCCGGTGTCGCGGGCTTGTTGTCAGGCTCGTTTCCGACTTCAACATACCTGTATTTCAGGCCCATGTTCTTCATGTGCTGGAGCCACTCTATGGAATAATCTATCCTCTGTTCTATTGACTTGTTCAGGGGCGTCATTACGTTTATGCCGGGCAGGACTTCCATGCTGCCCTGACCCATCACGTTTTCCATTCTCTTTATGAAAGGCACCATGCCGCCCATATAGTTGAACTCGGGCGTCCAGTTCACCGAACCGTCCCACCTGTAAACAGCGCCGGTCTTCCAGTCATAAAGGTTTACATAATCGCCGCCGGGTATCCTTAGGAATGTCAGGCCGATGCGTTTGAGTTTTTCAATGGCCTCATTTGACCTGTACCCGTCCGGCTTGTGCCAAGGGGCCGCGTTCTGGCCGTAGAGTTTGTGCTTGTCTATTTCCCTTATCACCTTTGTAATGTCTATATTGACATTGACCTGCTCAACAGTGGGAGCCTTAATCTTTATCAGCTCAATATCTCCCAGCTTTGTGGTTTGTCCCGCAGGCACGGTCACTTCAATATTTTTGTCCCTGTATCCATAGGAGACTATGGCGCCCTTATAGACGTCTTCGGGAACAGTAGCCTTGAAATACCCGTCCCCGCCCGTCACCACAAGAGCGTCGCCGATTATTACCTTTGCCTTTTCAATTCCCTTTTTTGTTTCCTTGTCTATTATCTTGCCCTCAACGTCGCCCGGCGCGCCCATAACCCTTCCTACTATATTGTCAACATAAATCGGGCCCGACCACGGCTGGCTGTTGTTCACAACAAGATAAATGTGCCACATATCCTCTTTTATCTTGCTGTTGTCTATCTTGAACGTGACTTTCTGCTTGCCGATCGTGAGCTGTTTTTTAAGCTGGTACCAGTTGTTCGTCTTGCTGGAACAGACAAGGTACAGTTCCTGGAACTCCATGCCCTTGGCCGATTCGGCCGGCACAATCACGTCCATGCTCATTTCCACGAGCTTGTTGATTTCCTTGATAAAAGGGCCCGAATTGACTGCCGCGTCCTGGTTCCAGTCAGTGGAACCTGTCGCGTCAATTTTCAGGGCATACTTGCCTTCAGTGACAAACTTTGGGTTGTCCGTCACCGAACACGCCTTGGCCCACTTGCCCGCTCCGTTCCAGCCTTCTGTTGTGCCTGTCTCAAACGACCAAAGCTTAACCTTGTGCTTCGCGGCAAAGTCCACAGCCGATTCTTCCGCCGCAAAAACAGGCGAAAAAAGCAGGCAGGCCGCGATTAAAACCGCTGCGATGCTTTTCTTTCTCATCTTAATCCCTCCTTCGTTTTTATTCGTATTAAACTCAACCGTCCTTTTCCGTCCATCATTTTC
>CAYNMZ010000108.1:0-7398 GCA_964398505.1 uncultured Spirochaetia bacterium
TGTCAACCGGCCGGCTGGCAGGAATGTTCTGTAAGGCATGGGGCATCGGAATGAGATGGAAAAAAAAGAGTGACAATGGCCCGCATGAATCAGCATACCTGATGCTTAATAGCGCAAAAGCGCGGAAGTTGCTTGGCTGGAAACCCATGTGGGATATTAAAACTGCGGTTGATAAGACGGTTGAATGGACAAAAGCATGGAAATACGGCAAAGCCGGTGTTGAAGTCGCGCGCGCCCAGGTAAGGGAGCATTTTTGCCTGTGATAAAGCCGCTGGTGGAAAAGAAGGAGTTCAGGTTTGTACTTGTTGGCTGTGTTAATACGGCTTTTGGTTACGGGCTTTACGCGTTTTTTATATACATAGGCCTGCATTACCTGCAGGCTTTCGCGCTCGCGTTTGTGCTTGCGGTGATAAACAGCTATTTTTTGAACAGGTTTTTTACATTCCGGAGCAAGGGCAGGCCGGCGCCGGAATTTATCAGGTTTGTGCTTGTTTACCTTGCGAGTTTTTTCCTGGGAAGCGGCCTCCTGTATCTGTTGATAGACATGGCAGGCATGGGTAAGTACGCGGCCGGTGTTGTAAACATGGTCTTTGGCACTGTAATAAGCTGGTTGGGCCATAATTATTTTAGTTTCAGAGGAGCGCGGGAAAAGTGAAAAAAAAGGGAAGCAATGCCGTATTACGCGGGAAAATTCTTGGACTCTCAAGCCTCTACTGCGAAAGGTATCACGCCACAAAAGCGTTCAAGCCTGGAGACAGGATATCCTACGCCTCAAGGGTTTTTGACTCCGCTGAAATAAGGAACCTTATAGATAGCGCGCTTGACTTCTGGCTCACTGCCGGCAGGTATACCGAGGAATTTGAGAAAAGATTCGCGGAATTTATGGGCGTAAGATACTGCGGCTTTGTAAATTCGGGGTCTTCGGCGAACCTTTTGGCGTTTATGGCCCTTACTTCACCCCTCTTAAAGGACAGGGCCATAAAAAGGGGCGATGAGGTGATAACCGCGGCCGCGGGGTTTCCCACCACTGTCGCGCCGATAATACAGTACGGCGCTGTGCCGGTATTTATAGACGTCACCTTGCCGCAATATAATGTAGACGTAAAACAGCTTAAAAAGGCGCTGTCAAAGAAGACAAAGGCGGTCATGCTCGCGCATACACTTGGCAACCCGTTTGACGTTGACTCGGTCACCGCTTTCTGCAGGAATAACGGGCTTTGGCTTATAGAGGACAATTGTGACTCGCTCGGGTCGCTGCATAAGGGAAAACTTACAGGCACATTCGGGGACATAGGCACATCAAGCTTTTACCCGCCCCATCACATGACCACCGGCGAGGGTGGCGCGGTTTATACGGACAACCCCTTGCTTTACAGGATACTTGTTTCAATGCGCGATTGGGGCAGGGATTGCCTGTGCAAATCCGGACGGGACAATGCCTGCGGTCACAGGTTTGACGGCCAATACGGTGAATTGCCAAGGGGTTATGACCACAAGTATGTGTATTCGCATTTTGGATATAACCTGAAAGCGACCGATATGCAGGCCGCGATCGGCGTAGCTCAGCTTGAGAAACTGCCGGGTTTCATAAAAGCGCGGCGCGCCAATTTCGCTAAGCTGAAAAAACTTCTTTCGGGCCTTGAAGACAAAATAATACTTCCTGAATCCTGCCCAAAGAGCGAACCGAGCTGGTTCGGATTTCTTATTACATTAAGGGAGGAAGGCAGGCGGGACTCGCTGGTTAAATTCCTTGAAGCAAGGAATATACAGACAAGGATGCTTTTCGCGGGTAATATTATAAAGCACCCGTGCTTTGACACTATGAGGAAAAACCGCTTTGGCTTCAGGGTGGCAGGGGGTCTTGTGAATACGGACAGGATAATGCGTGACACATTCTGGGTGGGTGTATATCCGGGGATGACAGATGGCATGATAAAATACATGGCAAAATCAATCAGGGAAGGATTAAGGTGAGCCTTTGGACAGTATAAAGCTGGCGTGGAAAATACGGCGGGAGGCGATTGAGCTTGTAAGCAGGGCAAAAGCCTCACATGTGGCCGCGATACTGTCAATAGCTGACATTGTGGCTGTGCTGTACGGCTCAGTCATGAAATACAGGCCGACACAGCCCAAATGGCCGGGCCGTGACAGGTTTGTACTCAGCAAAGGGCATGCGGGCCTGGCGGTTTACATAGCTTTAAGCGAATGCGGCTTCTTTGGCAGGAAGAAACTTTATACATATTACAGGGACGCGAGTTTACTGTCCGGCCATGTCTCCCACAGGGGCGTGGAGGGAGTGGAATTCTCAACCGGTTCACTTGGCCACGGCGCGCCTGCCGCGGCGGGAATGGCCTTGGCAGCCAAGCTGGACGGAAAAAAACACAGGATTTATACCATTATTGGCGACGGCGAGTGCAATGAGGGCTCAATCTGGGAGATGGCGCTTTTTGCCAATCATTTCAGGCTGTCAAACCTGTGTGTGATAGTGGACCACAACAAAATGCAGAGCCTGGGTTTTTGTGATGACACGCTAAACCTCATTAACCTCGGCGCAAAATGGCGGTCTTTCGGATGGCGCGTGGTTGAGGCGGACGGCCATGACCACAAGGCGCTGGAAGCCGCGATTAAGGATAAGGGTAAGGAAAGAGGAGAGGGCAAACCCCTGTGCGTCATAGCCCATACGGTAAAGGGCAGCGGTATATCTTTTATGGAAAACAACATACTCTGGCATTACCGAGACCCCCAGGGAGATGATTATAAAAGGGCAGTAGCGGAGCTGGAGGCGAAAAAGCCGTGAGGAACACTTTTGTGAACACGCTTGCCAGAATGGCGGAAAAGTATAAGAATATAATCCTGATTACAGGTGACCTTGGATACGGCGTGCTTTCGCGTTTCTGGGAAAAATGCCCTAAACAGTTTATTAACGCGGGAATAAGTGAGCAGAATATGACATCTGTTGCCGCTGGTATGGCGCTTGAGGGCAAGAATGTATTTACATATTCAATAGGAAATTTCTCAACATTAAGATGCCTGGAACAGGTCAGGAATGACTGCGCTTACCACGGGGTTAATGTCAAGATTGTAAGCGTCGGGGGCGGGTTTGCCTACGGCCAGCTCGGGATGAGCCATCATGCGACCGAGGACATGGCGATAATGAGAGCTTTGCCGGGCGTGTGCGTGCTCGCACCGGGGGACCTTGCGGAAACAGAAGCAGTGGCAAAAGCCGCGGCAAGGCACAAGGGCACGGTATACATACGGCTGGGCAAAGGCGGGGAAAAAAGGATACATGCGGATTTAAAAGGATTTAAGATAGGCAGTGCGATAAAAATGCATGAGCCGGGGAAGGTTTGCGTATTCTCATCCGGCGGCATACTGGACGAGGCGGTCAAGACAAGGGATATGCTTGAAAAAGAAGGTATAAAAACCGGGTTATACAGTTTTCCTGCGGTTAAGCCAATTGACAGGCAGGCAATATTAAAAGCAGCCGGAAAGGCATCCCTGATAGTCACAATGGAAGAAAATAATATAAACGGCGGTTTCGGCGGCGCTGTGGCAGAGGTCATGGCATCTGAAAGCTGCAAGGCACGGCTTTTAATAACCGGAATTAACGATCTTTATTCTTCTGTGGTTGGGACACAGGCGTTTTTGCGGAAAAAATACGGCATTGATGCGGCCGCAACAGTAAGAAAAATTAAAGAGGCGTTATTATGAGCTTCCTTGACTTCATACATGATGTTCCGCACAGGGAAGTGGAAATATTCAAAAAGATAAAAAACAGCGGCCTGCCGTTAATGCTTTTCGGCGCCGGCGCTGTGGCTGTTTTCACCCTTCAAAACCTGAAGAAACACGGCATTAGGGCTGAATGTTTTTGTGACAATAACAGGGAAAAACAAGGCAGAATGATTTACGGAATACCTGTTTATTCTTACACCGAATTCAGAGAGAAATATCAAGACGGGTATAATATAATAATTTCAACAGCAAATATGAAGGCGCTGTACGAATGGCTTATCGGACAAGGAGAAAAAAAAGAACGAATTCACTATATGGCTGATTTCAGGGATCCATGGAGCGCAAAAACAGATTACGCTTTTATAAAAGAAAATGAGTCTGAATTTGAAGAGGCCTTTTACTCTCTGGCTGATGAACTTTCAAAAAAAGTATATGTTAATGTCCTGAACTGCAAACTTTCGGGAGATACCGATCTTATTCAGGCGATAAGGAGTTATGACCAGTATTTTGATCCTGAAGCGATTAAGCTTTCCGCCAACGAGGAGTTCTTGGATATTGGCGCATATACTGGCGATACAATAGATGAATTCATAAGGCATACAGATGGAAGATATGGAAGGATTGTCGCCATGGAACCGGACAGCGTTAATTTTGAAAAACTGCGTAATTATGTCTCAAAAAAGGGCTTAAAAAGTGTTCAGGTACTGAAAAAAGGCGCATGGCATGAATCTGCCAAATTGAGTTTCGCGGATGAGATGACAGGAAGCTCAGGGGTATCCGAATATGACCTTTCCGCAGGTAATATGATAAGTATTGAAGTCGATTCGGTAGACAACATTTTAAAAGGAGGCCGTGTGACCTTTATAAAGATGGACATAGAGGGTTCGGAACGACGCGCGATTGAAGGCGCTAAAGAAACGATAACGCGATGGCAGCCAAAGATTGCGGCAAGTATTTATCACCGCCGCGAGGATATGTATGACATATTGCTGCTTCTGAAATCATACGTGCCTGGTTACAGGTTTTATGTGAGAAATTACTCAGATACAAACGCTGATACAGTGCTTTACGCGGTAAAGTGAGGAAAAATGAACAAAATAGTCCGGGAAGATATTGAGTGGCTGATTGAGAGCGGGCTTCCGTTTGAGCGGCTTGAGGGTAAAAACATGCTTGTTGCCGGAGCAAACAGTTTCTTGGCGGCTTACATGGTAATGACTGTCCTCTATTATAATGAAAAAATAGCGAAAGAACCCTGTATTGTGACAGGCCTTGTTCGGAACATGGGAAAGGCCGAAACGAAGTTTTCGGAATATCTGGCAAGAAAGGATTTAAGGCTTATATGCGGTGATGTGTGTTCATATATTGATTATCCGGAGAGCCAGGACTACATCATCCATGCGGCGAGCCAGGCAAGCCCAAAGTATTACGGCGTTGACCCCCTTGGCACAATGCTGCCTAATATAACCGGAACTTACAACCTCTTGGAGTTGTCAAAAAGGCAGCATTGTAAGTCGTTTTTGTATTTTTCAAGCAGCGAAGTTTACGGTGAACCTTACCAGGAAGGAAAATCACTAGACGAGAAATCATTTGGTTTCCTTGACTGCCTGACGCTCAGGGCTTGCTATGCCGAGGGCAAAAGAGCGGGAGAGACGCTTTGCCGTATATATCATGAAAAATACGGCGTGGACGTAAAGGTGGTAAGGCCATTTCATACTTATGGCCCGGGCATGGACCTTGATGACGGCAGGGTTTACGCTGATTTTGTGAGAAACGCTGTAAAAGGCGAGGACATAGTGCTGAACAGTGACGGCAGCGCTGTAAGAGCTTTTTGCTACATACGGGACGCTGTGTGGGGTTTCTTTAAAGTTTTATTTGACGGGAAAAGCGGTGAAGCATATAATATTGCGAGTGATATTGATGTTCTAAGTGTGAAAGAATTGGCGGAAATTATTGCTTCTATCTGTACGGGGCATGATATAAAGGTTGTGTTAAATAAAACACCGCAGGCGGGTTATATTAAAAGCACGGTTAAAGCAGGCGTGCCTGATATAAAAAAGGCATCGGGATTGGGATTTTCGCCTAAAGTAAGGGCAAAAGAAGGTTTTAAAAAGACAATACAAAGTTATTTGTAGGCCCGTATCAAGCGGGCTGATTTTATATAAACGGGAGTTTTGATGAAAAAAATCAGCGTTTTAATTCCGTCGTATAATGAGCGAGACAATGTGGCCCCTTTGACTTATGAAATTGAGGCGATTTTCAGGAATAAGCTGAAGAAATACGCGTATGAGATTATCTTTATTGACAATTGTTCTGAAGACGGGACAAGGGCAGAGATTGAAAAAATCTGCGCTCGAAATAAAAAAGTCAAGGCAATTTTTAATGCTAGAAATTTCGGATACTTGAGATCTCCATTTTACGGCCTGTTGCAGGCCCGCGGGGACTGCGTAATAATGATAGCGGCGGATTTCCAGGACCCGCCGGAAATGATAGTTGAATTTGTGCGTGCTTGGGAAAAAGGCGCGAAAATCGTCGCCGGAATCAAGAAAAAAAGCCGTGAAAATCCGGCGCTTTATTTCCTGCGGTCTGTTTTTTACAGTGTAATAAGAAAGATAGCGGATGTAGGTCATATCAGTCATTTTACTGGTTTTGGGCTTTATGACAAAGCCTTCATTGACGTTCTAAGGAAGCTTGATGACCCTATGCCTTATTTGCGCGGTATGGTAGCTGAGTTCGGGTTCAAGCGCGTGGATGTTCCTTATGAACAGCAAAAAAGGAAGGCCGGCAGAACAAAAAGCGACTGGTGGAGCCTTTATGATGTGGCTATGCTCGGCATCACTTCGTATTCAAAGATGGTAATGCGGCTTGCCACAATACTTGGTTTTGTTATTTCCGGAGTTTCCTTCATGGTGGCTGTACTTTATCTGGTGCTTAAACTTATTTTCTGGTTTAAATTCCCTATTGGTACAGCGCCGATGATAATATCAATTTTCTTTCTTGGATCAGTGCAGTTGTTTTTCATAGGGTTTCTGGGAGAATATATACTTAATATTAATACAAGAGTTATGAAAAGACCGCTTGTTGTTGAGGAAAGAAGGATAAACATTTAGGCGGCAGTCTCCGCTGCCTGCATATAAAAAGAAAGAAAGGCTGAAAATATGCTTTTTAACTCGTTTCATTTTTTGATATTTTTTCCGGTCGTTGTGTTTCTGTATTTTATGCTTTCCGCAAGGTGGCGAAATATCTTTCTTCTTGCTGCCAGTCTTTATTTTTACATGGTTTGGAAGCCGGAATATGTAATTATTATAATAATAGAAACAGCGGTCAATTATTGGGCCGCTCTTGCCATTGAAAAAGAAAATGTTGCGGCTAAAAAAAAGGCTTATCTTGCCACTGCGATGCTTGTGAATTTCGGATTTCTTTTTGTCTTCAAGTATTTCAATTTCTTTAATGATTCAGTCAGGTTTTTTCTCGAACAATTTAATATAATGTATAATTACCCCCAGTTTAAGCTTCTTTTGCCCATAGGCATATCATTCTATACATTCCAGATAGCCAGTTATACCATAGATGTTTACAGGAAAAAGATAGAGGCTGAAAAAAGGCCGGGAACACTTGCTGTTTACCTGGTGTTCTTCCCGCAGCTGGTGGCTGGCCCAATTGAAGGAG
>CAYNMZ010000109.1:0-7064 GCA_964398505.1 uncultured Spirochaetia bacterium
GAATATTACGCCTTTCACGGCAAGCAGCTGATGAATACTCCGGACAACATTTACGACAAACCCGCAAAAGATTTCCTGAAATGGCATAATGAGAATATTTATGTCGGATAAAATCTTTGATGATTTCTTACAAAAACTGCAAAAGGATTTTTCATATATAAAATCTTTTGAAGAAGATGATGATGTTATAGAAAAAACGGGATTAAAAGCGTTTGAAACCGGTGATTTTGAAACAGCGGAAAAGAAATTTAAAGAATTAGCCGTTTCGCAGCCAAACCATCACTCCGGGCTTGAGTACCTGGCATTACTATATTCCAGGACGGGTAAACTTGAATTGGCGGCGACCCTACAGGAAGAAGCGATAAAGATTGCAAAGAGATTTCTTGAGGATGACTCAATAGACACTGAAGTTATAGAAGAGATGGAAGAGAATTTGAAGAAAATAAAAGAAGGAAAAGAGATAGAAAATTGGTGGAAGTATAAAGAATAAAATTGCGCCCAAGCCCTGCCTGCCTATTAAAAGATTCTAAAACGAGCCACTTAAAAATATGGCGCGAGGGGGATGAAGATGGAAGACAAGGTCAACGTTATCGAAATGAAGAAAAGACATTTTCCGCCATTGTCACACGGGCCTATACAGCCAGGATGGTAATGAAACGAGTTAACGTTGATACTTTTATACATACGCGTTGCGCGGGCCGTGGGTATTTGCGGATGTGATGGCCTTCGCAATAGCCTGGAACAGGGAAGACAAGGACGTGTCGCCGCCGGGAGAGATAGATATAAAACACGATTGCATGCCTGAACCGCATAGAGAGGGATAGCTTTGAAGAGAGGTTAATATAAATGAATGATTTTAAAGGTAAATTGCATGACAATATAGTCTTCATAGATGCCGAAGTGGACTTTAAAAGCAAAAAAATCCTTGACGTTGGCGGCATAACAGGGGACGGCTTAAAATTGCATACGAATTCGGTTGCCGATCTCCTGCTTTTTATCGGCAAGAATAAATACGTGTGCGGGCACAACATCATCAAACACGATTTGCCGCATATTGAAAAAGCCGCCAGCGTGGATATTTCAAGCGTCAAAGCTATTGATACGTTATATTTATCTCCATTATTATTTCCGGCCAAACCGTACCATGCGCTGTTAAAAGACGACAAACTCCAGACAGAAGAATTAAACAATCCTTTAAACGACGCTATAAAGGCAAAAGACTTATTTTATGATGAACTTTCCGCGTTCCGGGAAATACGCGATGAATTAAAGCGGATTTATTATTCTTTATTGGGCGATAAAAAAGAGTTTAAATGGTTCTTTGACTTTGTTGGTTTTACGTCCACGAAAATAGACGCTGTAAAGCAGATACGCTCGCAGTTTTCGGGAAAAATATGCCAACACGCTGATTTAGGCAAAATAGTTCAAAATAACCCCGCGGAGCTGGCCTATTGTCTGGCTTTAATAAATACGGACAGCAGGTACTCAATAACTCCTCCCTGGGTAATAAAGAATTATCCGGAAGTTGAGAGAGTCATGTATTTATTAAGGAATAATCCATGCCTTCAGGGATGTCCATACTGCGACAAGTCGCTTGACGCGAAAACCGGCCTAAAGAAGTTTTTTGGCTATGATTCCTACAAATCCTTTAATGGAAGAGCGTTGCAGGAGGCGGCGGTAAAAGCGGCTATTGACAACAAGTCTATTTTGGCCGTGTTTCCGACAGGCGGCGGCAAGTCCATAACTTTTCAGGTCCCCGCCTTGATGAGCGGAGAAAACGTAAAGGGGTTGACAGTGGTTATTTCACCGTTGCAGTCTTTGATGAAGGACCAGGTGGACAACCTGGAAAAAATGAATATTACGGACGCTGTCACCATAAATGGCCTGCTGGACCCGATAGAGAGGGCAAAATCCTTTGAGAGGGTTGAAGACGGCTCTGCTTCAATCCTGTATATATCGCCGGAATCACTAAGGTCAAAATCAATCGAACACCTGCTGCTTGGGAGGAATGTAGTCAGGTTTGTGATTGACGAGGCGCACTGTTTTTCCTCTTGGGGCCAGGATTTCAGGGTTGACTACCTGTATATCGGGGATTTTATCAAACAGCTGCAGGAAAAGAAAAACCTTGATACCCCGATACCTGTCTCGTGTTTTACAGCGACCGCGAAACAGAATGTAATGAATGATATTAAGGAATATTTTCAGAAGAAATTATCACTTCACCTGGAAACTTTCAGCGCAAATACAACCCGTACAAACCTGAAATATAAGGTAATCCCAAAAGGGAATGACGAGGAAAAATACGATGCTTTGCGGAATTTGATAGATGCAAAAAAGTGTCCGACGATCATATATGTTTCAAGGACTCAAAAGGCGTACATGATAGCAGAAAGGCTTTCAAATGACGGTTATCCTGCCAGGCCCTATCATGGCAAAATGGACAAGCAGGAAAAATCAGACAATCAGGACGCGTTTATACGCGGCGACGTGGATATAATAGTCGCTACATCCGCGTTTGGCATGGGAGTGGACAAAAAGGACGTAGGTATGGTGATTCATTATGAATTGTCGGACTCTCTGGAAAATTATGTGCAGGAAGCCGGCAGGGCAGGAAGGGATGAGAATATAACCGCCGATTGCTATGTCCTTTTTAATGAAGAAGACCTTAACAAGCATTTTATTTTACTGAATCAAACCAAGATTAATATAAAGGAAATACAACAGATATGGAAAGCCATAAAAGATATTACATATTTAAGGTCAACCGTCTCCAATTCGGCCCTGGAAATAGCGCGCAAAGCCGGCTGGGACGACAACGTTTTTGACATTGAAACCAGGGTTAAGACAGCTATATCCGCCCTGGAAGAAGCAGGATACCTGAAACGCGGACAAAATATGCCCCGCATTTACGCTAACAGCATACTGTGCAAAAACGCCCAGGAAGCTGTTAATAAGATAAACTCATCAGGGGAATTCAATGAGAAACAAAGACAGAATGCGATAAGGATAATTAAAAAGCTTTTTTCCAGTAAAAGCAGAAAAAAGGCGGCGGATGAAGAGGCGGAAGCAAGGATTGACTACATATCAGATCATTTGGGCATAGTAAAAGAGGAGGTTATTGAGGCGATTAATTTATTGCGGGAAGAAAGGATATTGGCGGACACAAAAGACCTGACAGCTTTTATCAAGCGTGGTGAAAACAAGAATCGTTCGCTTGGTATCGTAAACTCTATAAGTAAGATTGAAAACTTTCTCGCTTACCAATTTGATAAAGAAGAACGAACATTTCATATTAAGAATCTCAACGAGCTTGCGAAAGACAACGGATGTGATTACGTTTCACCAAATAAATTAAGGACCATAATCAATTTTTGGGCCATTAAGAATTGGATAAAAAGAAAACAAAACGACGTATCAAAAAATATTCTCTTAATTTCATCAAATTACTCAAAAGCGGAATTAAAAGATAAACTTGAAAAAAGGCATGATTTGGCCAGGTTTATAGTTAATTTTCTTTACAGGCAAAGCCTGGAAAACCGGCTGCCTGAAGATGCCGGCAAAGAGGAGGTCATGGTTGAATTTTCGGTTCATCAGCTAAAGGAGGACTATGAAAAACAGCGCGTTCTGCTAAAGTTTGATATCACGCTGGATGATATTGAAGATGCTTTGTTCTATTTGTCAAGAATTGACGCGATAAAAATAGAAGGCGGTTTCCTGGTTGTCTATAACAAACTGACGATTGAACGGCTTGAACAGGACAATATGAGGAGATACAGGGCGGAGGACTATAAAAAATTGAAGCAATTTTATGAAAGCAGAGTACAGCAAATTCATATAGTTGGCGAGTACGCGAAAAAGATGATACAGGATTATAAAGAAGCGCTGCAATTTGTTGAGGATTATTTTCAATTAAACTACTCTTCTTTTCTTGGCAAGTATTTTAAAGGCAGCAGGCAGAACGAGATAAAAAGAAATATCACTCCGGCTAAATTCAGACAACTTTTCGGGGAGTTGTCGCCTTCTCAGCTGGCGATTATAAAAGACGACAGCTCCCCGTATATTGCCGTGGCTGCGGGGCCCGGAAGCGGAAAAACAAGGGTGCTGGTGCATAAACTGGCCTCTTTGCTTTTAATGGAAGACGTAAAGCATGAACAAATGCTGATGTTGACCTTTTCAAGAGCGGCCGCGACGGAATTCAAGAAGCGCTTGTACGACCTTATAGGAAACGCGGCGGCTTTTATTGAAATCAAGACTTTTCATTCGTACTGTTTCGATTTGTTGGGCAAAGTCGGTTCTATTGAGAAATCCCAGACGATTATCAGGGAAGCAATAGAGAAAATCCTAAACAATGATATTGAAATAAACCGTATTACAAAGACAGTTTTAGTCATTGATGAGGCGCAGGATATGGATGTTCATGAGTTTGACCTGGTAAAAGCCCTGATGAGGCAGAACGAAGAAATGAGGGTCATTGCCGTCGGAGATGACGGCCAGAATATTTACGAATTCAGGGGATCCAGCTCCAAATACCTGGAACAATTCATTACAGAAAAAAAAGCAAAAAAAATCGAACTGACTGTCAATTACAGGAGTAAGGCCAACCTGATAGAGTTCGCAAACAACTTTGTCAAGCAAATTTCTCACCGTCTAAAGGAAACGCCCGTTATCCCAAATACAAACGAGGACGGGAATTTAAGATTGGTCAAGTACTCATCTTCTGACCTGATTGAGCCGGTTGTAAACAGCATATTATCTTCCGGCTTGTCTGGAAGTACCTGCGTACTGACATGTACAAATGATGAGGCGTTACAAATAACCGGGCTCCTGTTGAATAACGGAATGCCAGCAAAGCTGATTCAAACCAACCATGATTTTAATTTGTTCAATTTACTCGAATTACGGTATTTTATTAAACAGCTTAATTTATCCGAGGACAAATATACGATAAGCGCCGAAACCTGGCAAACCGCGAAGAAAAAACTTGCGGATAAATTCGGGCAAAGTTCCAAAATCGAAATTTGCTTAAACATCATTGAAGACTTTGAATCAAGTAACCCCAAAAACAAATATCAGTCGGATTTTGAGATTTTTGTAAAAGAATCAAAATTGGAGGATTTTTTTAACGCAGCCGGGGAAACCATCCTTGTTTCAACCATTCATAAGGCCAAGGGCAAGGAATTTGACAATGTGATTATAATGCTTGACGGATATAGCCCGGACAACGATGAGAAAAAAAGGCAGCTATATGTGGCAATGACCCGGGCAAAAAACAATCTTACTATTCACTTAAACGGGAGTTACCTTGACAATATTTCCTGCCGGAAAATAGAAAGAATTAACGACGATCATCAATACGGCCCGTCAAACTTATTGGTTATGCACCTGACCCACAAAGACATTTGGCTGGACTATTTCTTTAACAAACAGGATATTATATCCGGCCTTAAAAGCGGGGATGAATTAATAGTTACAAATGACGGGTGTAATGATAAAAATGGGAACTGTATTGTAAAGTTTTCAAATGCTTTCAGGGAGAAAATGGCTGAATTGGAGAAAAAAGGGTATAAGCCTTCAGAATCCAGGGTGAATTATATTTTATATTGGCAGAAGGAAGGCACAGAAAACGAAATCCTCATAATTCTGCCTGAATTGAAGTTTATGAAATGAGAGATACGAATAGTCAAAAATGACTGACCCCAATATTAAAGCCATGGCCGTATCCTATAAACTCCTTTCCCGTGCTACGCAAAAAGTATGGCGCAGTGGGATGAAAATGGAAAACAAGGCCAATGTTATAGAAATGAATAAAATGCTATTTACGCCGTTATTAAATTGACGCTGGACTATATTGGTTAAGTTGACAATGTATGGCACGGTATTAAAATAAATCATTTAAATTTTGCATTGAAAAATGGAAGATTATAAAGCATATTTCTTAAAAAAACAAAAATGTTGACTAAAAATTCAATATTAGTAAAATTATTCCAAAATTGCTTGTTATAAGGAGGAAAAAATGAAAAAAATGACTTTTGTATTTGTTTTACTTACCGCGTTATTTTTTCTGTTTAGTTGTAATAAGTCATCGCAAGCACCTTCTTCTCCAGAAGTTAATCCTACGTTTACTTTTACTTCCAGCGCGACAGTGACATCAACGCCAACAATTACATCAAGCCCAACAATGACATCAACCCCGACCCCATTCTTTATAGATAATTTCGAAGACAATAATAATGAAAATATGGTACCGTGTAGCAATTGTTTAAATGATAACATAGGAACAATGAGTATTGATGTCTCGAACTATCTAAGAGGGTGCTACCTTCTATCAGGTGCGCCAGCTGAACTCGGTGAATATGCATACGGCTTAACCGCTACGGTAAGATGCGACAACAACAAATGGTTTGCGTTATTCCCGCAGACTTTTTCAGCTGTTGGTGTCGGCACTAATTTTTCCGCTTATAATAGTTTAAAATTTACTTATAAGGTTGAAACTAACGCGCCGATTGGTTATGAGATTATATTGACGACGATGATAACAGGAATGACATACTATTTGGAAAGTGATCCTATTGTTTTAGACAGGAGCGGCAATTGGAACGATGTTGTTTTAAATATCGATGATTTCATTGTTTATGCTGATGTCGGGGTTACAGCCGCTCAAATTATGTCCGGAGTGCGGGATCTAAAGTTTTATTTTAAATGCAACGGCGACCCGACGAATTTCGCCAACGTAACAGTCAGTATGGACAATATAGTTTTCACCAGACAATAGGGTAAATTTTAACCTAAAATTTTTTAAAAGAGAGTAGTAATTATGGAAAAAAATAAAAAATCAATCAAAATTACAGAACCGTTATTAACGTTAAAAAAAATATGTATTCTTTTCGTTTTATGGGTCCCTGTGTATTACGCCCAGGAAAACAATACTGAAAGTGAAAAACCTGAAAGTAAAGTTGATAACGAAAGATGGTGGAATGATTTTTCAATACGGTTTGATGCGGGGTTGGCGTAATGGCTTAGTTTTTTCGGACACATTTTAGCACATTTTAAGGTGGATTTCTTGT
>CAYNMZ010000110.1:0-7059 GCA_964398505.1 uncultured Spirochaetia bacterium
TGTCAGGCGTTATGACGGCGCGAACTGGGTGAATGTCGGCAGCCCGGGATTTTCATCAGGACGGGCCGAATATATATCCCTGGCAGTACGGGGCGGCACGGTCTCGGTTGCCTTCCGCGACAGCGGGCTTGGGGACAGGGCTGTTGTCATGAGGAATGACGGAGCCGGCTGGAACCTTTTTGCGGTTGTTTCGGACGCGGCAGCCAATTACGTAAGGCTTTTTATTGACCCTTTGTCAGGCAGGCCGTACGTGGCTTATAAGGACGAGTACCAGGGCGGCAGGGCGACTGTCGTGATGTATGAGGGAAACTATTAAGCGCGGGCCGGCTGATAGAGAATTGATGTTAAAAAATTATCCCGGAATTACATTTAAAAGGCATTTTGCCAAAAAAAGTTAATGGAGAAATAATGGCGCTTACAGCAGTGAGCAGGGGAAACATAGAGACGTTTTTCAGGGACGGCGAACAGATAGCGCGATGGAAAATCAACGAGGACGGAAGCGTTGAAAAAAACGGCGAGAGGATTGACGGCGAAGTTGAGTGCATTTTCATGAACAATTCCGGAGTTGAAACCACGGCAAAAAATACATATGTAAAGAATGAGCTTTATGAAGGCATATTCAGGGTGTGCTATGCATCGGGAAGTTTAAAGCAGGAAATTACTTTTAATTCAGGTACCGCGAACGGGCCTGTGAGGATCTTTTATGAGTCCGGAAAGCTGAAATTTGAGGGCTCATACAGCAACGGACACCCCATGTGGGAATCAAAATCATATTACGAGTCAGGCGGCGTGCAGGTGGAAAAATATATGGACGGCAATATCGGGATTTACAAGGCATATTACGAGAATGGCAAGATTGAGACAGAGGAAACGTATAAAAACGGAAAGGAACACGGCCCTTACAGGATATTTTACCCTTCTGGAAGTGTAAAGGTGGAAGGAACGAATATAGACGGCTTAAAGGAGGGCCTTTACAGGATATATTACGAGAACGGAAAGGTGAAAGTGGAAGGCAGGTATGAGAAGGGGAAAGCGGTCGGGCTTTATACGCTTTACTATCCTTCGGGAAAGGTCATGGCTGAGGAAAATTATAGCGATGGAAAGAGGGACGGCAGCATAAAATCCTATTATGAGAACGGCAACCTAAAAAGCGAAGGAGAATGTGTGGAGGGGAAAGAACACGGGGTTTTCAGGGTGTATTATGAGGACGGTAAATTGAAGCTGGAGGGGACATATGTGAATGGAAAGGAAAACGGGCCGTACAGGTTTTTTTACAGGACAGGTGAGGTAAAGGTTGAGGGGACTCACAAGGACGGGAAGGAAGACGGGCCGTACAAGCTTTATTACAGGAGCGGAAAAGTCCAGGTTGAGGGCCAGTACAAGGCAGGCAGGGAAGACGGTGATTTTACCATGTACTATGAGTCAGGCGCTGTAAAAGCCAAGGAAACCTTCAAAGACGGCAAGCAGGAAGGAATGTACAGAGTTTATTACGAGTCCGGCAAGCTTATGGAACAGCGTATTTACAAGAATGGCGAATTACTGTCCGTGAAAAAGTTTGATGATAACGGCGCGGAAGTGAGGGCTTAATTACAAATTTCAATTTTTAAGATGCAAATTAAAACCTGATAGATGAATACGGTAACTTTAACTTATAAACCTTAAAATTTAACCGCGATCAGGAGGGATTTGATATGGCAGAATCTGGAGCGCCGCGAAAACGGCAGGAGTGGGGTTCAAAAATAGGCGTAGTGCTCGCTGTGGCGGGTTCCGCCATAGGCCTGGGAAATTTCCTGCGTTTTCCGGTCCAGGCCGCGACCAACGGCGGCGGAGCTTTTATGATACCTTATTTTATAGCCCTGCTGATTGTCGGCATACCCCTGATGTGGGTGGAGTGGACGGCAGGCAGGTACGGCGGTGGTTTCGGTCATTCCACTGCGCCTGGGATATTCCATTCAATGAGCCAGAAAAACAGGTTCATCAAGTATTTCGGCGTGATCGGAATGTTCGGGCCGATCGCAATCTTTCTGTATTACTGCTATATAGAGTCCTGGCTGCTTGGCTACATGTTCTTTTCGCTGACGCCCAAGTACGCTGAGGCCCTGAAAGCAGGTGAGATAGCGAAATTCTTTACGGATTATATTTCCGTAAAGTCGCCGTTGTCCCCGGCTTACGGGTTTTTCCTTCTGACATTCGGCATAAACTTCATTATACTTTATTTTGGAATAAAAAAAGGAATAGAGGGCGTGGCGAAGCTGGCAATGCCGCTGCTGCTTGTGCTGGGCGCGCTAATGATGGTTCGCGTACTGACACTGGGGCTTGACCCGGCAGTAAATACGCCTTATAGAGTATTTGACGGGCTTGGCTTCCTATGGAACCCGGATTTTTCCAGGCTGCTTGATATGAAGGTCTGGCTTGCCGCCGCAGGCCAGATATTCTTCACCCTGAGCGTGGGCATGGGCGTAATCATTACCTACGCCAGCTATCTTAAAAAAGAGGACGATGTTGCGCTTTCCGGCCTTACGTCCGTTTCAACTAATGAGTTCGCAGAGGTTATACTGGGCGGCAGCATAATAGTGCCCGCAGCTTTTGCGTTCTTTGGCCCTGAAAAAATGGTGGAAATAGCAAAAGGCGGGACTTTCGGCCTGGGTTTCATAACAATGCCCATGATACTGGACAAGATACCTGCTTCAACGCTCTTTGCCTTCTGCTGGTTTTTCCTTCTCTTTCTGGCCGGACTGACATCTTCAATATCCATGATGCAGCCTGCCATAGCTTTCTTTGAGGACGAATTTAAGACTTCCAGGAAGAAAGCCATATCTGTTATAGGCACCGCGTGTTTTATCCTTTGCCAGCCCTCCATATTTTTCATAGGCAAGGGGGTCGTTGATGAGCTTGATTTCTGGGCAGGCACTTTCGCGCTTGTGGTGTTCGGGCTTTTTGAGGTCATAATGTTCGCATGGGTGTTCGGGATTGACAGGGCATGGGACGAGGTTCACAAAGGCGCTCAAATGCGCGTGCCTAAGATATACAAATTTATCATAAAATACATAACCCCGGCCTATCTGCTTGCCATACTTGTGGGTTGGCTCGCGCAGAACTGGAAAAACCTGCTGACAATGGATAATGTGGCTGAGTCGAACCAGCCGTATGTTTTCTGGACCAGGGTGGGCATGCTGCTGCTTTTTCTGACACTTGCCGTGCTTGTACGTATCGCCTGGAAAGAAAGAAAGTCAGGGCATGAGATTGTTGAGGAGGCCTGATATGACAATTTTTGGAGCGTTTCTGATGTCGGCCGCATGGCTTTTCATTGCGGCGCTTTGCGTTTATTGTTTTTACAGGATTTTGAGCGAAAAATAAGTTTCCAAAGATTGAAAATCGTTGATAAATAAGGCGGCATGTAGTAATATTTTCTTTGGAAGAGAATATCTAAAACGGAGCAAGACAATGATTGAGATGAAAGTTAACGGGCTGGCTATAGACAGCGCCTCAAAAATGCCTGTAGTCATACTCACGGACAGGGAGGAAAAGAGGTTCCTGCCTATTTGGATAGGGGTGTATGAGGCTGACGCCATACTGGTTGCGCTTGAGGAAATAAAAGTGCCGCGTCCCATGACGCATGACCTGATAAGGGAAATGCTGAACGTTCTTAGGATAAGTATAGACAGGGTTGTGATACATGACATAAAGAACAATACTTTCTTCGCGAAGATACACCTTATTAAGGATGGATCTGCTTTTGAGGTTGATTCAAGGCCGTCTGACGCGATAGCGCTTGCCTTAAGGGCTGACGCGCCTATTTTCGTGTCCGAGAGCGTGATAATGGAAGCCACGATAATGGACAAGGACAAGTATGAGAAAGAACTCAGGGAGTTTAAGGAGTTTTTAAAGGATATAAAGCCGTCGGACTTTATTAAATGAAAAAAAAATGAAGGCGCCGGCAATATTATGGAAAAGGACAATCAGGAAGCATTAAGGGCAGTAAGCCAGGCCGGGTCAATAGGCTTTACGCTTGTGCTTGCGACTTTTTGCGGGCTTGGAGCGGGAATGCTGGTTGACAGGCTGACAGGGTTAAAACCGCTTTTCACCATTGTAATGTTGCTTTTTGGGATCATATCGGGGTTTGTGTGGGTAATAGTGAAATACGCGGTAAAAAAATGATGAGTATAAAAAGAATTTTCTTGACTTTTACTATTGTGTTTATGGTATTATGTTGCTTGTTCTTTTTCGTGAAACATAATTTTATTTTCGGCCTTGTCGCAGGGTTTGGCACGGGCGTTTTAAATTTCGGCGCAATAGTGTTCAGCGTAAAGTCGATAATAAAACCCGGAGCCGCGTCTGCTTCTGCTGCGCTGGCTTCGGTGGTTGTTTATCTTGCGAAGACGGCCCTGATAGGCGGATTGATAGCTGTCCTGGTCATATACAGGAAGAATTACAGCATAAAAGGTTTTTTGGTCGGTTTTACTTTGACCCTTGTTTTGCTGGCTGCGGAAGCGATGCTGGCAAGATTTTTCAATACGAATTTTAAGTCAATAAAGGAGACAAGGTAATGTCGGGAATCAAGGAATCTATAGAATACAAATCTTTCATACCCGGGCTTGACGACCACTATTTTACGATACTACTGATGATACTTTTTGACTACGCCATAATATTCTTTATTTTCGGCCTGGCGCGCATTAATCCCTCAATTAAGCCTAAGAAGGCTCAAAATCTTGTGGAATGGACGGTCACGTACCTGACCGACTTCGCAGACTCGATTATAGGACCTACGGCTCCTAAATATTACTCCATGATAGTCACTTTATTCTGCTTTGTGTTTGTAGGTAACCTGATGGGGCTTGTGCCGGGGCTCATATCGCCCACTTCCAGCCTTACCGTGACCGCGGCGTTGGCAGTCATCATATTCGCTACAGAGTGGATAAACGGGCTTAAGGAAAAAGGCCCTGTAAAGTTTTTCGCCCATTTTGCCGGCGGGCCCACGATACCGCTACCGGTGAAATTCATAATGTGGCCGATTGAGTTCCTGTCGGACCTCTCAAGGATAATATCGCTTTCATTCAGGCTTTTTGGCAACATAATAGCGAAAGAAATACTGCTGTCAGTTCTCGTGGCGCTCGTTCTCCTTTTCTATCCCACAGTGACCACGAACGGCATGAGCGCTTTTTTGGGATCCTTTATGTTCATACTCAGGCCGCTTATACTTGTGCTCGGCGTTCTGGTGAGTCTGATACAGGCGGCGGTGATATCCTTGCTTGCCTGCATATACATAGCAGGCGCCGTGGGGTCTCATGACGACCATGCCGAGGAACATGCGCACTGAAAACTGATATATGATTTTGAGTACCGGTTTTAAACTATAAAATATCAAGTATAAATACTATAAACTATTAAAAGGACGGAGGTGGATGATTTGAAAAGGACATTAGTTCTATTTTTTTCTTTAGTCGCGGTTTTTGCTTTCGCGGGACTGGCAATGGCTTCTTCTGAGGCTGCGGCTTCGGGAAAGGCTTCCGGTGACAGCGTGAATTTCTTCGCTTTTACGGTTCTTGCGGCTGCTCTAGGAGTCGGCGTTGCGGCTCTGGGCTGCGGAATCGGGCAGGGGCTGGCCACGGCGAAAGCAGCGGAAGGGCTTGCGAGGCAGCCTGAGGCCGGAAGCAAGATACAGACCATGCTTATTATCGGTCTGGCTTTCATTGAGTCGCTTGTCATATACGCGCTCGTTGTCGGCCTGATCCTAATATTCGCTAACCCGTTTTCTTCTTACTTTCTGGGTTAATACGGAAATATCGGGGCAGAGATCCTGCCCCGCGGACTTATAGGTCCGGAATCCGGTATCCGGAGTCCGGTTTAAAGTGTGTTCGCTCTGTCGGCGCGAGACGTAAAAGAAATATATTTTACAGGAGGATTTTATGGTAGAGATAAACTTACCGGTATTTCTGGTTCAGATAATTACTTTTCTTATAGCCATGCCCATCATATGGAACCTTTTCATAAAGGCGCTTACGGGCACAATGAAGAAAAGGGACGATTTTATCAGGGAGTCAATAGACAAGATTGAAAAGGACAAGGCCGAGATAGAGTCAATGAAAGCGGACTATGAGTCAAAATTGTCAGCCATGGAAGTTTCGGCAAAGGAAGCGCTGGCAAAGGCCGCGGCTGAGGGCGAAAAGATAAAAGCCGGGCTTATCGCTGAAGCCAGGAACGAAGGAGCAAAATTGATAGCCGCAGCCAAGGCTGAGATAGAAAATGAGAAAAAGAAGGCTATAGAGGAAGTGAAGGATACTATTGTTGATATATCCATAATGGCGGCTGAGAAGGCCATACGCAAGAAAGTCAGTAAAAAGGACCAGCTAACTGTTGTATCAAAATACATGAAAGAAATAGAAAAGAGCGCGAACTGACATGGCTAACCTTGTACTTCCTTCAAAATACGCTGAAGCGCTTTTCTCGCTGGCAAAGGATGCAGGAAAGCTTGCTGAAATAAAAAATGAGTTGTTATCGGTTAAAAAGGTATTTGATGGGAATGAGCGTTTAAAGGATATAGTTTACCACCCCGGCATAAATAAAGAAGAAAAAAAGCAGATTTTGACAAAAGTGTTTGGCGCCGGTCTTTCAAAAATAGTCATGAATTTCCTGATGCTCCTTGTGGACAAAAAAAGGGAAAGGCTTATTCCGCAGATATGCTCCATGTTCGCGGAAAAAGCCGATGCGGAAGCTGGCATAAGGAAGATTACAGTGGAGACAGCTTTCCCGCTTGACGCTGCTGAAAAAGAAAAGCTCAAGGAAAGGCTTGAAAAAGCCATGAAGGCAAAGCTTGTTATGGATACGCGGGTTAATGAAGGAATGCTTGGAGGCATTATAATAAAGGAACGCATGCGGCTTATTGACGCAAGCGTTGTACAGTTTCTAAGGTCTATGAAAGAAGACCTCCGCGTCATGAAAGTCACGGCCGTGAAAATGCAAAAATCCGGCAAACAGACAAAAAAAATTAACGTAAAAAAAAGCTCCAATAAACAGGCAAAAAAGAAAAAATAAAAGCCGCCCCGGGGCGGCAGGTAT
>CAYNMZ010000111.1:0-6994 GCA_964398505.1 uncultured Spirochaetia bacterium
TCACTGTCCTTGTATGCGTTCCCGTAGCTGTCCTTGTGAACGTGGCTGTCGGAGGCACCTGCGTCCTTGTGTATGTCGGCGTTACTGTCCTTGTATGCGTTCCCGTAGCTGTCCTTGTGAACGTGGCTGTCGGAGGAACCTGCGTCCTTGTATATGTCTGCGTCACTGTCCTTGTTTGCGTTCCCGTAGCTGTCCTTGTGAACGTGGCTGTCGGAGGAACGCTTGTACGCGTATATGTCGGCGTCCTGGTCCTTGTATAAGTTGCCGTTGTCCCTGTCGTAGGAGTCCTTGTCCTTGTCGGCGTAAAAGTCGGGGTTGTCGCTCCCGCAGGCACGCCGTAAACAATTCCCCTGCCTTCAAGAGACACAAAAACCCTTCCGTAAACATTCTGGTCGCCTTTTATACAGTGTATCCAGCCAAACTGCGTTGAATCGTCGTTTATTCTGGACCAGGTAGCGCCTGTATCGTCTGAACGGAATATCCCGAGCACTCCGCCAACAACACCGTGCAGGTATATGGCCGGATATGCTCCTGAGGCTTTTCCAAAACCGATTGCATATGCTTCTGTGACACTGTTTACCTTTGTTCCGGTAACCCCGGAATCCGTTGACCTGTAAAGCCCGCCCGCGCCTGTCGTTATCCATATATCGCCTTCTCTGCCGAATACGGTATTTGCCGAGCCGTTGTACGACTGGTAATCAGGCAGTGTCGGGTAGGCTGTCGCGGACTGCGTAAAGGTCTGGCCTCCGTTCGTGGAGTAAAACAGTCTCCCGTTCACGGCATGATAATAATAAAACTTGTTTGAATTCACGCGGTCAGACTCAGGGTAAAACCCTCCTGTCAACCCGCCGCAAGTGCCCCAGGAAGAACCGTTGTTCGTGGAATAATATACGCTGCCGCCGCTCGGTGCCCATACTATCCTGCTGCCGTCAGCAGATATGGCGATTGCCTTTGAGCCTCCGCCTGAGCCGCCCGGCGGCGCGCTGAAATTCGTCCAGCTTGTTCCGCTGTTTGTGGAGTAAGCGCCGTAAGGCGACGGGCTATTGTAAGCCTTTACAATCTTTGTGGGGAGAAGTTCGGCGTAATCTATGGAAAGAGTCGTACCGACATCAGGCATATAGAAACCCGAAGGCGGCGACACAGTTAGGCTGTCATGCCTGAACCCGCCTTGGTCACCCATTGCCGAGAGCAGTATAGGACCCGAAGGAGGCGCGACAATTTCAATAGGCACCATTTCCTCAAGCACTGCGTTCCGGAACACCCATCTTGTTGTGGCTGCGGCAACATTGTCGCAGGCAAATATGCCGTAACCGGTGACAAATTCGGCTCTTGCTGAATTAAAAGGATCTATCTGTATGTCAGCCAGCCAGTGCGGGTTCCTTGACGCCGCCCACGGGGCGTAAGTATGGTCAAATGTCGCCACTATTGAATTGTTTGACGGATTCCATAAAAGATATTCCCAAGTAGTCCCGCCGTTCGTTGACCGCCACACCTGGTCCATAGGCCACCACAAATCAAGCGTTGAAACAATGATATGGTTGGGATTCTGGTCGTCAACAGATATGCCGCTGTAGCCGTATGAGCCCGTGGCAGGCGAAATATTTGTCCAGCCGGGCGTTGTTATATTGTACCTCTGCACGCTGCCTGCTGTCGCGTTGTTCGGTCCGGAATTATTGGACCATGTGGTATAAAGATACTGCCCTGCTATATCCGCCCTCATGGCCATTGTGCCGTTCGGTTGGCCCGCCACAGCCGTCCACGAAGTGCCGCCGTTCGTTGACATCCACAACGATTGTCCCGAGGTGTTGTTCACGCCAACAAAAATCCTCTGGGTGGCATTGCCTGCCGTGGAGCTTGACTTGTCAAATATGACAAAATTAACGTTCGCGGTGGTGCTGAAGGATGTGACCTGCGACCACGAAGCGCCGTAATTCGTGGAACGCCACAGGCCGTAACCCGTATTGCCCCCGCCGCCCATCAGAAGTATTGAACCCAGGTTCGGGTCAACAGCCAGCCTCTCCCCGCAGCCGCGGCCGTTCTCATTTCCGCCGACCTTGAAGCTTAAGGGCACTATGTTCCAGCTTGCTCCCCTGTTTGTTGAAGTCAGTACAGCGCCGTTTCCCGCCCATGATGCCGTATATTTGCCGCACATCATATAGACCCTGTTCCCGTCATTCGGGTCAACGGCGATTGAGAGTATGCCCATATAGTCCGAATTGTTTCGGTTTAAAAAATCCGTTATCGGTATCCAGTTTCCGCCGGCAGTATCGCGGCGGTAAGCTCCTCCCATGTCAGTGCGAGCGTAAGCAAGACCGGAAACCGTAGGATGGTAAATTATGCCCGTGACAAAACCGCCGCCTCCTATAATTACGCTGTTCCAGTTGTAAGCAACGGTTCCTGCTGTCAGGATTCTCGCGAAAACAACGGATAATATTATATAGAAGGCTGCCTTTCGGGAAATTTTGAATGCAGCTACGATAAAATTCATTTTTTCCTCTTTTAAGCTGCCTCACACAGCACGAGTACACGTTTAAACTTTAATGTCAATATTAAACCATAAATTGAACCAAAGTCAATATGCTATAAAAAACAGGTTTCACAGGATAAAATATCTGATAACCATGCTTAAAAACACCTATAAACCCTTGATAACAGTGATTTTTTGTACTCTAAATGTACCCAAAATCCCCATGAGACATATACGAAAGCCGCTATTTCAATATAATCAAGTTTTGCAGCCTGCTCCTTGTAGTTCCCAGTTCCCCTTCTGCCTCCAGAAAATAGTAATATGTGCCGTTCGCAAGGCTTGAGAGCAGCCTGGGCTGTACCTCAATTACACTGTCATTGTGAAAATCGCCTCTAAATTCCGTCTCAACAACGCGCCTGAATGAGGCTGTATAAATCCTGACCGTTGCCAGTCGGGCGCGTCCTTGCATTTTGACAAGTATTGAAAGCCCTTCACCTGAACCCTTATACGGGTTTTTAAAGGCGATAATGTCTGTTATTGAAGGAATTTCCTGCCGCGCTGGCGTTGTGGTTGCTGTAGCTGTAGGCAATAAATACGCTGTCACCGAAGCCGTTGGTGTCATATAAACCGTTATACTCGCCGTTGCTGAAGCTGAAGGCGTGTAGGTCCGCGTTATTGTGCCCGTAAACGACGGGCTCGGGAGTATGGCTGTCGGTGTCAGCGTGTAAGTCGCGCCTATGGCTGTCCGGGTAAATGTGGGGCTTATGGCAGTGGCTGTTGCAGTCATTAAGGCAGTTGCCGACGCGGAAGCCGTATCTGTAGCTGTTGGAACCCCTGTGGCGGTCATCGTGGCAGAAGACGTTACTGTCAATGTATATGTCGCTGTCAGCGCGCTTGTCTGCGTGCGGGTCGCCGTGTCATAGGGCGAGGCAGTGGCGGTAAGCGTTATAACAGCGGTACGTGTAATGGTTGCTGAAAAAGTGGACGATGGCGCGATCAAAGCTGTAGCAGTCCGCGTAGCCGACGGGACCAACCGGGTTGAAGTCGCCGAAGGCAGCGCTGTCACTGTGCTTGTCCGTGTCGGCGGCGGTTCAGTTGCTGTCCGTGTCATTGTATGCGAAACGGTAAGGGAAGCGGTCGCTGTCCCCGTCGCGGTACGGGTCTCCACAGGTGTCACTGAAGCCGTCACTGTACGGGTTCGTGTCGCGGTAGCGGTCATTGACGGGCTCGGGGACGGGCTCACGGTTGTTGTCGCGGTTTGCGTACGGGTAGCGGTCGCTGTCGCCGAAACCGTATTGGTCCGAGTATGCGTGCCTGTCGGCGGGACGCTTGTAAGCGTAAAAGTCGGCGTGCCTGTCGCGGCACGTGTAGCGGTCACGGACCTCGTGAATGTGCCGGTGGCCGTTCGCGTAAGAGAAGGAGTAAGTGTGACGGTTCGTGTAAAAGACGGCGTAAGCGTATTGGTCGGAATCACCGTGTTTGTCCTTGTTGCAGTTCTCGTCGCGGTAGCGGCCAAAGTCGCCGCCGGTGTGACATCGCCGCAGTATGTAAAATTGACAAGTGTGGCTCCGGCGTTTGAGTTGACATAGGCTTCCAGCTGGTCAACAGGCACGCGCGTCAGGGTATAAGGGGGCGTAAACGCGGTCCCGCTTCCGGCGGTATTGCCCGTGCAGGATATGAACAAATTGCCTTCTGAAGTCACGGCCGTAAAATTATTTTCATAAAGGTCTATGGGCGTCCTCACCCCCCTGAAAACATTCTGTTCAACCCTTATATCAGCTTCTATGCCCGCGCGGACACAATGGTTGTTTCCTGACGACGCATAAAGGTTGTTTACCGTATGGACTTGGCCAAACCTGACCCTTGGCATTCTTTCCAGCACGCCCTCGGCCCACCAGTTGTGCATGAACGTCACCTTTAATTTGCCCCTGTCTGTTGTCTTTGTGTCAGAATTGCCTATAAGGTTGCAGAACTGATGGTTGGTCGAGGCGGCGGTATAATGAAACTTGCACCAGGTCACGCTTATGTAGTTCGCGCCGTTTACAATGTCCAGGTTTCCGTCCTGGCCGTCGTAAATGTCAAGATGGTCCAGCCAAACATTGGTTGAATTGTCCACGGTAACACAGTCCACGCCGTCAACATCAATAGCTCCCGGCCCCTGTACTCTGACATTCCTTATTATCACGTTTGAGGCGTTTTTGACGTCAAATCCTCCGGAAAGCGTCGCGCCGGGCAGTCCGATGATTGTCTTGTTTGACGCGACAGCCACCCTTGTAGCCACGCCGTTTCCCATTGTTCCCTGCATAAAAATAACCCTGGCCGCGGCTGATGAAGCTTCTGCCTGCAGCGCGGAAAGAGTTGTAACCGTTACTGCCGCGGAATTGCCTCCTCCGGTCGTGCCCCCGTTTTGAGTTGCCCAGCCGACAGGCGCGCACAGTAAAACAGGCTCAGCGCGCAGCTGCGCACATGCAAAAACAGCAATGACACAGAGGAACGCCGTAGTCTTTGCTTTCAGGCCAAAGCACATCGTCTTTCACCGCCGGTTGTTTTTTTCAGCACGCGCAAAGCTGCCTTAATTGCCGCAATGTTCGAAAAGGAGTTTCCCAGAATGAAATTATTGCCTATTTCAGTATAATCAGGCTCTGCAGCCTGCTCCTTGATGTTTTTCCGCTTCCTTCAACCTCAACATAATAGTAATACGTCCCGTTTGCCAGTCCTGAAATTTTCCTGGAAGGTATGACAATTGAGCGGTTATTGTGGAAATCACCGGCGAATTCCTCATCAAGAACCCGCCTGAAGGAAGCTGTATAAACCCTGACCCTCGCCTTGTAAGCTATGCCTTCCATTAAAAGCGTAATCGTCAGGTCTCCCTTGTCGCTGTTATATGGATTTGGCCGCGCCACAACATCCTTTATCAGGGGCGCTCCGTAAGGCAGCGGGGTCGTGGTTCGCGTGGCTGTCGCGGTGTTTTGCGGCGTATTCACGGCAGTATAAGTGCGTGTAGGCGAGGCCGTGACTGTAAGAGTAAACGTGCTTGTAAATGTCCGCGTAAGGCTCGGCGTGACAGTACGGGTATATGTGCCGGTCGCGCTTGGCGTCGCCGTCGGCGTACGTGTGGCAGTCAGCTGTACCGCAGTCACAGTGAGCGTAAGCGTGGCTGAAGGTACGGCTGTTGCGGCCGTAACCGTAAAAGTCACGCTTGGCAAAACCGCTGTCCGCGTGGTTGTCGCGGACGGCAACGCAGTTGAGGTGTCAATCGGGAAAACTGTCGCCGAGGCAGTAGCTGATACTGCCGGAACTGTTGTACCCGTTGCCGTAGATGTCGCGCTCGGCATGATGTATGCCGTCACCGAAGCTGTGGCTGTCATATATGCCGAAGCCGTGGGTGTCGGCGACTGAATCGCTGTCGTTGTATAAGTCTGGCTTGGAACAAGGGCAGTGGCTGTAAAAGTGTGTGTCTGGGCCGCGAAAGTGGGACTTGCCGTAGCGGTTTCTGTCGGTTCAGCCGTATCTGTCGCGGTCGCCGACACGACCGGTGTCTGCGTCTCTGACGGGACACAGGCGTCAATAAACGCGTTTACAGAAGCGAATGAAATCCTGTCAATATTCGGCCCGCCTTCGGATGTCAACGCTGTTATAAGTATCTCGTTTCTTCCCGCGCTTAAACTTGCCGTAACCGCGGATTCCGACCATGTTGTCCACGCGCCCGTAGGCGGGAAAGGCAGTCCCTGCGCCTGCTGTATGCCGTTTACGCTGACAGCCATGTCCCTTTCATTCACGCTCCCGTTCGCGTATCTGAACGAAAACTCAAGCGCCTGGGCTGACGCGGCTGTCACAAAAAACATAAGCGAAGACCCTGTGGTGTTCTCCAGGTTCGCGTATCCTGCGCCCGTAAAGCCCGCGTGTGTGTTTTCAAAAACCCCGTCAAAAGAGCACGCGTTTTCAGCCTGAAGTTCAGTGTATCCCGCCGGAAGCGGCGAGGCAGTACGCGTCATCGTCGGCGACGGCGGCACGGGTGTCAGGGTTATGGTATATGTGGCTGAAATATTCGCCGTCTGCGTAAGCGTGGAGGTAGAAGAAGCTGTCGCGGTGCGCGTCACAGTCGGCGTGGAAGTATCCTGCGCTGTCGCCGTAAGAGTCTGCGTCACGGTACGCGTACACGTGGCTGTCGCGGTGCCTGTAGCCGTAACTGTGCGCGTATACGTGGGTGTCACTGTGCGCGAAAAGCTCGGCGCCTGCGTAGGCGAGTTTGTCGGGCTGTAAACCACATTGGTAAAGGTCGGGCTTTGCGTGTATGTCATTGTCGCGGTGCCTGTCTGCGTGACTGTCCGTGTCGGTGTTCCTGTACCTGTACGTGTCGGCGTAAAAGTCGCCGTGCCGGACGCGGTCGCGGTCCTGGTATATGTCGCCGTGGCTGTCCGTGTATTTGTAGCTGTCGCCGTCATCGTAAATGTATTGGTCCGCGTGGCAGTGGCCGTCGGGGTTCGGGTAAAAGTCGGGATTCCTGTCCTGGTAAATGTCGGCGTT
>CAYNMZ010000112.1:0-6936 GCA_964398505.1 uncultured Spirochaetia bacterium
TTATCATACTTTCAGGCTATCCCGGGAGCATTTCCTCATTCTGGCAGATGGCAGGACGCGCAGGCAGGAAAACGCAGGACTCTGCGGTTATTTTCATGCCGTATGAGGACGCGCTTCAACGTTATCTTTTAAGAAACCCTGATACACTTACCAAAATGCGTTTTGAGAACGCTGTTATATCGCTTGAAAACCCTGATATCGTCGCCGGCCACATACTTTGCGCGGTATCCGAATCCCCCGCAAAAGACACTTACATCTTTCCCGACGCCGACAGGGATGCCTCAGTGTGCGAAAGCCTCATAAGTCACGGGCTCCTGAAGGTGACGCCTCGCGGCATAATTTACTCAGGCAATGTAAGGCCGCAGGATTCTGTGGAGCTTGATAATACCGGGGGCAGAAATATCAAAATACGCGTGAATGGCAAAATACTTGAGGAAATATCCCTGCAGCGCGCCTATAGGGAGGCTCACAAAGGCGCAGTTTACCTTCACAACGGGCAGACTTATGTCATAAAGGAACTGTCTTTGGAGGAAGGATCGGCTTTCGCAATAAGGCAGGACGCGGATTATTACACCGAAACCCTGAAAAACGAGCAGGTATCCGTCACACTGGTCAAAAAAACCCGGAATTTTAACGGCTTCAGGCTCTGCTTTGGTAATGTATCAGTCACTGAAACTTACAAAGGCTTCCGTGTAAAGAAAGCCGGACAAATTATTTCTTACGAGGAGCTGCGGCTGCCGCCGCTTCATTTTAACACCGAATCAGTATGGATACACCTTGATTGCGGGCTCAAAGATAAGGTGTCGGCCATGAAACTTGACTTTGACGGAGCAATACACGCGGCCGAGCACGCGCTTATCGCCATGTCTCCGCTTGTCGCAATGTGCGACCCCGACGACCTGGGCGGCATGTCCTACCCCTCCTACGATGGCGGAAATCCGGCCGTATTCATTTACGACGGCTATGAGGGCGGCATAGGCATATCCGAGAAATTGTACGAGGACTACGGCAGGCTGGCGGAAAAAACCCTGGAAATGGTGTCTTCGTGCGCATGCGAGCGCGGCTGCCCTTCCTGTGTTTACGCGGCCCAGTGCGGGAACGCCAACAACCCCATAGACAAGGCAGGCTGCGTATTCCTGCTCAGGAAGATGCTGGCATTATAAGTGCCAGGGCTTTGTTCGGCAAAGCCCGGCGCCTTACGCCCGCGCCGCAGCTTAAGCGTTCTTCCTCTTTGAAATCGCCGACCGTATCATATGGTTTATCTTCGGGTTCGCCATAAGTATCTTCCTGAAATCCTTCTTGTACATGACAAAAAGCTGCGTGTCTTCCTCCGCGATAACATAGCGGTCCTTGGCATTTCTGTTATCACGGCCATTTCCCCGAAAAAATCGCCGTCACCCGGCACAGCCACTTTTTTTGAGCCGCCTGTCCCCTTCTTTACGTGAACAGACGCCTCTCCTGAGCCGATAATGAAGAACTTGTCCCACATATCCCCTTACCTGATCAGCGCCTGTCCCTTTTTTGCGGTTGTCCTCTTTAACGTGTTTATCAGCTCGTTAAGCCGGGCAAAATTCAGCGAGTAAAAAAAATCTACCCTCTTTAGTGTGGGCCTTAACAGCGAAAGATCTTAAGCAATGCCGCGCCTGCTGATTTTTTTGACCGGTTTTTTTACCGGTTTGCTTTACCCTGCACAGGGCCATCCAGTCCCAAGGAAACGGCTCTTTCATCCAGCGCGGAGGCCTTTCAAACTCCGTATGCCAGCCATATTCCACCTTGCCGACTTCCATGACCTCAAACCCGGATACCCGCAGGAAGACCTGCAGTTCTTCCTTTATGTAATGCTTGTGCGTTACTCCTTCAATATTTACAAGGCAATCCGCTACAGAACCGCTTTTGCAGTGTTCGCCGGCCAGGCCCTGTTTCACGGCTTTCTCAAAACTCATTCCTTCCCTCATGTTCCATTCCGTCAGCATTTAATTCACGTAAAGCGCTGACTCAAGCGACGGGACCACAAAAAGCATTACAGCGCCTTTCGGCATACTGCGCCTTATGTTCCTTACGATTGCCCGCCTTATCCTCAAGTCCGGTATTATGAGGACATTGGCGCTTACCCCAAAGGCCGCGTTTGACACCCTGAAGCAGCCCTGGAAAGGTCAACCACGGAGAATTCGGCTTTCTTTACGCGTCGTTTTTTGGCCTTCTCTATGAGCAGGGGCGGCAGGTCGCACGCGTGCACGCGCCCGAACTTTGAGGCAAGATACGGCACATAATGGCCCGTGCCGCAGCCAAAATCCGCGGCCGCGCTTTTTCTTGAAGCGAAGCGGCATATTGCCTTCCTTATAACCCCGTTTTTGTCCTCATTAAGCGATGAGAAAATCTCGTCATTATAATTACCCGCCTTTTCGTCCCAGTATTTTCTGTCCAAAAGACGCCTCCTATATCTGGTACTTGCTGACCGTTATTACAGCCGCGACAAAGAGCGATAAGAACATGTAAATCGTCACCACATAATAAGATTCCTTGAGCTGTTCAAGCGCGAATTTCAGCCTGGCGTTCAGGATCTTGTCAAGTATTACAGGTATGACCGCGGCCAGCGCCGCGCCCGGCAGGGCAAACACGAACCACAGAGAAAGTATCCCGGCCTGCATATCAAGCGGCATTTTGGGTACAAGCGGGTAGATCACGGATTTTGACAGCAGTAAAAGCGAGGCTAAGGATACCGGAAGGATGAGAAAAAGATAGAACCTGCGGAGAAGCTGCTTGTTTGATTTCTTCGCTTCAATGATACTTTTTGCCCCACCGCCCCGCGACAGGACCTTGTACTGCTTCAGGAATATGTTTGTAGCCCAGACCTCAAACTTTATAAACGCGCCGGAGACCTCGTTCCACATGTAAACCCCGTAGGTTACCAGCCACAGAAGCAGCCATCCCGCCTCCCCCGTCAGATAGGCAGAATGCACGAATATGACCGTCACCATTGACAAGCAGAACAGTATTACAAGGTCTATCTGGGCCATATAAACAGTTATGCGCTCGCAAAAACGGTAAAAGACATACTGGCCCATGATGTCCTCCAGCTCCTTTTGCTGTTTTTTGAGCGCGTTTACCAGCATTTCGTCCTGGCCGTAGAGCCCGGAATCCGCCGTATACCTGCCTATCCTCTCCGATATCCTTTCATGATAGCCCCAGAACCCTTCCCTGACATGCCTGAAAAAACCGTCAAGGATATTGTACAGCATCATAAAAAAAAGCCAGAACAGTATGTAGTATATGCCCATGCCCGCCCTTACCCGGTTTAAAGTTTGCATCCGGAAATTTCCTGCTTACAGCCGCCGTTTCTTACCAAGCCGCTATTTTACGACCGCCGGCAGGCTCATTGCCCGCCCCTGATTAAAGCGCCTTTTCTATCTAAGCTTAGCTTTCAGGAAAACGCCCAGCTTCATGTCCGTTTTTATTATATGGTTAAGGAACCACTGGTAAATCTGGCTGTTTATGCCGTTCACGGTATCGGCAGACGCGTCCTGCAGGGCCTTTTCCTTCATTACCCCTATTTCCGCCCTGAACATGTCATGAAGGTCCTTGTGCGCCTGCGATTCCGGATAAGCGTAGATTGACATATACATTTCCTCCGTGGAAAAATGCTTTTCAGCGTATTCCTCCAGGTTTTTAACCGTTTCAAGCGCGTTTATGCTGTGGCCTGTCTTTTTTATGTCTTCAGGCAGGGCGGCAATCATGGAAATAAATTCCCTGTGCTGGCTGTCTATTTCCCCTATGCCCACGGACAGGGCGGGCGTCCATTCAATTTTCAAGTTTAAACCCTCCCTTTCAGGAAAGCGCCAAGTTTCTTATCTGTGTCCCTTATATGGTTTATAAGCCAGGCCAACATATTTTTTTCCACGCGCAGCACCAGTTTTATGCCGGTATTGCCGTCCGCCTCTGAACGCAATCCCGAAAATTCCCTCCTGAACCCCTCATGCATGAGCCTGTGCTCCTCATATCCCGGATACATGTACCTGCGCATATATTCCTCTTCCGTTGAAAAATGTTTTTCCGTATATTCGCCTATAAAAGAGATAATCGGCATGACTTCATCCCTGCCGCGGCCTGCCGACATCGCGTCCATAAGCCTGTTCAGTGCGGATATAAATTCCCTGTGCTGGCTGTCAATTTCCCCGACACCGGTCGAGAGCGATTCATCCCACTGTTTTTGCAAGTTTTTCCTCACTTAAAAGGTTTAAGCGTCCTGTAACCCGCGAAAGGCGCGTCAGAGTATACGATGCCCGAGACCCTGTACCCGGACCTGCTGTCGCCCGTCAAGTTAACCTTGTGATAGGACAGAGCTTTTTCGCTTATTCCCGTGAATATTACCAATATATTCCTGTCTCCCGGCTCAGCAAGGTACGATTCCGCCTTCAACCCCTCAAGCTTCGAGAAAACCCTGTTAAACCTGTCATTGAGTTTCTCAAGGTATCCGCTGCCGTAATTCCTGTCAAAATCGGCGTCCACAAGTTCATACGCGGTTTTAAAATCCGGGTTCATGAACACCGAGCTAAGGAATATATATGCCGTTTCCCTGGCTTTTGACGGGTTATGCAGCGAACCTTGGCACCCTGCAAGTAATAGTAACATAGCAATTGACGCGGCAGCAACAATCCCTGCGTTTAAAGTTTTCATTCGCAGTACCACACATCCTTTCCGTATCCCTTTTCCCCAAGCCCTCCAATCACAAAAATCCTGTTATTAAAAGCCATGGCCGCAATCCCTTTTCTCTTCCCGAAAGCAGCATCCTCAGTGCTCCGCTTCCACGTCACGCAGTCATCGGACCACCACACTTCGGGAAAAGCCGCACCTTCGGCGTTCTCGCCTCCGATTATCCATGCCCTTCCGTTAAAAACCAGCACTGCCATATTTTTCCGCGGCGAAAATGCCGCGTTCTTTGTCGCCATTTTCCAGTCCGCACCGTTTTCAGAGTACCATATATCGTTTAAAAGTCCGTCCTTGCCCTCTCCGCCTGCCAGCCACACCCTGTTCTTCATCACAAAAGCCCCATGCCCGCTGCGCGGCGCAAATCCCTGTTCATCGTTTTCCTTCGCCCTTTCCCATCGTGAGCCGCCCTTTGATGACCAGCTGTCATTGTAAAATTCCTTGCCGTCGGTCCCGGCTATTACCCACATTTTACCGTTATAGACAACAGAGGCATGGCCATACCTTTTGCCAAACCCGGCTTCGTCCGTTTTTGACTCCCATGTATTGCCGTCATCAGAGCACCACACATCAGCAAGAGGATCTTTGCCGTATCCGGCAATTATCCAGATTTTATTATCATGCGCAAGCATTGTATGCATATCTCTGGCCGCAAACCCCGGTAAAGCATCAATCTTTTTCCATAAATCGCCAGTTTCGGATTCCCAGACTTCGGCAGTTTTTCCCTTTTCCGTTCTTCCTGCCGAAAAATAAGCCTTTTCCTTGGCGGCAACGAGACAAAAAAAGGCCCTTCCTGAAAAAGCGTTCAACGTATTTGTAATTTCCCAATCTTTACCGGTAGGCGTTATCGTGGCCGTCGGCAGCAATGCCTGGCCCGATACAGCCGCGGGATTCATCCCGGCTGTCTTTGAGCACGAATAAAGCGCAACAGCTGCCGCCAGAAATAAAATTATTTTTTTCATTTGTCTTCCTTTCTTATCCTATCGTGACAGTGTTCCTTCCCGCGTTCTTGCTCTCATACATTATCCTGTCAGCCCTTCGCATTATGCTGTCAATGGTGTCTTCCCTTTTCGCGACAGTAGCTCCTATAGATACGGTCCCCTTGACCTTTACACCGCCGGCCTTTATATCAAGGCTTGCCACCAAGGCCCTTAATTTCTCGGCGATTGCCAGCAGAGCCTTCCGGTCAACGCGCGAGATAACCGCCACAAATTCCTCGCCACCCCACCTGCCGATAAAGTCATCCTCGCGCAGATTTTTTAATATTGTTGTTGCTATCAGCCTTAAAACCTCGTCACCCACCGCGTGGCCGTAATTATCGTTTATCAGCTTGAAATGGTCTATGTCAATAAAAAGCAAGCCAAACTCGCCTGCCCATTCATACCTGGACATTTCCTCCAGCTTCGCGTTAATCTTTATTTCCGAATACCTGCGGTTTCCGACCTTGGTCAGCTCGTCTATGAAAGCGAGCTGCTCCAGCCGCTCTATCTTCTGGAAAGCGGCTATTTTCGCGGAATTGTCGTTAAAGATTTCAACAGCTCCCGTTATCACGCCATTTTCATCCTGTATGGGCGATATCCTCGTGACAATCGGTATCCTGTAACCGTCCTTGTGTTTCAGGAAGATCTCGGCCTCAATGAGCTTTTTTTCTTTCATTACCCTGAGCGCGGGGCACAGTTCGGTGGAACACAGCCTCTCGCCCTTTAAATCAGTATGCATCAACAGGTTGTCCCAGCAGTGCGAGTTTATCACTTCCTGCGCCGAATACCCTGTTATCTTTTCCGCAGCCTTATTCCAGTATGTGATTTTCCTGTTCCAGTCACAAAAATATACGCCGTCATATAGATTGTCAAGTATATTCTTGTAAAAAGAATCGTTTTCAGCCATTTATCCCGCCGATTTTTCAATTTTTCGTGCTTTATTATCATATCAGAACACAGGAATTTTGTATAGATAGGGGTTTTGGGAAAGTTTATATTTTATAGTTTATGACATTTAATTTGTTGGTTATTGTTTATTGGTTTAAGACTTTTAGCTTAATGGTTTATTGGTAATCTGTTTATTGGTTAATTTCCTTATATATTACCCCTCCCTTTATCATATCATCGCATCGCAGGCAGTCCGGATTGCCGCAGTGTGTTATCTCGGGCTGAATCATTATCCCCCTTGCCACGCCCTTTAGAAGCCTTGAGCACTCAAAAATCCTCCACAGGCTTTCCCCGCATTTTAGCT
>CAYNMZ010000113.1:0-6926 GCA_964398505.1 uncultured Spirochaetia bacterium
CCATGGCCGCCATGACGGACGGCCCTGACAGGCCCAGGTTCATAATCGGCGGCATGGACACCGTAAGGGGGCTGTATTACGGCCAGTACAGCGGCGACATTGTCGCGATAGTGAACGCGGAGCTCAGATATACGCTGGCAAGGAACCTCAATTTCTCTTTCTGGCCGCTTGACTTTCTTGTTGTGAAGCACATTAAGGCCGTCATCTTCAATGACATGGGCTTCGCGGGCTCAAGGCCTGTGGGTTATGTTTCAAACGAGGACATAAAGAACGGGTTCGGCATAGGCTTTACGATAGACACTTTCCTGCTGCAGAGGCAGTATATGCCGCTCAAGTTTGAGTTCGCGAAAAGGACCGATATAAATGACGACGTATGGAAGTTCTATTTTTCCGTAAATACATCCTATTGAGCGCGGGCAAAGGCGGATGAAAAACGCCATAAACCGCTTACCGACGGGCAAAGGAGACAGGAATGGACATGATGCAATCAGTTTTGCTGGGGCTGATACAGGGACTTACTGAATTCCTTCCCGTGTCTTCGTCAGCGCATCTTTCGGCTTTGCCCGCGATATTCGGGATAAAATCCGCGTTGCTGAATTCGCTGGCTTTTGACGTGACGCTCCACGCGGGTACGCTCGCGGCAGTCCTTTTTTATTTCAGGAAAAGGCTTATCCCGCTGATAACAGGTTTTTTCAGGGGCTGCGCGTCAAGGGAAGCCAGGGGAAGGGATTTCAGGGTTTCATTGCATATAATCACGGCCACAGTGCCGGCTGTAATAGCGGCCGTCCTTGCGGGCGACATGATTGAAGGCTTTTTCAGGAACCCGGTGTTAACGGGCGTGGCGCTTATTTTGTTCGGCCTGCTTCTTTGGGCTGCTGACAAAAGCGGGGCAAAGGACAAGGCTGCGGAAAAAATGGGCATTGCCGGCGCGATCCTGACAGGCGCGGCGCAGGCGCTGGCGCTGATACCGGGAGTCTCAAGGTCGGGTATTACAATGACCGCGGGACTTTTCCTCGGGCTTAAAAAAGAGGAAGCTGCCGAGTTTTCTTTCCTGCTGTCAATCCCGGCGATAGCCGGAGCGTTTGTATTCAAGTTAAAGGATATAATTGAAGCGGGCACCGGAGGCAGCGCCGCCGTTCTTATGGCAGGTTTTATCGCGGCGGCCCTGTCGGGCTTTTTTTCCATAGCGTTTCTTATGAGGTTTATAAGGACAAATTCCTTTACGCCTTTCGTGGCATACAGGCTGGTTCTCGGCGCGTTCATAATAATTATGGCCTTAAGGGCGGCCGGATGAACATAACATTCCTCGGCACAGGCACTTCTCACGGCGTGCCTGTGGCGGGCTGTTCGTGCGGCACCTGCCTTTCGGATGACCCGAGGGACAGGCGCTACAGGTCTTCTGTCTTTATTGAGGAAAAGGGGGCTGCTCTCCTGATAGACACTCCGGCTGAGTTCAGGCTTGCCTCGCTTTCCGCGGGTATAAACAGGATTGACGCGGTTCTGCTGACGCATGCCCATGCCGATCATGTCGCGGGTTTTGACGATATAAGGAGGTATAATGAGCTGAGCGGGATGTCAATGCCGGTATATTCATCGGCCGCGACGCTTTATGAGCTGAGAAAAAGGTTTGGTTATATATTTGAAAGCACGCAGGAAGGCGGCGGCAAGCCGAAAGTCGTGTTATTTGAGGTTGGACACGGCAAAGCATTTGAGTGCTCCGGGATTTCTGTGACGCCAATCAGGGTAATGCATGGCGAAACCGAAGTCATGGCTTTCAGGGCAGGCGGCTTTGCGTATGTGACAGATGTATCTTATATACCGCAGGATTCCATAGAACTGCTCAGGGGGCTTGATGTGCTTGTGCTTGACGCCTTAAGGCCTGAGCCCCACCCTACACATTTTAATCTTGAGACAGCGGTAAGGACAGCGGGTTTATTGGCGGCCAAAAGGACATTTTTCACGCATATAGCCCACAGGCTTAAGCACGAAGAAACCGAAAAAAAATTGCCCAAAGGGATGTTCCTGGCATATGACGGTTTGAAAGTTGAAAGTTGAAAGCTGAAAGTTGCCCGCTCCCTGTTTAATGCTTCGCATTTCTGTTCTGTGCCGCTTCCTTGACAATGCCCCTTTTTATGCTATACTTTGCTTATGAATTTTTATGTGAGGGAGCAAAAGGCATATGGAATCATCAAGGGAAGCAAGCGAGTATTTAAAAGAGTTGTGGCATGCTTTTGAAAAAACCGGATCAATAAGCGCATACCTTCTATATAATGAGATGCGCGAAAAGTCCGGGAAATCACTGAAATCAAAGGAAAAAAAAGCTGTTCAAAAGGAGCGTTTCCAGTAATACTGCCATAAATACCCTTTACGAACAAGGCTTTTTATAGTATATTGTCATATAATCCGGGCAAAGCCCGGGTTTTTTTTCTCAAATCCGCGTTTTATCCAATAAAGGAAGGGGAAAATGGACATAGAGGCCATAAAAAACAGGATAAGCACAGAAATAAAGGACATAAACGACAATCCGGGCCTGGCGGAATTCAAGGCAAGGTATCTGGGCAAAAAAGGAGAAGTGACGCTCATATTTGAATCCCTGAAGGATATACAGTCAAAGGACGAAAAAAAGGAAAGGGGAAGGCAGGCAAATGAGCTGAAGGTCTTTGTGGAAAACGCCTGCGCTGAAAGGGAACGATTCCTTCTTGAAGAAAGAAAAAAGGCCGAGCTTGCTGACATGGACGTAACCCTGCCCGCGTACTCGTTTTCCGCGGGCGGGACACACCCGCTTACCGCTGTTATGTCCGAGATAAATTCAATATTCATGCGAATGGGTTTTTCCGTGGAGGAAGGCCCTGATATTGAGACTGCGAAATACAATTTTACTGACCTAAATTTTCCGGCTGAGCACCCTGCCATGGACATGCATGACACTTTCCACGTGGACGACAACCATGTCCTGCGCACGCATACTTCCCCGATACAGATAAGGACCATGCTGAAAATGAAGCCGCCGCTCAAGATAATAGCGCCCGGCCGTGTTTACAGGCGCGATGCGGTTGACTCTTCGCATTCGCCTGTGTTCCACCAGGTTGAGGGTTTTATGGTTGATGAAAACGTCAGGTTCTCGGACTTAAAAGGCGTGCTTGACCTGTTCACAAAGCAGGTATTCGGCGGCGGCCTTAAGACGCGTTTCAGGCCGAGCTTTTTCCCTTTTACAGAGCCTTCGGCGGAAGTGGACGTCCAGTGCGTGAACTGCAGGGGCAAAGGCTGCAGGACCTGCAAGAATACCGGCTGGCTTGAGATACTTGGCTGCGGCATGATACATGTAAATGTCTTTAAGTCTGTCGGGTATGACCCGGAAAAATACACGGGCTTTGCTTTCGGCATGGGCGTTGAGAGGATAGCGATGCTCAAATACGGCATCAACGACATGCGGCTTTTTTACGAGAACGATGTCCGCTTTATAAGCCAGTTCTGAACATGGCGCTCAAGTTAACCGCAAGCCTTCTTGCCTTCGCTTCCGTCATGATAGCGGCACTGAATTACAGGGGTGTTGTGACACTGCTGGTTTCGGCGGGAAAAAACTACAGCCTGAGGCTGTCGTCCCTGATGAAGGCCGCGTCTGAAGCGCGGTCAGGCGCGGAAATAATTAAAATTGAGGCTGTGACAGCGGTTTTTTTCATATTTCTTGCGGCTGTTTCAGGCGCATGGGCCATTCTTTTGGCCATTCCTGTAATGGCAGCTGCGCCTTTTGCCTACCTTTCTTATAAGCGGAAAAAATACCTTGAAGCATGCGTTGAAGCGCTGCCGCTCTTCCTCGAGTCGGTCGTATCTTCGTTAAGGGCGGGGACCAGCCTTGCGGCGGCTTTTAAAACCTATGCTGAGCGGGACAGCGGGCCGCTCGGCGCTGAAGTTTTCGTGATTCTGAAAAAAACAGGGCTTGGCATGGATTTGAAGGAAGCTGTCAGGGAATTCGGCAACATAATACCCTCCGCTGACGCTAAGATAGCATCTTTCGCGCTTTGCACAGCGCTTGAAAGCGGTGGCAATATAAGCGAAACGCTTGAGACCATACTTGACACAATAAGGAAGAGGCGGGAAATCGGCAGGGAAGTAAAGGCGTTGACCTCCCAGGGCGTTCTTTCCGGGATCATTGTCGGGCTTTTGCCGGTATTTTTGCTTGTTGCCGTCTCTTTCATTGACCCGGAATTTACAGCCCCGCTTTTCAACACCACGGAGGGCAGGGCAATTCTTGCCGCGGCTTTTGTAATGGAAATAATGGGGGCGTTTTTCATAAAAAAAATAGTGGATGTGGCATAAATGACGGTTGCGGCCATAATGCTTGTTTTTATGTCAGCGGGCCTTCTTGCGGCTGCCGCAGGCCTTGTAATTGCAAGGCAGGCCGCGGTAAGGGAAATAACAGGAAACGCTTCAGCGGGCCTTATGGAAATGTTTTCTGGGCTGATTTCATCCCTGCGGGATCTTGCCGTCTCGGCCAACAACAGGCTTGTGAAAAACGGCAGGTACCTGAAAATATCGGCAGGCATATGCAAACTGGACGGCTCTGACACGACAAGGCCTGAAAAATTCATGCTTTATGAGCAGGCGTCAGCTGCCGCGGGAGCTGCCGTTTCCTTGATGGCTTTCGGGGATATTATAACTGCCGCTGCAGCGGCAGTTGCCGCCTTTTTCATACCTTCCGCCGTGCTGTCATTCAGGGTCAGGGAAAAGGAGGGCAGGCTCAGGAAGGAACTGCCGGACGGGCTAGATATAATGGCCTCGATGATAGAAGGCGGGCTCTCGCTTGACGCCGCGATGGCAAGGTACGGCTCGGGGAGCGGTGATTTCGCGGCCGAGCTCGGCGCGGCAATGGCGAAAATGCAGCTTGGCGTATCCAGGGAGGAGGCCTTGAACGGGCTCTCTTTAAGGCTCGCCATGCCGGAAATTTCGGCTTTTGCCGCGGCTGTGATACAGGCGGGAAAGTCCGGCGGCAGCCTGAAAAAAATCATCAAGGCGCAGGCTGAGGAGGCAAGGAAAGCAAGGTTCATGGAACTGCGCAAGAAAGCCCATGAAGCGCCTGTAAAACTTCTAATACCGCTCATGCTGTTCATTTTTCCCGTTATATTTATGGTGCTGTTCGGGCCTGTGATACTCCGGCTCATGCAGGGTTTTTAGGCGCTGCGGCGGATGAAAATGAGAAATCAACGGTTCTTGACTAAAATCAAAGCAGGTAGTAAACTTCTCAATGTGAGGCTTCTTGAGGCTTCAGGGTTCCTGACGCGGCTCACGGGGCTGATTGGCAAAAGGCGTATTGATCCTGATTTTTGCATGCTTTTTAAGGGCTGCGGCAGCGTGCATACATTTTTCATGTCCTGTCATATAGACGTGGTCATGACCGGGCCTGACAGCAGGGTTTTAAAGGTTTTTGAGAACGTCGGACCGTGGCGTATTGTGGCCTGCAGGGGAGCGGCTGACACATTGGAGGCCGCGGCAGGCTGGGCAAAAAGAGCCGGGATTAAAACGGGGGTAAAACTGGTTTTTCCACGATAAGCGAGGCTTTGATGGCGAGAATCGAGATACGAAGGAAACCTGCCGGCCTTGATTTTTACCACAAGAATTCCGAGATATCCTACGACCCGACCAACAGGTTCTACCAGGTGACATTCACTCCCGAGTTTGAAATACTCCTGTATGAGTTCATAGACAGCTTTGTGACCATGCTGCTTTCGGACCAGAAATTCAAGGGGTTCGGAGCGCTTCCGCGCGACATGCGCATGACCGGTTTTTACCTTGACCTTATATCCGAATTCGGCAGCCTTCCATGGGATTCGTTCAACAGCTGGTATTATGACAGGAAGGTGAAACTGCAGGAGGAAATGAAAAGGATAATAGTGAACGCCATAAACCAGCAGGCTGCCTTGAAGATCGACAGGCTTGAGTTCCTGGCGTGGCTTTCGTGCGTAAGCTCGGTCTCGACCATGACCGAGGATTATTTCTTCAGGCACATGGAAAAGCTCAATATCATGAAGGAAACCCTGACCTATTACCTCGGCCAGGCATTTGAGATAATAGCGTGCGAGCTTTTTGAGGACGCTTTCATAAGGTCACTGCGCGCCGAGAAAACTCCTGACGACGTAACCGGGATTGCGCCCCTGATAAACAGGTATAACCTCGTTTACAACGACATAGCGGACCTCTCGCACGTGGAAAAAATGCTTTTCAGGCGGGACGGCTCGGTTTTCCTGGACAGGGCCTCTCAAAACAAGCTGCTGCACGCCTTTACCGCGGTTTCCAAGCTCACAAGGTCATTTAAGGCCGCGGACAAGGTCAGGCACCTGGTGGCTGACATGGTGAACGTACGCAGGATGCTGGCGGATGGGCGGGACAGGAAGATTTTCGCCAGGATAATACGCTCGGACACGGAACTTTTAAGGACGCTGTGCGTAAAGTCGGACTCCGCGAGGATTTCCGCGGCCCTAAGGGCCATAATATGCGAGACCGGAAGCAGCCCGCTTCTGAACGTGATAAGGCAGGACGGCGCTGTGGAGGATACGATAACCGACAAGAAAACCCGCTCAAGCGTGTTGAAAATGCTTAAGGCGATAGGCAACAGGAAATGCGCGGAGACCTCGAGGCTGATAAGCGATTCTGTGGACAGGGCGGAGCGCAGCACGCACAAATTATTCAACACGCTGTCAAAAAGGGAATTTGAGCGGGTTGTCCTGGAAAGCATAGAGAACATGTCCCACTGCCAGCGCATAATAGACGAATTCTTCAGCGTCAGGAGCAAATACGGGAAAAAGACGGCGTACAGCGACGAAATGGCGGGCTTAAAGATAATAAGGCAGACCGAGATAAGGCAGATATGGCTTGAGGAGGAAAAAAGGGAGTCCACGGGCTGCGCCGCGATTGCCGCGGACAGGAAGACA
>CAYNMZ010000114.1:0-6862 GCA_964398505.1 uncultured Spirochaetia bacterium
GCTGGAAAAGCGCCTCAGCCACAAGGTCCTTATCGCCCGTTTTCGCGTAATTGTACGCGAATTCGCCGTACGCCGCGGACGCCTTGTCATACGCTTTTTCAGAGAAGAAAGAGTGGGCAACCAGTATTTCACATGCCATTTTGACGTTTTTGGGTATTTTCGGGTCCGAAATTACGTCCTTTGCCATGGTCCTAGCGCCCTTGTAGTTCTCAAGTTCATAATAGCACCACGCCAGGTTTGCCCTTGCCTCAGCAACTATATCAGAATCATAATACCTGTCAACAATTGTCTTGAATGCCTGTGAAGCCGGGCCGTGCATTCCCATTTTGAAATACGCAAGGCCCAGGTAATAGTAAGCGCGCGCCCTTATCTTGGACTTTGGCGACTGGAACTTACGTTCAAGTATCTCAAGCATGGCCGATGCGTCGGAAACAAGCATGCTGTACTGTTCCTGGTTGTAATATGAAAGCTCTGTCATTAGCAGGGCCGCCTCGGTAAGGTCGCTGTAGTTGAACTTGTCCAGTAGGTACTTGTATGACTGCAGCGCATTACCGTAATCCTTCTTATTATATGAGGCTGTACCCAAGAGATAAAAACCCAGAGGCTGGTCATCGTGGGTCACAAATTTCTGGGTAAAGTCTGTCAGCACAGACTCGGCCTTAACACTGTCGCCGAGCACCATATAACACCATCCCGCTTTTACCTGCGATGAAGAAACAACATCGTACACGTCGGGATAGTCGCTTATTGCCTTAAGGTAAGCCGAAAGCGCAGCCTGATATTTTTTCTGCATCCTGTTTGCTTCCCCTATAAGGTACTGTGCATAAGCAGTTACGCGCTTGTCTCCTCCGGCCGCGACGGTCTTCCCCCACTCAAGGGCGGCAAGGTCATACTTCTTCGCCTTCATAAGCGAAGAACCCCTTTTTAACATCGCGAACTGAGCAAGCTTGCTGCCGGGGAATTTGTCAACAAATGCCTTGTAGTCTCCGGCTGCGACGTCGTAGTTTTCGCCCTTGTAAAAGGCCTCGGCCTTGTTGTACATGGCGCTTTCAAGGTATTTGCTCTGCGGATAGCCGTCAGATATACGCTTGAAAGCTGTCGCGCCTTCAAGGAATTTGTTTGTCTTCACATAACTGTGGCCAAGGTAATAATAAGCCACGTCTGATTTTATCTTGGAGAGCTTGTTTACGGCGGAATCATACCTCTCAAGGTAATAGTCAATTACCCCGCCGATAAGCTTTATTTTTTCATCATCCGCGTAAAACGAATTCCTCTCAAGGAAAGCCGACAGGTCCCTGTCAGCTTTCTTGAATTCCTTCAGGTTAAGGTATGAAAGAGCTATCCCGTAAACAGCCTCCATGGCGTACATACTGTCAGTGAACTTGAACCTGTACTGGTTATAGGCTTCTATCGCGTCATTGTAGCGCCCCATATTGTAAAGGCACTCAGCCATTATATACATGGCGCTGTCGGTATAAGGGCTTGAGTAAAATTTCTCGGTCAAGTCCTTGAACTCATTGTAGGCAGCCTGGTATTTCTTATCCTTGTATATGGTCATGGCTTTCAGGTACTTAGCGCGGCTGGCTTCATACCTGTTTGAGTCCTTCCACCGTTCCACAAACGAATCAATCCTTGACAAAGTATCCTCGGCGGCAGGCGCGGCCGTGTAAGCGGCAAGAACCTCGTTCCAGTTTGTTTCAAGCTGTTTTTCCGGGGTGGCTGCGCAGGCTGTTCCCGCGGCAAACAACAGCATGGATAAAATAAGGCATAACTCTTTTTTTCGCATATTCCTCACCTTTTGTTTTTGTCTTACTTTTACTCGTCAAACCTTATTGACCCTGGCTGGGTCGGTATAGAACTGGAGATTTTTACAGTCTCCCTGTTTGACTCAAACTCCCTCTTGTTCTTGTCCTTTACCTTCATTATGCACTTGTATTCCCCGTCGGACACGGGCAGGCCGCGGTCGTCCTTGCCGTCCCATACCACGAACTGCGGCGTCTTTTCGTCGCCCGAATAGCTCCTGACCACGTCGCCGTCCTCGTTCAAAATGTTGAGTTCCCACTCAACTATCGGGTATTTTGTCACAGCGTATATTGATATTGTGGTGTTCTTTTTCGTACCCACGGGCGAGAATATCTTCGGCTCTGCCGCGAGGTTCACGTCAAATCCCCCGAAAGCGAGCGTAAAAGACACCCTGTGAGAGAAACCGAGCTCCTGGTAAGCGAGTGAATAATCCACCCTGTAAGGCTTGAAATACGCGCCCAACCCGAAAGTAAGCTCTGTCTCGTCAAGCCCTGCGCGCACAGCCACCTGCTGTATGGGGTACAGCTCTATTCCCATCCTGAACTTGAAATCCTTGCCCGAAAGCTCCTGTTCCATGTCAAGGACAGGTATTATCCTCTCGCCGAAAAGTTTCAGCGCTGCCCCGAACTTTATGGTTATGGGAAGGTACTCAGCCTGCTGAGAAAGCTTCATATTAGCAGGAAGGACGTTCATTACCGAGAGGCCGAAGCTTATGATGTCAGAAGGAGTGAACATAAGCCCGATATCAAGGCCGTAGCCTATGGAAGTAGCGTCAAAGACCGTTTCATTCACAAGCTTGAAGTTCATACCTGCCGCAAGCCAGCTAAAAATATCGCGGGCGTAAGATAATACATATGCCTGCTGAAGCACGGCAAAGTCATCAAAAGTTTCGTTCCATAAAGCGTCCCTGTAATCGTAGTTCAATGAAGTAAGCCCTATAAACGACAGCGCGAACGTGCCGATGCCGGATACAGGATATGTGACCGCTCCAAAATCAAAGAAAGTGTCTTCAAAGAGGAAAACATGCTGCGCAGTTACCTGCAGCGGGTTCTGCAGGGCAAGGCCCGCCGGGTTATAATATATGGCCGAAGGGTCATCGGCAAGGCCGGTGAAGGCCTTTCCCATGCCCATTGAGCGCGCTCCCGCGCCCCAGTTCAGGAATTCCCCGGCTGTGCCGTAGTCGCCCTTGGCGAACACAGCACCGCAGGACAAAGCAATAGCCAATAAAACGGCTGTTATTTTCCTCATAAAAACCTCCGCAATCAATTTTAGGTCCATAATTATAACTTACAATTTATTGCGGAACGGATTCCGCTATAAATTGCAAAATTAAAATTCTAAATTATAAAATCCTACTTTTTTACCGCTATTTTCCTCTTATATTTAATCTGCCCTGCTTCAACGGCAGCTATATACCCGCCGTTTCCTACCACCTTGCCCTTGTTGTTTCTGCCGTCCCATACAAATGTCACCATGTTACCATTTGCATTTATCAGATTATTCACTTCCTGGGCAGTATATGTTTTTTCAAGCACTACGCCGCCCATCAGCGAGTATATCTTAAGCTTGACATCTACAGGTTCAGGTATATAGAAAGAAATATTCGTGCTTTCCGTTCCTGCAGCGAACGGGTTCGGGTAATTTGATATTTCAGACGAAGGGTCAACAAGCGAGACATTAACCATGACATCCTGCTCCTGTAGCGTCGCGCCGAAATACCTAACCCTTATAAGGCACCTTCCGTTTATATATCCGCCCGTAAAGTAAGCTGTGGCAATACCCTGGCTGTTTGTTACCGCCCTGGTCACAAGGACCGGCGAGCCGGATACCAGGCCGAAATCGCCTGTACCCGTTGAACTCGGATGAGCGGCAAGGAACTCAAACTCCACTTCCCTGCCAATTACAGAGTTGCCGCTTGAGTCCACCACCAGGGCCCTTATCTGCGAGACCTGGCCCGAGCCTATGCTTGAAGGCACTGCGACAGCAGTCATATTGGCCGCCAGAGAATTAGCTGAAAAATCTATTACACACGACCAGCGAGGGCCTGTCTGCACACCGCCAGCCCCCGGATTCGGGTTCTCAACCCTTATCCTTATGCGTTCAGCCCTGTCATAGGACTGCAATATGGTCGTAAACACGCCGTTAATTACGCTTCCGGTGCCTCCGGGCGGCACAGCAAGCGTGCCATTCGCTGTTGTATTTATGTTTGAAGCAAGCACAGGCACCAGCCTGAACATGTCGTTTACCCCGTAAACCGGATTACCGGACACAGCGTCAACAATGTTTACTGTCATGGCAAAAGTGTCAGGATACACGACAGCTGTCACTGAATTTGTACCGTCAATTCCGTAATCCACGCCGTTCACTATTATCTGGAATCTCAAGTCACCGCTTAAAACTATAGGTACTGTAGGGTAGCTTATCCACACGCGCTCAAGGTTTGAAGGCCCTGCAGGTGACATATCCTGCGGCTTTAGCTCAACATCCTTTGCCGCTGTCACGCTATAATACGCCGTAAGAGTCACCCTGCCCGGGGACGCATCGCCGAGCGTTCCGACAAAGTCAACGCCTCCGAACGGGAACGACTGCGGATAGGGATTGATATATGTTGATGCCGAAGTATAAACCCTGACAGTATTTGCCGCGCCTACAGCGAAATTCCCGAATATGTCCGCTGACTGGACTGTGACAGGGAACGGGTTAGTCGTGTACTGTGAAAGCGGTATTCCTGTCACACCGTTGTACCAATTGCTGAAAGCGCCTATTGTCCTCCCTGAACCTTCAACTACCGTCAGTCCGGGCACGATAAGCTGCAAGCCGTAAGCAGGCCCGGCGTAAGTTGTAAATGTAGGCGTGGTATAGTCGGCTATTCCGCTCTGCGTGGTCTGCGCTCGAAGGTACATGCCCTGCTTAGCAGTATGAAAAATTACGTCAATCAGCCTGTCTCCATAAACAGTATCTATTGTTGTCGGCGTAACGGGCTGTGCATAATTATCATTTATATAAACCGTTACTGTATTGGCAGCAAGCTCAGGGGTCGCGGTAACATTGCCATACGCGTCGCACGAGAAAATCCTGAACTGGTGCACCCTTCCGTAATGGTCCATGCCTGACTGGCCTGACACCTGTGCTTGCGTAGGATCCAAAGCGAACGGAAATCCCTGAACCATGGGGAAAGATCCTTCTGTAGGCGCTGTTCCGGTAAACACACCATTTATATGCTGCATGCCCGCATATGTGTCAAGAATAAGCAGGCGCTTGTATTCATTTGATATTATCCCGAAAGTGGCGCTTGAACCTGTTATTCCCGTATACGAAGCCTGAATGCTGGCGTTTAGGTCAGGTGCCTTAAAAAGCCTGACGCTCGCCACACCAATACCGTTAGTCAGCGTGTAATTATACGGATACATCGTGTTTGTTCCGGTGCTCGCCTGCAGGTTTACGCTGTTATTGAAAGGCACTCCCAGGTTCCTGTTATCGCACACATTCTGGAAAGCGTCAAGCGCAAGTATCGTGATGTTAAAAGGCACGCCCGCAACCTGCGTAGTTGAAGGCACCATAATACCAAAGTGATCATGGGTTGTATGCCTTACCGATATCGGAGGCGTTGTATTGTTCAGGAGCGGTGGAACCGGCTCAGCTGTTATATACTGCACACCGCTTGTGCCTACTGTCCTCAACCTGAAACTGGAAGTCTGATATATACCGGCCGTTATCGTAACATGAACATTTCCTGAAGCAAGCTGTATTGCCCCGTCGGATGCCAGCGGGTCGCTTGATGTCAGCTTACAGTAAGTTGTTGGCAATGTCCAAACCCTGTTATAATTGGAATCCAGGTACAGCACTTCCACCTGGAATTGCTGCCCTGCTTCAACCGTTATCGGGCTGCCCTCATACCCTTTATATCCCGGAATTCCAACATGCGCGAGCCCGGGTTTATGCGTCATACCGGCAGTCCTAACAAGCACATTTGTCACAGGCCCCCACCAAAGGTTGAAATTGTTGCTCTGTGATTTTTTATTCCCGAAAGTTGTTTCAATAAAGACACCGGCGCCGGTGAAAGAGGTTTGCGCCCTGTACATAGTGACCTGCATAACAGCTACGCCTGCCGTGAACGTTACTGATTTGGTGGGCGTCAGGGTGTATTCCGAATCCGAATACTGATTGCTTGACCTTAGCGCCACTGATATGCCCGAAAAGCCGGTCATTATGTTGTTTACAGCGTCATACGCGGTGATAGTTATGGTAAACGGGACCCCTACCTGCTGGTCGCTTATATTCACGGTTGACTCGCCTTTTATCGTAAAATGGTCAACGTCAAAGATGTAAATAAACGGCGTGGTATATGCCGAAACGCCGCCCCTGTAGCTTGAAACGCTGATGGTGAAGTTCGTGGTAAAAACATCGTAACGCACGTCCATAAGCGCAGAGCCTGCTGAAAGCGCGCCGTTTGTTATGGGCGGCCTTGCCAGCGTCTGGCCCGTCCTTGCTGCCCAAGCGTTCGCGTTGTCGCTTGTCGTAAGCTGGAATGAATCGGTCGCGCCGACTCCTGACGTGATTATATTCCACCACGTGTCACAGGCGTTCACTGTGACTGTAAAAGTATCCGCAACAACCTGGCCAAGGGGAGTTCCTGTTATGCCGGCCGCAGTCCCGGGCCTTGCCGTCATGCCCGGAGGTATTATCTGCATCCTGTTGACTGTACCGGGAGACACTGTAATGGCTGTGCTTATCCCCCAAATTCCGGTCTGCAAGTCAGGCGTGTCGGTCTGGACCGTGCTCACAAAAAGCCTGGCCGAACCCGCCCTGCGGAAGCTCATATCGGTAAGCGTAGCCTGTCCTGCCGTGAATGTGACGTACCAGGCCGAACCTATAAGGGTGCCTGTAGGCACATTTATCGTCGTTTCTGCAGTTGGCAATATCCAGTCAGTATCAGGCGACGTTACCCAGGCGTTGCCCGTGTAACTTGAAAGCCTGTTTCCAAACTCGTCCCTCGCTGTTATGACCGGGGATACCGATGCTCCGGCAGAAGTGGACACAAGGCCGCTTACGGTGAAAT
>CAYNMZ010000115.1:0-6817 GCA_964398505.1 uncultured Spirochaetia bacterium
TTTTCTTTTCCTCCAGGGCGTTCTCCGCGGAAGACTTCTTCTCGTTCATCATTTTTTCCGCCATCTCCACCTGGGCTTTGAGTGTCTCCATGGAGAGCGCCGAGAACTTTTCGCCGAGCGCATTTATTATCTCCTGCATATTGTCCTTCAACGGCTCCTGTTCCCTCGATTTCAGGAAAAACTCAAAAACCACCACAAAAATTACTGCCACAGCCAACCCCGATAACATCCCGATAACGATTTGACTTGTCATTTTTTCCTCCTGTTTTTTGCTTTTTTATTTTTCTGGCGGAAACCGGCCGCCGCTTTATTCAATATTTTCCTCATCCCGGGCGGCAGTTCCAGCGATACCGGCGTCCTGCCGTCCTGATCGGCAATCAGCGGCGATGCGCCCCTCTCACAGAAAGCCTCTATGAACCTGCCCCAAGTCTCATAAACGTATTTATCCGGGAAATTCCTGGTGTCGTCCGGGTCATACACCTCGAATATGTCCTTCTCTTCTCGTATATCACCTTCCCAAGCGCCATGCCCACAGGCATGGCTGTTTTGATTGACCGCGGTTCCGGATACTTGCCTGTGTATTTGAAATGAATCCTCAAGGCCGCTGCCATGAGCGGCGTCCTCCCGAATGAGTCCCGGCGGTCAAGCCTGGCGCCTGCATCCAAAAGCTTCCTCGCTACTTCGAACCGGCCCGCGTGTACAACGGTCATGACGAGCGGCTGGCCAGGCGTCAAGCCGCCTTTGACGCTCAGCTCGCTGTCAGGCAGGGTTATGTCCGGATCAGCGCCTGACTCCAGCAGGAAATCCAGCATATGCGGTTTGGACATGTTGTTTATGGAATAAACTATTGCAGGGAGGCCTGAGGGATCCCGTACATCCGGCCCCCCTAGTGCCATCACCTGTTTCATTTTTTCGATGTCATTCCTGGCCATGAAACGCATGAGCAGCGGCTGTCCGCTCGGCATCCTGGCCCTGCCCATGCTGGCACCGGCACGGACCAGCGATTGCGAAAGCATCATATCGCCCGACATGAAAGCGTCATGCAGTTCCCTATCCAGAAATGACATCCTGCCTTCCTCTCCGGAAGCCTGCCTGCCGGAATCATGCCCGCCTGTCCTCATCATGAGCACGGCATCAGTGCAGGTCATTTTTTGTTCCCCTCTTGATAAGTTCCGGCTCCTCGCTTATGAACGCAAAGAAGCGCGGAATCTCGTCGTCAAACGAGACATTCGCTATCCCCTCGCCAGTCATCGCCTCAAAAAGGCCGTCTGTTTCGGACACCGCAGTTGTCCTTGAATTTATCCTCATGTTTCCCTCCTTTTCGCTGTTGGCTCTCGCGTTGTAAAAACCCTTAAAAGTCATGGTAAAAACGCCTTTTTGTTTTCTTTGCGCTGCCAAGCAGGCTCTTTAAAAACGCCTTGCGCTGGCGCGGCGAATAAGCCGGCAGCATGGTCGAGTCATATCCGTACATGTTCTCGACCATGTCGCCAAGGCACGCTCCGTACTTCCTGAGCATCCGGTCGGCCTTCTTGAACGCCCTATGTTCCGTAGACTGGTCGTACTCGATAAGCAAGTCATTTGTAACGCGTAAGAAACAGGTTTTTAAACGCATAGGTCCTCCTCGGAAATTTACAATTAATAACAAAACAGAAATGCCGTGTCAGCCGCCGGATTTTAGCCTGAGCGCCAGGTAGCCCGGCAAGCCGGCTTACACAATCTTCTTCTGCGCAGCTGCCACGTCATACTCTATCCGTTTCCTGACAAACACTTTCTCTTCCGTATCATATATATATGCACACGCCCTTGGGTCGCCGTCCCTGGGCTGGCCCACGCTGCCGACGTTTATAATATACTTATATCCGTCCTCAATCCGGATTACTTCGTCAAGGATTTCCTCATGATAGCGGTATTTCACATGACGCCTGTATGCTACGGGCATGTGCGAGTGGCCTATGACGCAGGCCTGCTCCCCAAACGAATTGAACGCCTCTATTGTGGCGCTTTCGCTCAGGACGTATATAAAGTCCTCAGGCTCGGAAGGCGAACCATGGCACATACGGATAGAAACGCCCCCTATAACCAGCGCTGCCGGCAATCTCCCCAAAAACTGCTTGTTTGCCTTGGTTATGATGCCTTTTTGCCACTCAATGGCTTCGCCTGCGGCTCCGCCAAACCGCTCTCCTTGCCTTCGGCCGAGCAGGAACTCCTCGTGGTTGCCCTTGACGCATATAGCGCCTGCATCGCGCAGTGCGTTTACGCATTCATTCAGCTGGCCGCCATATCCTACGATATCGCCGCAGCAGTATATCCGCGAGGCCTCGACCTGCCGGATATAGGCCAGGACGGCCTGCAGGGCATCGTAGTTTGCGTGAATATCGGAAATAAAGGCAAGCTTCACGTTTCCCCTCCTTTAAACTGAAATCCGCCGCAGCGCGGCACGGCCGCAGCTTCCAGTATCCTGCCTGCTGTCACAGTATCTTCCATGGCCAGCGCCCGGGCCAGGCTCTCCGGCATGAACCTTGACGCGCCTTTGCTTTTTGCGCCTGACATAAGCGCCGGCGCTTCCCCAACCCCCTGCCTGACCGGCAAGTAAAAGCTGTTGGCCCCTGAAACATACCTCTGCCCGCGTAAGGCCCGCAGTAAAAGCTCTGCCAGGAGCATGCGCCTGATTTCCGGCGCAGCAGCCTCGCTTACCGGGTTTTTTGCCTGCTTGTAAAGCGGATGCTTTACCTCGTCAAAACAAGCGCCGTGATTCATCATCACCCGCGCGCAGGAGGCCTTATTCTCCATGGCCGCGTACGTAAGGCATGTGCGTATTGGAACGCACATATGGTACATGCCGCCCAGGTAGCCGTAGCAGGCGTTGATATGGCCCTGCGGCTTCCCGGACAGGTACCTGTCCAGGCCCGCCGCGTCGCCCTTGTCTGTGAAATCCCGGACATTACGGTCAGTTATATAAATTCCGCCCATGGCTTCCCTTTCCGCTTACAGGCTGGCTTTAGGCCCATATGAACCGCCGGGCCCCCGGACACCTGTGCGCTATGATTTTATCCTTATGTTCCTGCAACCAGGCACTTCAACATGAACCGTAAAAACCAGGGGTTGTGTCTTTGGCAGGCGCGCCACAGCGGGTATCTCCCCGTCTGTCAGGCCCACGAAATTCAGCTTCACGCCCCTGCTTTCCTTTTCCTTCCTTATCCACCTTTCAAACACCGGGTTCATGTCAGTGCCGCCGTAACCTGACATTGCGGACGGCATCGGCTCGCCCTTTTTCATGACTTTTACTATGCGCGTGTCAAAAAACACCACTTCCTCGAACTCAGGCAGGGCAGTTATGTATGCCAGGAACTTCTCTGTCAGTTCAGCGCATGACCCTGACACGTCAACAGCCGCGTAAACCCTGAACTTTTCGTTTTTCCGCCTGGGAAAGAAAGTCTTGTCCGCGTGGAATCGCCTGTTGCCGCGCGAAAAGTCAAAATCCCTGCGCTCAAAAATCTTTTTAAGCACCATCTCAAACGGGAAATAAACGCCAAAAACCCTTTTTAACTGCCTGAGCATGGAGCCCGCCTCAAAGCCATAGGAATTGTCTATTCCCTGCCTGACAAGCTCCTCTATCCTGCCCTTTAGCCTGGGGTCAATATTCTCGTCGTCAAATGGCTCGCCGTAAAAACGGAAGGCGAATTTGCCGCCGCCCTTTGTCTCCACTTCCGCGATTTTTACGACGCTTTTTACCCCCTTTTCCTCCTTCAAATACCTTTTTACCTTGATTTTTTTCACGCCGTTTACAAGCAGGCCATATATGTCCTCAGCGGCCTTCTCCTTGAGCATCACAGAGCCGGGCTTTGCCAGCTTCATCCTTTCCAGCGACGCGAAATTGAAGATGTCCTTCGGCCCCTTGATTCCAAAATTCGACTCCAGCATCTCGTTTATTATTATGTCCGTAGCAAGGTTCCAGAACTCCTTTTGCTTGTTCAAGCCCCTGGATATTGAAGACAACAGCAGGTGGGACGCCTCATGCATAAGCATGAAACACCTGCCCTGAAAGTCAAGCCCTGCCATGAAATCCGGATTGTAGGCAAGCGTTCCCCTGCTGTCCCTGACAGTGACGCCGGCCGTGTCAATGGTATCGGTTGGGTATTTCTCAAGCAAGACCAGCAAGGCGCCGAAAAGACGGGTGCGGTAGTTGATTAACAAATAGTCGATGGGCAGGATGGAGTCTTCAACTTTCGTATCTAAGCCGAATCCTGTATTCATATATCCTCCAATGTTGACAAGTTGACAGCTGACGGTTGACAGTAAATACCAACTACCTACCCGCCTTCTTTTTTCAAATACTTGTAAAGCCAGAACACTTTCTTTCCTGTTTCGTCCGCCATTAAATACATTTTTTTCATTTTTTCCTCGCTTGTATACCCCGAATCAAGAGCGATATAAAGTTGGGTCTTAACTTCCGCTATCGAGCCCTTTGCTATCAAAAGGCACCTGGCAAATTCAGCCCTGCTCCTTCTTTCAAGACCTTCTGCTATGTTTGACATTATAGACACTGCGGCCCTGCGTATTTGGTCTTTCAGGCCAAAGTCCATGCCAAACTCCCCGCTTTTTGTAACTGAATAGGTTTCCCTTAAAAGAACCCTTGCTTTCTGCCAACTTTCTATTTCCTCAAAACTCCTGATATCAGCTATTTCTTCTCCCCTCTATTTTTATGCCTACAGTTTTGTTCCTGCAGTCAACTTGTCAACCGTCAACTGTCAACTTGTTTATGTCAATTCAAACGCCAGCTTGTCAGCCCATGAGTCAAGCGGCACACCCGCTACCGTAAGCTTTACAAGTGTTTCCGGGTCGTGCTTTACCAGTTCCTCGGCAAACAGCGCGACCATTTCCTTTGGAAGGGAATTTTTTACCATCATGTCCAGGAAAGCCTGGAGCATCTCGCGTTTTTTCGCCCTCACCTTGACTTCCATTTTCGCGATTTCCTTCACTATGCCTGACTGCCTGAAATTGTCAGCTTCCAGGAATTTTCTTGTCGCCGCAGGGTCGCCTGAAGCCACCTTTGAGGCGTCTATGACCGTATTTTCCGCATAATCAAGGAAATGGTTTACCGTGTCCTCGGACAGCACGCCGCGCGCGAACATGGCAAGGCTGCGCCTGCTTCCCGCGTCCTCCAGCTTGAGTTTTTTTATCACGGAGTCAAGCAATGACCATGACCTGGGGCAGGACCATGGCGCGAACGGCTCAGCGGTATTAGGGCCGCGGTAAAGATGCGAGGAATTGGCTTCCAGAAAATTTTCAATCAGTTTTGAGGGTTTCTGGTAAGCAACCCATTCCCTGACCGTGGGCTTTTTCATCCTGAATATGATCGCCCTGCCGCCCGTGAGCGCGGAGGTGATGACTTTCGCGAAGGTACCGTCATCGCCGCCCATGTTGCCGGAGATGACTATCATGGTTTTATCAGGCAGTTTCTTGTCGTCTATTTTCTTCATCTGGATAATATCCAGCACAGCGCCCTGTACCGCCTCGTCCGCGAGCGTGAACTCGTCAAAATGCAGAAGCACGTTGCCGCCGGCCTTTATTATCTCCTCCCATATCACTGGCGGCTTCCACTCCATGAATTCCTTTGACAGGTCAGGCATGCCCTTTATGTCATATGCCTCCAGCCTTCCCAGGGACAGCGGCATATATGCCCTGCCCAGCTCCTCGGCTATTTCCTTTGCCGCGAAACTCTTGCCTATGCCCGGTTCGCCGAACACCATAACTGCGGGCGGGTTCTCAAAATCGTGCAAGCTTCTTATGACTTCCTTGAATTCCTTGGGCGAAAGATTTTCCATTTTTCCTCCTATAATTTTGAGAGTTGACTGACGGCTGCAGGCATACCCGTCACCTGAAATATATGCAATCCACGTGCCAGGAGAAAAGACAAGTAAACAAAAGCGTAAATCCGGGCAATACTGTGTAAATGTCAAAATTTGACTTTAAAAATCCCAAAACTCGCCTGTTTTGCCAGTCATCTTGCCAGTAAAACATCAATAAAATACTTAACTGCCATGTCTTCCCTGCACGATTCACGAAAAACGAGATTCGCGCCTGACAGTTTCGCCTCAACGCCTTCCAGCATCCTTGACCTGCCGCCCATGCGCGCGATTGCCCTTATCATGCCCGTATTGTTAAGCGCCCTTTCCCTGAATACGGCCATGTACTGCCTGACTTTTTCCCTGTTCCCGCAGTTTGCCGCCTCCCAGAAGCGCGAGCTCAAGAACGAGCCTTTGTTTGACACGCCGCGGGCCCGCCTTAAGCCGCATTCCATGGCCTCGTCCAGGGCAAAATAGCCGCGCTGGCCCTGCCTGTTCACATCCGCGCCGTAGTGGGCCAGGATATCGAGCATCTCCAGGTCGTCACTGACCGCCGCCCACATCATGACAGTCTTGTTTTCCTGCTCCCACGCGGACACGCCGCTTGCCATACACTCAACCATTGCCTTAACCGTCTCCCTGTCACGGAGAGTTATGGCAACAGCCAGCGGGTTTAGAATCATCGCCTCGTCCACATTTAACGCGGAAAGAACAGCCTGGTTAAACCTTCCCAGCGCTATTTCCCTGAAAACCGCGTTGTTCCTTCCGCCCGCGCCTTTCATGACAAGGTACCTTATAATTGCCGGGTTCCCTGATTCCATCGCCCGGTAAAGCACCTGCATTGACTGAAAATTTGAAGCGCGCTCAAGCCATCCCTCATTGACATGCCTTTGCGCGCCTTCAAGGTCGCCGCGAAAGGCGGAAAGTTTCAGGCCTTCTATTGACATTTCAGCAATGCCGGCAGGTGTGTT
>CAYNMZ010000116.1:0-1656 GCA_964398505.1 uncultured Spirochaetia bacterium
CCGCGCGCGTCCGGCCGCCAGTAGGGCGCAAAGAGCCCTGAAAAAGCCGGGACAAAGTACACGCCACCGTTATCCTCGCATTTTGACGCGTGCTCGTTTATTTCCGGAGCTGTTTTTATGAGCCCAAGCCTGTCGCGTACCCACTGGACCAGCGAGCCTGCTATGGCGATTGAGCCTTCAAGCGCGTAAACCGCGGGCTCGTCGCCGATCTTATAGCCCACTGTAGTTATCAGGCCGTTTCTTGAAAAGACGGGCTTGTTGCCTGTGTTCAGCAGGAGAAAGCACCCTGTGCCGTAAGTGCTTTTGGCGTCGCCCGCGTCAAAACATGCCTGCCCGAAAAGAGCGGCGTGCTGGTCGCCGAGGTCGGCCATTACAGGTATTTCAGCCTTGAGAGGCCCGTCTTTCTTTGTCAGGCCGTAGCCGCTGGGGTCGCTTGACGGACGTATCTTGGGAAGCATGCTTTCGGGTATGCCGAACACCTTAAGCATGTCTTTGTCCCATTCAAGAGTTTTTAAGTTCATGAGCATGGTGCGCGAGGCGTTTGTGGGGTCGGTTATATGGCTGCCGGTCAGGTTCCAGATTATCCATGTGTCCATGTTGCCGAAAAGGGCCGTGCCTTCACCTGCCGCCCTACGTATTTCAGGCACGTTTTCAACCAGCCATTTTATCTTCGGCCCGGAAAAGTAAGTGGCAAGCGGGAGTCCTGTGGTTTTCATAAAGCGGTTCTTGTCGCCGAATTTTCCGATCATTTCAGCCGTACGCATGTCCTGCCACACTATCGCGTTATACAGCGGCTTTCCCGTGTTCCTGTCCCATATAACCGTGGTCTCGCGCTGGTTTGTCACGCCTATTGAGGCGATTTCAGAGGTATTAATGCCTGATTTTGCCAGCGCTTGGCTTGCGCATTCGGCCGTATTTTTCCAGATTTCAGCAGCGTCATGCTCCACGAACCCGGCCTTGGGGTAAATCTGCCTGTGCTCCATCTGGTGGCCCGCAACTATTTCGCCGGAACGGCTGAAAATGAGGAAACGCGTGGAAGTTGTGCCCTGGTCTATCGCGGCAACGTATTTTTTTGACGGCATTGTATGCCTCCGGATGTTTTGTCGTTCCGGAATCCGGGACCCGGAGTCCGGACGCAAGGCCTTAAAAGGATTTTAACAGTTAAAACCGGGAAAATCAAATACTGTATTGCCTGAAGACGCTGTTGTGATAAAATGATGTCCGCATAAAAAACGGAGGAATTGAAATGAGAAAAAAGGCAATTGCGTTCCTGTGTGCCTTCGCGGCTTTGTCCGCGGCTTGCGCGAAAAGGGCGGTGCCGCCGCAGGCTATGGAGCTGATAAGCTTCGGCGCTCCTGCTTACGCGGATTCCGAATGCATGCTCGGAACGCCTGCTACGGCCGCAAACGACGGCTCATTTGCGTCGCAGTGGGTGAGTTGTGCCGAACCCTCGCCTAAAAAGCCGGCCTGGGTTGCTTATGACCTGTCGGCTGTCCCTGCTGAAAAAAGGGAAAAAGTCCTTCTCATCTGGTACAACAACGACACTTCGCCGTATGACCATACGCTTATAACTGCCGTAGAAAGCCCGGGCCATAACCTGCCTGGGGCATATACGGTTGAAATAAACTCGGCGCCCGGAGGAAAGCTGCCGCAGTC
>CAYNMZ010000116.1:1756-6774 GCA_964398505.1 uncultured Spirochaetia bacterium
GTGGAGGAAATAAAAAGGAACGCGCCGGCCTTGAACAGGGCGATAAGGAGGATATACTCGGAATTTCCGCAGGTAATAAAGGGGCCGGACTTTTGGGAAATATACAAAAATGACGAATCCATGATTTCGCGCGACGGTGTCCATCCCGCCTGGCCTGAGGGGCTCGCCACTTACAGGAAGGAATGGGCAGAGACGGTATTGAGGGAGGTTTATGGGAAGTGAGCCGGAAACCGGAGGCATAATCCATAAACCAAAAAACTGAAAGCCCGGAATAAATGATGCCTATAAAAATATTGAGAATAAAAGGAGGGGTTATGAAACGTGCGGCCGTTGTGATTTACCTGTTTTTTATGGCTTCTGCGCTTTTCGCAAGCGGGAATTTTGAGATATGGGCAGGTTATTCGTCCCACGGGCTTGACGGGGTCAATTCAAGGATAAATTCCCTGTGCGTTGATTACGGAGCTTCATCAAAGAACACGGTTTTAGGCGGTATAACCGCCGGCCTTGACGGCGCTTACTGGTATTACACATGGTGGGGCATAGGCGGCAGGATCTCGCATACAAGGATTTTTGAAGGTTACGCCGAAGGCCAAGAGGCGGGCCTTGATGTTAAGACTGTTTTCTCAGGTTCTTTTTGCCGCGTGCTGGCAGGTGTGCCTCTTTTGTTTGAATTCTTTGACGGCAAAATGTCCGTTGGCGGCGGGCTTTACTGCGGATGGGGTTATGCCTCAATAGGCGAGACAAAGACAGGAGGGTCAGGCTCAGGAAGTTACAAGGCAGGCGCGCATTGTTTCGTGTTTGAGGCGCCCCTGAGGCTTTCTTACCATTTTTCATCTTCTTTCCTTCTGGACGCGTTGTTAAGCTACTCGTACGCTGACGCGGGGAAGCTGGAGGTTTACGATACTGCAGGCGCGGAGTTGTCGGGCATGGTAAAGGGAAGCCCGACAGCCTACAGCGCGGATTTTTCCGGGATTACCATAGGGCTGGGCTTTAACTGGCGTTATTCTTCTGCCCACTGGCCCTGGTATAACTGAAAAACCATAACAGGAGGCAGGCATGAATACTTTGAGGGTGGCTTTACTGGCGCTGGCAGCGCTTTTTGCTGCGCCTGTTTTTGCCGATGAAGCGGCTGAATTTGTCAATTTCAGCTGGAACAGCGGCGCGTCAAGGTTCAGGAACGCGTCAACAAATGATGTTATAAAGGTGATAAAGCACAGGCGCAGCATAAGGGCATACAAGCCGGAGCAGATTATGGAAAGGGACCTTCTGGCCATAATAGAATCAGGGCTTTACGCGCCGAGCGCCATGAACAGGCAGCCATGGCACATTACGGTCATACAGAACCAGGGTTTTCTGGAGGAACTGACGGCTTTATTTAAGGATGAGATAATGAAAAGGGGCGGTGAGGCCGCGAAAGTGGCTGAGGAGGACACTTCCTTCAGGATATTTCACGGCGCGCCCTGCGCCGTGATAGTCTCGGGCGACACTGCGGATGAAATGGCTGCCGTGTCGTGCGCCGCGGCCGTGGAAAACATGCTTATCGCTGCCGAATCCCTTGGCCTTGGGACGTGCTGGATGCAGTCTAACATGATTTTGTTTGAGTCGTCTGCAGGCGAGGAACTTGTAAAAAGGATGAAAATTCCCGGGGGTTATAAGCCGCTTTACACTTTCGCGCTCGGATACAAGGCCGAGACAGCCGACGCGAAACCCAGGAAAGGCGGGGCTTATACGATAATAAAGTAAAACACCCCGTGACTTCAGCCCGGGGGGGATATGAGGAATAAAAAGGCTTATAGAAGCCGGATAACAGGGGAAAACAATGAAGCACAATTCATATTTTGACGGAAAAGTACAGAGCCTGAGCTTTTCAACGGCCGCGGGCAGCGCGACAGCGGGTGTTATTGAGCCGGGGAAATACAGTTTTTCCACTTCCACGAAGGAAACGATGAAAATCACGGAAGGCGTCCTCAGGTACAGGCTGCCGGGCGGGGAATGGAAAACCTGCAGGGCAGGCGAAGAATTTATTGTGGAAGCCGGAGCAAGGTTTGAGGTAGAGGCAGGAGCTGACACGGCGTATATTTGCTTTTACGGCTGAAAGCGCGTAAATGATAAAAACTGATTTTTTCATTATTGGTGGCGGGCCCGCGGGCCTGACAGCGGCTGCAGGCCTGGCCAAAGCAGGATTTTCCGTTTATCTTGCCGAAAAGGCGCGGGTTACAGGGAAACCCAGGTCGTGGATAACCTGGTACGATGAAATCATAAAGCGCGGCTTCAGGCGCGCCGTAAAAAATAAAATAAAAAAACTCACATTCTCCGGACGCTATGGCGGAAGGTATGATTTTACATATTCAAAATCGGCGATACTGGACACGGACAAATTGCTTGCCCTGCTTAAGGAAAGGGCGGAAAAGGCCGGGGCGGTAATCTCGGAAGGCGAAAATTTTAAGGGGTATACAAGACGCAGGGGGTCGGTGGCTGTCAAGACAGACAGGAACACATATTCGGCCCTCTACCTGGTAGACGCTTCAGGCGCGGGATCGTCTTTGCAAAAAAAATTCAGCGGCGCTCTTGTGCGCTCAGGGAGCATGGGGTGCCATGCCGTTGAGCTGGAAGGGCTGAAAATCAGTGATCCTGAATCGGCTGTGATATTTGACGCCGGCCCCGGAGGCAGGGAATATTTCTGGCTGCTTCCGTATTCACGGTCTGCCGCGCTTGCGGGATGTTTCTTCTTCAGGGCGCTTGACAAAAGCACTGCAAAAAAGGCGAAGACCGCGCTTTCTGCATATATAAGATACAGGAAACTGGGGGGGCGCGTGGTATCAACAATAAGCGGCAACATACCTTTGAATGCCAGGAGATATTTCTCAATGGGCCGGGTGTTTTTCTGCGGGGATTCATGCTCGTCACCGCTTCCGTCCAGCGGTTACGGGCTGCTCCGCGCCTTGGACGAGGCGGAGATACTTGTAAAATGCGCGGTACGGGGCTTTAAAAAGCGCAGGATTGACTATTCGCGGCAGATAGCCCTGGCAAGGTATCCCGGATACGAGCTTCATTACTTTGTTTCCGACATACTGAAAAACATTGACAACAGGCTTCTTGACAGGGCCATAAGGGCCATGAACGACAATCCTGCCCCGTTCATAGACAATTTTATGCGCGGCAATGACCTTTCCGTGGTGTTCGCGGCAAAGGCGCTCGCGGCGATATTATCGGCTTTCAAGCCCCGGGAACTTGCCTCGCTGGCTATCCGGAGGGATTACAGGGAGTTTTTGCCGCGAGTTTCGCGGGATTATCCCGGGGCCACACCGGAAATGATGAGAAGGCTGATAAAATGGCTCGTGAAAAGAGGGGTCAGGGATATAATCAAAGGCATAAGGGGCATGCGCGGAAAGAATAGAACCGCGCTTTGATTGTCAGCGCCAGGGCCTTGCGCGCTGGCGCATCTTGTTGTGGCGCCTGGAACTTGAGAAAAGAACCCCCGGCCCCGAACCTGTTGAAGGAAATTTCTCCGTAGGCACCTTAGGATGGGTTGAAACAGGTATGTTCATGTGTATTATCTTCTCTATTTGCCGAACGTCCGAGGCCTGGTCCGGTGTCGCGAGCGATATGGCGTGGCCATTCATGCCGGCCCTGCCGGTCCTTCCTATCCTGTGGACGTAATTGCCGTGTTCGTCAGGCAGGTCGTAGTTTATCACAAGCTCTATTCCTGTCACGTCAATGCCGCGGGCCGCTATGTCTGTCGCCACAAGTATCCTGAACCTGCCTGACTTAAACCCTGACAGCGCTTCCTTTCGCTGGCCCATGGACCGGTCGGAGTGTATCTCCGCGGCTGAAAAACCCGCGGCCTTTAGGCTCCTGGTGACTTTTGCGGCCCCACGTTTAGTGCGCGTAAAAAGCAGGACTGAGCCGGTGTACTGCCTCAGTATTTCCTGGAGCATTGTCATTTTCAGGTCGCCCCTGACAACGAATATTTCCTGTGACACTGTCTCGGCAGCCGTGCCTTGCGGCGCTATTTCGGTCCTTACGGGCATTTTCATGTGTTTTGAGGCTATGTCAACGATGTCAGCGGGCATAGTGGCGGAAAAAAGCATGGTCTGCCGTTCCTTAGGTATATGCCGCAGTATCTCGCGTATCTGCGGCATGAAACCCATGTCAAGCATGCGGTCAGCCTCGTCAAGCACAAGTTCTTTTATGTCGTCGAGTTTTACGGTGCGTCTTTCCATATGGTCGAGCAGGCGGCCCGGGGTGGCTATTATCACCCTGGGGTTCAGGCGCAGGCCCTGCATCTGAGGCACCATGGACTGGCCGCCTATGAGGACAACGGTTTTCATCTTAAAAGCGGGCGCAAGCTTCAGCATGGTCTCGTTTACCTGTATGGCAAGCTCGCGCGTGGGCACGAGCACAAGCCCGCGGCCGGACTGCATCTGCGCGAGCCTCTGTATCATGGGTATGCCGAAAGCAAGGGTTTTTCCCGTGCCTGTCTGCGCTATGCCTATGATGTCAGTGCCCGTTACTGCCACGGGTATGGCCTTGTACTGTATTGGTGTGGGAACCGTGAATTTCAGCCTGGATAATACTTCAAGTATACCCGGCGCGATCCCAAGTCCGTTAAAGCTGTCCTGTGTTGGTGTCATGGCAAACAGTGTAGCATAAATTAAGAGAAAAGTGCATAAATTATACGGATTATTTTTTTACGTCCAAAAAGCTGAGTTCAGCCTTCGGCCAGCCAGTCTTTTGCTTTTTCCGTGTCGTCAAATACCCTTGCCGTCCTGCTCCCGCCGGTAAATAGCAGGTAGCCCTTTAAAAGCACGGATTTCAATGGGGTAATGCCGACAAAAGCGTCCTTAAAGCACTTTGAAACGTTCTTTTTGCCGAGTTCCTTTGATTTCTCAAAAAACTCGGGCGAGGTCATGGCGTCCCTGAAATTCAGGAGGTGCCTGACCTTGTCGCCGTATAGCTGGTACATCCTGTCAGGCTCGTACATTGTATCCATGAGCAGCCTGTGGTCCCTTATACCT
>CAYNMZ010000117.1:0-6711 GCA_964398505.1 uncultured Spirochaetia bacterium
GCCGGTAAGCTTTATGAAGGTTTTTAACGCCGCGACCGAGGCCATAAAGCAGGGCGGCACAAGGCGCGGGGCAAACATGGGCATTCTGCGCGTGGACCACCCGGACATAAGGGAGTTCATAACCTGCAAGGCGGACGACAAGGAAATAACCAACTTTAACATATCTGTCGCGCTCACGGACAAATTCATGGAAGCTGTCTCGAAAGGGGGAAAATACGAGCTTATAAACCCGCGCTCAAAGGAAGTGGTGGCAGAGGAGGACGCGGCTGAGATTTTTTCCATGATTGTTGAGCACGCGTGGAAGAACGGCGACCCGGGGATAGTGTTCATAGACAGGATAAACAGGGACAACCCCACGCCCAACATGGGCGAGATAGAGTCAACAAACCCCTGCGTCACCGGCGATGCGCTTGTTTCAACTGAATATGGCCTTATGCGAATGAAGGACCTCGCGGAATTATACCCTTCAGGAGGCATAAGTGTTTTCTCGGACGAGGCAGTGCTGGAGGCAAATGGCGGGAACACCGCTGTGGCCATAAGGCGGAAGTGCAAACTCACGGAAATATCCGCGGCCTTTAAATCAGGTATAAGGAAAGTCTACAGGATAACTACCGGCGCAGGATATGAAATTGAGGTGACAGATGACCATAAAATATATACAGCAAGGGGATGGGTCCGGGCCGGAGAGCTCAAAGTCGGTGAGGACAGGGTATTTATACAGCCGCAGGAAGGATACTTTGGCTCCGATTACAGCCTGCCTTTTGAGGTTGTAAAAGAAGTTAAAGGGAAGAATGGCCGCACATACAGGTCAAGGCTTCCTGAAAAATGGAGCGTTGAGCTGGCTGAGCTGCTTGGCTATGCGGTAGGAGACGGATGGCTTATTGAAAATGGCGGCAATAAAAGGTTCGGCCTTACATTTGGTTCCGGGGACATGGACGTTATGTCGTATTTTATGAAGATAATGGGCAGTTTTTACGGCCGTGAAATAAAGCCCGTAAAAAGGAAAGACAGTGTATATCACCTGTCATATCACAGCGGGCTTATAACGGATTTTTTCTCAAGGCTGGGTTTGTCGTCTGAAAAAGCGGGTGATAAGACGGTTCCGGAGGGCGTTTTCAGGGCACCCGGAGACATTGTACGCGGTTTTTTGCGGGGGCTTTTCTCCGCTGACGGGACTATTGCCGATGCAGGAGGCTCAAGGAGGTATGTCCGGCTTGCTTCAAAGTCGCTGAAACTTTTAAAGGATACCCAGAGGCTTCTTTTAAACCTCGGCATAATTTCCCGCATATATGACAGGAGCAGGCCTGAGCGGACGGGCTTTAAGTATACGGACAAATCAGGGAAAAAGAAGGAATATAAGCTTGACGGCATCCTGTATGAGCTGAATATTTCAAGGCAAAGCATGAAACGTTTTCTTGAAAGCGTCGGATTTTTGAATGAGAGACATAAAAAAACCGCCCTTGAAATAATGGGCTATGAGTTTTACGGTGAAACGGCGGAGGATATTGTGGCGAGCCGCGAGTACACGGGTGAAAAAGAAGTCTATGACTTGACAGAGCCCCAAACGCATTCCTTTATCGCGAACGGCATTGTCATATCAAATTGCGGCGAACAGCCGCTCTTGCCTTATGAGGCCTGCAACCTTGGCTCCATAAACCTTGCGCAAATGGTGAAAAACGGCGAGGTGGATTATGACAGGCTGAAAAGCGTTGTGCATAAGGCCGTGCATTTCCTTGACAATGTCATAGATATGAGCAAATACCCGCTGAAAAAGATAGAAGACATGGTGAGGGGAAACAGGAAAATAGGGCTCGGCGTAATGGGCTGGGCTGATATGCTGCTGCAGCTTGACATACCGTATTCCTCCGAAGAAGCCGTGGAACTCGCTTCAAAAGTCATGAAATTCGTTCATGAGGAAGCTGAGGCCGCCTCGCTGAAACTTGCCGAGAAACGCGGGGTTTTCCCGAATTTCGCGGGTTCTGTGCATGAAAAGAGGGGAAAAAAGCTGAGGAACGCGACATTGACGACCATAGCGCCGACAGGCACGCTTTCCATGATCGCCTCATGTTCATCGGGCGTTGAGCCGCTTTTTGCCGTGGCCTACACAAAGACAGTAATGGACAATGACAAGCTTCCGGAAGTGAACAGGTTCTTCCTTGAACGCGCCAGGAAGGAAGGCTTTTACTCCGACAGCCTGATGATGAAAATAGGCGAAACCGGAAATGTGGGAAAAATCAGGGAAGTTCCTGAGAATATAAGAAAAGTTTATGTGACTGCCCATGACATCTCGCCGGAATGGCACGTTAAAATGCAGGCGGCCTTTCAGAAATATACGGACAACGCGGTTTCAAAGACGGTCAACTTTAACAATGACGCCACAGTGGATGATGTAAGGAAAGTTTATATGCTCGCGTATGAGGCGGGCTGCAAGGGTGTGACAATATACAGGGACGGCTCCAGGGACAGCCAGGTGCTGACAGTTTCGGTTTCCGGCAAGACGCAGGCTTCAAAAGCCGTTGACAGGCACTCGCCGCACGCGGAAATAGAGCCCAGAAAAAGGCCGTCAGTCACCTACGGCCAGACTATTAAAATGAAAACAGGCTGCGGCAACCTGTATGTGACCATAAACGAGGATGAGGACGGCCTTTGCGAGGTCTTTACTGCTATGGGCAAGTCGGGCGGCTGCGCTGCCGCGCAGTCTGAGGCCATATCAAGGCTTGTCTCAACGGCTTTAAGGGCCGGAGTAAAGCCCGAATCAATAATAAAGCATTTGCGCGGCACCAGGTGCCCCGCGCCTGCCTGGCAGGAGGGCGGCATTGTGCTTTCGTGTCCTGACGCGATCGGCATAGCCATGGAAAAATACCTGCACGACAAGGCGGGCAACAAGGAAAAATTTGTGTTCAAGGAAACCTTAGGGCAAAAGATGCTGGGTGAAACGTGTCCCGAATGCGGGACCACGCTTGAGCACGAAGGCGGCTGCAATGTGTGCAGGGTATGCGGGTATTCAAAATGCATGTAGCGTATAAGATGCTGTAATATTTTGCCTTCGCCTGCGGCTCGGCAAAATAAACAGCATCTAACATCCGGGATCAGAGGCTGTAATGTTTTGCCTTCGCCTGACGGCTAGGCAAAACAAACAGCCTCTAGTCCCGAATGCGGAACCACGCTTGAGCACGAAGGCGGTTGCAATGTGTGCAGGGTATGCGGGTATTCAAAATGCATGTAGGCAAAAAAACTAAAAAGCCATAACCCCAAAGCCATAATCTATAAACTGAAAACCAAAAGGTGCAATTAATGGGAATGAAAACGCGAAAACTCTTTTTTGCTTTTCATTTTTGCCGGAAGTGTGTATAATTGCATATACAAAATAAGGCAATGGGGGAGGAACCATGGAAGAGGAAAGAAATAATGCGGAACTAAGCATACCTGTGGAAAAAAGGGAATTTCCGCGCGTAGCGATGAATTTGGCTGTCCGCTACAGGGTGCTTGAACAGGATGAAGCGGCGCGCGCCATGACACGCTCTTTTGACGCTGACAAGCTTCTTGAGAAATACGAGGAAGCGCAGACCAAGGACGTTTCAAAAAACGGAATTTTGATGTACACGAACGAGGAAATACCGGCAAAAAGCTATATTGCGGTGAACATGTATATAACCATACCGGGGATTTCATGCAACTGCAAGGCGCTCGCTGAGGTAATACGCAGGGAGCGTTCCAATGACGCGAGCAAATGGCTGTATACTGTGGCGCTTAAATTTCATAAGATAATGCACCATAACCTCAAGAATTACAGGTATCTGAACCTGAACGAACTGCTTGAAATAAAAGAGGCCGATGGCCCGGTATAATTTCGGATTACAAGGAAGAAAAATGACAAGGGATGAAAAGGAAGAAAAACAGGAAGCCGAGCTCCTGCTGCCGCAGGAGCGCAGGGATTACCCCAGGGTGGCAGTGAATATAAAGGTGCGTTACAGGATACTGGAGGATGACGAGGCTGACAGGGCGCTTGTGAAGCATTTTGACCCTGAAAAGATATTTAAAGAATTCAGCGAAAGCGGCGCGATAAATGTCTCCAAATCGGGCCTGCTCATGTATTCGCACGAGGATATTCCGGAAAAGAAATTTGTGGCCATAAGCATGTACCTGCCGCTCCCGGGCCTGTCCTGCTGCTGCAAGGCGATAGCTGAGGTCGTAAGGTGCGGCACAGACAGCGCTGAGGCGGGCAGGCGCGTTGTGGCCTTAAAATTCCTGAAAGTCATACACCACAGCCTGAACAAGTTCAAGTTCGTGACATTAAACGACATACTGGACATAAAGGGCGGGGAAGACATCAAGCTGCCGTGAACTTTGGGCAAAAAACCATAATCCATAAACCAAAATCCAAAGGCAGTGAAAAACAGGTGCCGGCAATTGACTGATATTTTCATGTGCCGGGGCATCAAGGCCTTCTTGTTAAAGCGCATTTATTGCCATTTGACAAAATCAAAACCTGTTCTATAATATTCCTATATTCAAAAAGACACCGGTATTCATAGAGTCCGGGAACAGGAGAAATACAGGGATGAAAGCCATAATACTCGCCGGCGGTTTCGGCACCCGACTTAGGCCTTTGACAACCAACATACCAAAGCCCATGTGCCCCGTAATGAATACGCCCATGCTGGAGCACATCATAAACCTGCTTAAAAAACACGGCATCACGGAAATATCCATGATGCTTTTCTTTCAGCCCGAGGCCATCACCGGGTATTTCAGGGACGGTTCGGAATTCGGGGTTAAGATTGACTATATAACTTCCGACAGGGACCTTGGCACAGCGGGTTGCATAACGCTGGCGAAAAAAGGATTTTTAGGGGACGATTTCATCATTGTGAGCGGTGACGTCCTGACCAATTTTAATCTTTCTGAAGCGCTTGAGTTTCACAGGAAAAAATCGGCTCTCGCGACGATAGTGCTTACAAAATCAACTGACCCGCTGCGTTACGGCATAGTTGTAACTGAAAAAGACGGCAGGGTAACCAGGCTCCTGGAAAAGCCGTCATGGGGAGAAGTTTTCTCGGACACAATTAATACTGGCATTTATGTGTTTTCCCCGCGTATATGGGAAAACATACCTGATGACACGAATTTTGACTTCTCAAAGGACCTTTTCCCCTTGCTTTTGAGGGAAAAAAAGGCGATTTACGGGTTTACTGGAAGCGGCTACTGGAAGGACATAGGCACCCTGGCCGAATACCGGCATGCCCATGAGGAGATACTCTCGGGAGCGATTGACTGCCCTATAAAGGGCGAGAGAAAAGGCGGTATAGGCAGGGATGTATGGACGGGAAAGGACGTAAAAATAGCGGCTTCGGTAAAACTAACGGGGTCTGTCGTAATAGGAGACAGGACAGTGATAGAGGAAGGCGCCGAGATATCGGACTCTGTCATAGGCCCGGACTGCTACATAGACAGCGGCGCGAAGATAGTGAAGTCTGTGATATGGGACAAAAACACCATTGAGAAGGAAACTGACATAAAGGAAGCCGTGATAGGAAGCAGGAACAAGATACGCTGGAAGGCGTACATCGGGGTCGGGGCTGTCATTTCCGACAACTGTTTCATTGGCAAGGAAACAATAGTGAAGCCTGAAGTGAAACTCTGGCCCGGCAAGAAAGTGGACGATTATTCCATAGTGTCATCCTCGCTTATATGGGGCGAGCGCTGGAGCAACAGGCTTTTTGACATTTACGGCATAACGGCTGCGGCGAATACGGAATTGACGCCTGAAATAGGCGCCAAGATAGGCGCGGCCTACGCCTCGGCGCTGGCGAAAGGCGCCTATGTGCTGATATCCAGGGACTATCACAGGAGCTCGTTTATGATAGAGCGCGGCATAATGTCCGGCATATTGTCGGCCGGCGTGAATATCTATGACGCGAGGATAATGCCGCTGCCCGTCACCAAATACATAGCCAAGTCGCTGAAGGTAGCGGGCGGCATGCATATAAGGAAGTCGCCTTATGACGCGAAAATGATAGACATAAAGTTCTTTGACAGCGAAGGGCTGGATATATCGCTGTCGCAGGAAAAATCAATAGAGTCATCTTTTTTCAGGGAGGAATACAGGAGGGTGGAAAACGACAAGGTGGGCGTAATAAGCTACCCGCCGCGCGCGGTTGAGTATTACAGGGAAGGATTCATGAAATGCGTGAATACGGACGCCATAAAAAAGCGCGCGTTCAGGGTGATAATAGACTATTCCAACTCCAGCGCGCTACACATTTTCCCTTCCATACTTGGCGAGCTTAACTGCGAAGTTATAGCCCTGAACGCCTACACTGACGAGCGGCACCTGACGAGGACCGGCGAAAAGTTCAGGGAGTCGCTTGAAAAGATTTCCGAGATGGTAAAGACACTGAAGGCTGACGCGGGCATAATGATAGACGCGGGGGGCCAGAAAATTTTCGTGGTCGACGACAAGGGCCGCGTCCTTGAGGAGGACGACGGGCTCTTGATGATGATGACCCTGTTCCTTGGCGCCAACAAGGGCGCTACCGTGGCAGTGCCGGTGAGCGTCACTGCCGCCGCTGAAAAGGCCGCGAAAGCCGCGGGGGGCAGCGTAATCAGGACTGGCACAAGCTACAGGGCCATGATGACAGCCGCGAACTCTGGCAAGGCCGCCTTTGTGGCCGAGGAAAAGGGCGGCTACATATTCGCGGATTTTCAGCC
>CAYNMZ010000118.1:0-6697 GCA_964398505.1 uncultured Spirochaetia bacterium
CACAGGTGCTTCTTGCAAATGACGACGAGGCTGCGCTGTTAAAGACAGGACTGGCAGGCGCAGCGGTAAATGTGCCCGTAAACCTTGCGCTTGCGGGGAGAATCGGGCATCTTGCGCCCAGTATCGCCATTGTCATAACCGAGGCTGTTGTCGTTGCGTACCAGCTTTTACTCGCGAAAAAATACATGAGGTTCGGGCTGTTCAGGAAGCGGAGCCTTAATTATATTTTGGCAGGCGCTCTGATGGCAGCTGTTGCGGCTGCCCTTAAGGCGCTTATCCACTTGCATTATGCGCTTGTGCTGGCCGCCGGGGCTGCCGTTTCTTCGGCGGTATATTTGGGAGTGCTTGCGGCATTAAAGGACGGGAACATAGTTACGATTATGGAAACCCTTAAAAAAAGGATGAACCGCTGATATCAGGCCACAAGACCAGTGCCGTGAATGTTATTTTTTATTCAGCACGTAAACATCCCAGCCGCCTGCCGCACAGCGGCCGGAATAATGCGCGCGTATGAAATTCCTGATTTCGTCAGGGCCGCCGTCGTTTTCTGCGTTATTGGCGAGAAAACCATAAGTGTCCATAAGATATTCGGGCGGCGAAGATGAAAACGACCTTAAAAAATCAGCTTTCAAGGCGGCATTGCCGTGATTTTTGCCGTAAAGCGGATAAACGTAAGATAAGGCATGCCCGGATTTTCTTGAAGTAATGAAGTTGATTCCCGTTTCAGCCCCCCATATATAAACCCTGTCTGGCGCGGCCGTGTTTTCAAGAATCCATTTTATGGCGCCTGTGTTCATGCGGCTGCCCGTATACGCCATTTTATTTATATAAGTTACCGGCCTTTCACGGGAAAGCTGCCTTATGGAATATTCAGCGCCGGAAGTCATGCCGCTGAAAATAAAAACAGACGCCAGAACAGGCGCTGAGAATTTCCATCCGAATTGCCCGAAACGCAAAAAGAAAAATCCGGCGAGAAGGCAGTAGGACGGGATTAACTGCACGTAATAATGGCTGAAATTTTTTGAACCTGCCAGCACAAAAGCTGTATCTGCAATGGCCCATGCCGCAATGGCCGCTAAAACAGGTTTTTTGTCCGATGACCGCGCCCTGGCAACGATAAAACCGATTCCGAGCAATGCGCACGTTAAAAGAGCGGGCCTTTTAAGTAAAAAACCTCCGGCCGGCTCTGCGGCACCCGCGGGACTCAGGTAGTGAAGGTTGTAAAGGAAGGCCTGGGAAATAAAATCATCAAGGCTGCCGCGCGAGGCAAAAAAAGCAAGAATCACGGCGGCAGGCGCGGCAAAGCCGGTAAAAAAAAGGATAAATAAAGAAGGTCTTACGGGTTTTTGGCGTGCCAGCAGAAAAACTGCCGGAGCCAGAACGGCGATGCCCGGCTGTTTGATAAAAAAGGCGACAGAGGCGCAGGCGCCGGCGATAAAAATACGGACGCCTCCAAGGCCGGCGTAAATCATATAAACGCAAAGCATAGCGGGCAGGGCCATGTATGTTTCGGTCATTCCGTATGATTCCGCGAACGCGGGGTTTCCAAAATAGCATGCGAACAGGACAAGGCAGAGAGCTGAGGATTTAAAATCAAAGAGCCTGCGGCACAGGAGGAAAAAGGAAAGACAGGACAGCATGACCCAGAAAATCTCAAACAGGGCTATAGAACGGAAATTCATGCCAAAAATCCGGAATACGGCAGCGTTTATAAAATATATCAGCGGCGGCTTATGGTCCCAGGCGTCAAGGTAAGGGGTTTTGCCTTCCAAAACCATGCTTCCTATATAGGCGAAAACACCGGTATCCCTGCCGGGAAAATCCGTGACAGAAGACGCTCTTAGTGTTATAACGATAGCGGCAATTGCGCAAAAAAGAGCGATTGTCCTGAATAAACCTGTGCCTTCGCGTCTTTCCATAATTCCCCCGAAGCCAATAAAGTTATAATGAGATTATAATACATACCCCCCGCGCGGGCAATGTGTTTATGTGATATAAAAAAGCGGTTTGTATAAAATTATATTTGCGTTGAAAGGCCTGGGTTTATAGGGTATTATCAATTGACGCAGGGCATTTACAGGCGCCTGAGAAAGCGCCATTGGCATGAAAGGGCGGGAAATTGAAGGAAATCATAATAGTGCACGACAGCGGAACCCTTTATTTCGGGGCTCTGGTAACGCTCGCGGAAAAAAGGAAAACACAAATAAGCCATTATTACGCGCATTTTATGAAATTTATGGCAAAGGGCATAATTAGGCGCGACCCGGCAATGGCCGAAAGGGCGTTAAAGAGCCTGTTGTTCTGGATAAGCAGCTTTTTCATGTCAGGCTCCACTGTGATGATTGCGCTTGCGCCTTATGACCCGGCCATATTCTGGTGGAAGCATTTAAGCGCAAAAAACAGTGTAATATACCATACGTCATGGCCGTACTGGATAAATGACGACCAGCCTGAAAAGCCGTTGTTTTTCAAGGGGTTTTTCCTAAGGCTGTGGAAGGGTTTTGTTGAATCACAAAATGTAAGGACTGTCTGCGTCCTGGAAAAGACAAAAAAAGAGATTGAAAAAAAGTTCGCGGCCGTTAAAAACAGGCCGTCGGTAATACCGCATTCAATAGACAGGGCGGTGTTTTATCCTGGCAGGCGCGGAAAATCACGGCATATAAAAGTCCTGTACGCTGGCAGGCTTGAGTTCCAGAAGGGTCTTTTTTACCTCGCTGAAGCCATGACCCGGCTAAAGGACAGCGGCATAATGTTCGGGATTTGCGGGTCAGGCAAGCATAAGCAAATGCTAAAGGCCGTCCTGTCAATGCCGCATGTCAGGGACCACGGCCAGGCAAAAGACAGGAAAACCATGGCCGCAGTGATGAGGCAGTATGATGTCCTTGTGGTACCTTCCTTTAAGACAAAAAACTGGGAGGAACTTTTCGGCATGGTGGTTATAGAGGCCATGGCTTGCGGCCTTGCCGTGGTTGCCACGGACTGCGTGGGCCCGAAATCAATAATAAGGCACATGAAAAACGGCCTGCTGATAAGGCAGAAGGACACCGGCGCCATAGTGTCAGCATTGTCCATTCTTGACAGGGACAGGCGCCTTGCCTTAAAACTTGCGAAAGGCGGGTTGAAAACCGCGGCCGCGTATGACGTAAAAAGGGTTTCAGGACTTTGGGAGGGGCTGCTATATGCCTGAAATTGCCGTGATAAGCGGGACTCTTGTTGTGGGCGGCGCGGAGCACGTGCTTGCCGAGTATGTCGCGGCTTCGGCGCGCAAAAAGGATTTTGCCATACTGCATTCGGATGTCGCGGAAGTCGCGGAATTTTACGGCAGGCTCGGCCTGTTGCACAGCTCCTGCGATTTCCTGAACCCGCAGGGCGCGGATAAAAAAGGGGGGCTGTTTGCGATATTAAGAAAACTGGCCTCTCTTCTGAAAGCTTTCGCTGTCTTGCCTGGAAAATTTAAGTCGCTGGGCTGTGACACCGTGCTCGGCAACAATACCGGCGACGCGGCTTATGCCGCCTGCGCCGCTGCCGCAGGCAGGCGTTTTTTCCTGCGCGTGCACGATGTCCTTGAAGGCCCATCTCTGTCGCTTCTGGCGCTCAAGCTGTCCGACAGGTTTATTGAGCGTTATATTGCCGTGTCCGGAGCCGTGAAAAACGCGCTTGCGGCAGCGGGCATAAGCCGTGAAAAAATACAGGTGGTTTACAACGGCCTGGGCGGCAGGCCCGCTCCTGCAAGAAAAAAAATCACGGGAAATATCGTGATAGGTTTCGCGGGCAACCTGGAAAGGAACAAGGACCCGCTCGGGTTTGTCGGTTTTGTCAGGGCTTGCTCTGAGCGCGGAATCAGGTGCTGCGGCATAATGGCCTGCCCGAACATTACGGACAGGCGGCTGTATGAGAAAGTAAGGGATGAATTGAAAAAATCCGGCTCAATGATAAAATACAGGGGCAGGATAAAAAGGGAAAAAATGGCGTCCTTTTACAGGTCAATAGATTTTTTGATGCTTCCAAGCTTTAGGGAAGCGCTTCCCACTGTCGCCATTGAGGCCATGAAATACGGCGTGCCTGTAATCGCCAGGAACGCGTACGGGACGCCGGAAATAGTAAGGGACGGGCGCAACGGTCTTTTGTATGATGAAAACGGCCTTGATAAATTGATAAGGCGCCTGGCAGCGATTGATTCGCGAAAGTACGCGGCCATGAGCCGCAACTGCGTAAAGGATTTTAACGCCAAGTTTACGGCCGGGAAGTGCGCTGCGACCCTGGACAGGATTCTTTTCGGGAGAGTGAAAAAAACATGAAAGTGCTTGTCGTAAAACTTTGCTGTATTGGCGACATAATACAGGCAACTCCCGCTCTCAGGGCAGTTTCGTCCTCGGGCGCAAAAGTGCATTTTCTGTGCTCAAAATGGGTGTCCGAGCTTGTGGATATGATACCTTATGTGTCAGTGAAAAAAACGGTTGAAAAGCCGGGGCTTTTGGGCATGCTGTCGCTGCTGCCTGGGCTTAAGCGCGAGAAATACGACATGGTGATGAATTTTCACCGCGACATAAAGTCTGTCATGTTTTGCGCGGCCATAGGCGCGAAAGTCACGGCCGGTTTTGACTGGAAAGGGCAGGGTTTCCTGCTGAACCGTAAATTCGTTTTTGACCCGAAGGCCCATGAGTCAGCAAGATACCTGTCGGTCGCCGAAGGGCTGGGTTTTAAGGCAGCAGGACGGGAAACAGAGATAAAAGCCCCTTTTTCGCGCAAAAAAACACCCGGCAAGATATCAATAGGCCTTTTTCCCGGAGGGGGTAAAAACCCCGGCACTGTCATGGTCACAAAACGATGGCCTGTCCGGTATTACAGGGAACTTGCCGCGCGGCTGATTGAAAACGGCTGCGGCGTTTATGTGTTCGGCGGCGCCATGGACAGGGACGTCACTTCCGGGATAATGGCAGGGGCAGAAGGCGCTGTGCTTGTGGAGACCGGCACGTTAAAGGAACTGGCTGGCAGGATGACGGAAATGGACATTTTCATAGCCGGCGACACAGGGCCATTGCATATGTCAGCGGCGCTCGGCGTAAGGACAATAGGGCTTTTCGGGCCAACTTCGCCGGAGCTTGTGGGCCCTCCGGGCGCGCATGTTGTCAATATAAAAGGCGGGGCTGATTGCGCGCCGTGCTATTTGCCCGAGACCGTGCATGAAAAAAAATTCCTTGAGTGCGGGGATAATAAGTGCATGCGGGATATAAGCGTGGATAGGGTGCTGGAAGAAATTACAAATTTCAAATTGCAAATTTCAGGTTAAATCAGGAGGCCGGATTGAAAACGGCTTTGGTTCACGATTGGCTGACAGGCATGAGAGGCGGGGAAAAGGTGCTGGAGCAGATATGCCTGCTTTTTCCCGGCGCTGATATATTCACGCTTATATGCGACAGGACAAGAATATCCGACACCATAAAAAGGCACAGGATTAGGACCTCGTTTTTGCAGAATATACCCGGCATTTTCAAGGGCTACAGGAATTTCCTGCCGCTTTTCCCTGCCGCGATTGAGTCTTTTAACTTAAAAGGCTATGACGCCGTGATATCATCAAGCCATTGCGTGGCAAAAAGCGTAAAGCCGCCAAACCCGGCGAGGCACATATGCTACTGCCACACTCCCATGCGCTACGCGTGGGACCAGTTTGGCGCGTATTTTACGCCTGAAAAGACCGGCCGCCTGAAGTACGCTCTGATATCGGCGATAATGCCGGGCTTGAGAAAATGGGACGCGGCTACGGCGCTGAGGGCGGGCCATTATATAGCCAATTCCTTTCATGTGAAGAAAAGGATTGAAAAATACTACTCGAGGCAGGCGGAAGTCCTGTACCCGCCTGTTGACACCGAGTTCTTCACTCCCGCGGGCGGCAAGGAGGATTTTTACCTTATGGTTTCGGCCTTAAATGAGTATAAAAGGCCGGAGTTGTGCGTTGAGGCCTTCCGTAAAATGCCGGGAAAAAAGCTGAAAATCATCGGAAGCGGGCCTTTGCTTGAAAAACTGCGCGCGAACGCGCCTCAAAACGTTGAGTTCATGGGCTACAGGAGCGACGCGGAAATACGTGACAATTACAGGGCAGCGAAGGCCTTCCTTTTCCCCGGCGAGGAGGATTTCGGCATAACAATGGCAGAGGCAGCTGCCTGCGGCACGCCTGTAATCGCCTTAAACCGTGGCGGCGCGCTTGAGATAGTTATAGAAGGCAAGACCGGCGAATTTTTTGACGGTACTGAGGAAGGCCTTATAAAAACCATTGAGAAAACCGAAAAAGCGGTATATGATACGAAGGTAATGAGGGAATCCGCCATGCGGTTTTCCGTGGAAAATTTCAGGAAAGGTTTCGTTAAAATGGTTGAAAAAGCGGGTATAAGGGCGTGAAAAAAACTGCGCGCGACATAGTCTCTTTGCTTTTGCCCGCGGGCGACGCCGTGGCCATAGGCCTCGCGGTCATATCCGCGTATTACGCCAGGTTCTTCCTGCCTGTAATAGAAGTCAGGTACGGGATCCCTGAATTCAGGTATTATCTCGCTGCGGTTCCTGTCATAGCCGTTGTTTTCATGCTTTCAATGAATTACGCAGGGCTTTACCTGCAGTCAGCAATAAGGGCAAGGATAGACTCTTTCTTCAAGGTGCTCGCGTCGCTTACTGCAGGCACTGTGATTCTTTTGGCTGCCACATT
>CAYNMZ010000119.1:0-6665 GCA_964398505.1 uncultured Spirochaetia bacterium
GGAGCTGAGAAATGGTTCAATGACAGGGTCATAGGCGATTTTGGATTAAGGGCGGGCTGGCAGTGGCGCGAAGGCATGGAACCGAACAGCAAGTTCGGGATCGGCGCCTCATACGCCAGGGAGGAATTCAGGGTTAATTACGCTTATGTGCCGGCCATAAACAACCTTGGCGACGCGCACAAGGTTGACGTGTCGTACTTTTTCCTTGCAAGGCCTTTTGAAAAGGGCGAAAAGGAAAAGCTGCCAGTGGTAAAGGGCGCGGAAGTAGCGGCCGGGGATTTTGACCTTGTGGCCGCGAGGCTGAAAAACATGCAGTTTGAACTATCAACGAGGAATTTCTCGCCGGGAGTTGGGTCAAAAACGCGGCAGGCCGAATTCCTGCTTTCAGGCGGGCCTTCCGCGGTGAAGGACGCGAAATGGCAGGCGGAGATAAAGGACGCCAAAGGCGGGGTTGTGCGCGTCATAAAGGGCGCCGAGGAATTTCAGCCGGCGCTTTCCTGGGACGGTACAGACAATTACGGAAAGACGGTCGCTGACGGCGATTATACTGTTTATTATTTTGTCGAGTACTCGGGCAAAAAGGCGTGGGAGAGGACAAGGGTTGTATCTGTTGACACAAAGCCGCCTGTTTTCAGCGTAAGCGCCTCGCCCAAAGTTTTCGCGCCGTCATCAAGGACGGCAGGAAGGGTTGAGATACGCGTCACAACGCAGGATAAGGACATAAAATCATGGACAGCGCAGGTCAAGACGGCAAAGGGAAGCGTGATAAGGCGTTTCTCCGGGGAGGGCATAAACGAAAGGATAATATGGCAGGCTGACGACGCGCTCGGCAACAAAGTCAAGGACGGCGAATATGAGACCGTGGTAACGCTTGAGGATTTTGCCGGCAATTTTTCCGAATTCTCCGATAAGGTAAAAGCCGATTCCTATGAGTCGAGATTAGGCGTTTCGCCGAAGACGGCTGCCTTTAACCCCGAGTCAGGAGGCGCGGTTTTCATTTCCAACAGCAGGGATTCGGCAAGGATAAAGTCATGGGACCTGGAAATTTATGACAGCGCCGGAAAACCGGTCAGGTTATACAGTAACCTTTCGCCTGAGTTAAAATCGGTATCCTGGGACGGCAATGACGCGGCAGGGAAACGCGTTTCCGCCGGAAGGATATTCACGTACAGGGCAAAAGTGGAGCAGAAAAACGGGCTTGTGACCGAGGAGTCCGGATACCTGCAGTCATTGCCGCCGGTCTTTGAGGGAGTGGGGATAGAGCTGACCCTCGCGGCCATAGATTTTGCGAAGGGTTCATCGGAGATACCGGCATCGGAATACGGATACCTGAACCAGGCTGCTGAGGCCGTGAAAAAATACGCCAAGAATTATTACGTGATAATAAGAGGTTACGGGGCTGACGCTGCCGGACCCGCCGAGGCGCTGGAACTTTCCATAAAGAGGGTAAAAGAAGTGAAAAAATACCTCTCAGAAAGCCAGGGCGTGCCCGAGGAGCACATATACATGACAGGCTACGGGGACGGCAGTTATTTTGAGCGCAAGGACGCAGAAAGCGCGCAGAAAAATCCTGTCAGGGTTGAAGTGGAACTTCTTACAAAATAGGCCTGATTGACAACAAAACGGGCAGGAAGTATAATGATTTTCACGTAAAAAAAACGGAAAAAGGTGTATTGGTGAACCAGGACGAAAAGACGCTGTATGTAAAACTTGCCTACCAGTATTACCAGAACAAGGAATACAAGCGCGCCTATGAGCTTTATACAAAGCTTTGTCAGGCAGATCCCGAGGATTTTAACATTTTCAACATGCTTGGGGACACATATGTGAAGGCCGGGATCATGGAAAAGGCCGCTGACGCGTATTCCGACACCATGGCGATACTGGAAAAAAAGGGCCAGTACCTGAAGATAATCAAGCTCGCGAAAAAGGTGCTGAAGCTGTTTCCCGAGGAGCCGAGGATAAAGACAAGGTTAAAGACTGCCTTGAGGAACGCCATGCGCGAGGCCGAACGCAGGGTGATGAACAGGGAATACGCTGGCGCCAGGGAAATCTTTGAGGTGATGGCTGATTTTTCCTCTGACGAGTTCCCGGTAAAGGCGAAGATGCTGGAGCTTGAAAAAGAGGAAGCCGAGTACGAGGAGAGGCGGAAAAAAGCCGCTGAGTCAAGGCCCGCGCAGACAGCTTCAGGCAACGAGCTGATAGAGCGGTTTGACAGGATGGCTCAGAACTACATAGCCAACGGAGATTATGACGGCGCGGTGGAAACATACATAACTGCCTTAAAGCTGGCGCCGGGAAACGAGCAGCTCAGGGAAAAGCTCCACAAGGTATATGCCACAATATCCCAGAAAGCATCAGGAGACAAGGTCTGGGAAAAGATAGATTCAAAACCGCATGACAGGCTTGAGGAGATAAAGAGGAAGGCGGCCGAGGAGAGGCGCTCCAGGATACTCAAGGAAGAGGAAGAACGCGCCAGGAAGCTCATGGAGGAGGAGGAAAAGATACAGCAGGAGTACGAGGCCATGGAAGCTGAGATAATAAAAAAGGCCGCTTTAGAACTGAAAATAAAGCTTGACGAGGCGCAAAAAAAGGAAAAGCTCAAGGAAGAGGAAATAGAGAGGATAATGAAGGAGCAGGAACAGAAGAAAAGGGAACTTCTGGAAAAAATAAAGAAGGAAGCCATAGAAAAATGGAAAAAACAAAAGGACGCCATACAGGCCGCTGCGGCAGATGCGCCCGTGGAAGCCCCTGCAGGGCTTGCTCCGAGGGAAACACTCAAGCAGTCGCTTGAGGCCGAGCCTGACGAGAAAGCGGCGCCGCCAAAGGAGCCGGAGGCAAAGCCCGTAAAGACAGAGATTCCGGCACTGCCAAAAAAACCCGCCAGCCTCATGGACACGCTGAAAAAGGCCTATGAGACGCCTGTAATAGGCGAAGGCAAGGACCTGCCCGGTTCGCAGAAATCTGACGCGCCAAAGCTTCCTTCAAGCGCTACTGTTGCGCAAAAAACCGCGGAACAGGCGAAAGAAGACACAATAATGGACGATATAGGCGAGGTTGAACACAAAGTAATGAAGGACGATATAGTGGTGGACGCTGACACGCTTGACTCGCTTATTACCACGGCTTATATATATCTTAACCAGGGTCTTTTCAAGGAAGCGCTTCACATACATGACAGGATAATTGAGAAGTACCCCGGCCACCAGGAAGCAAAACAGCTGAAGGCGGAAATAGAAAAACGCCGGGGTTAAGGGGCAAAACAAACCAAGGCACGGAAATAACTTGGCCAAAAAAATCAAGTTGCAGCCACAAGGGCAGGCAATCAATGGAAAAATTCAGGATATCCACGCCGTTTGAACCCGCAGGAGACCAGCCTCAGGCAATAAAAAAGCTGGCAGAAGGAATTGAAAAAGGCAAAAAAAGCCAGGTACTGCTCGGTGTCACAGGCTCGGGAAAGACCTTTACTATGGCCAAGGTGATAGAGGAAACAAACAGGCCGGCGCTCATAATCTCCCACAACAAGACGCTTGCGGCGCAGCTTTACCTTGAGTTCAAGCAGTTTTTTCCGGACAACGCCGTGGAATACTTTGTCTCCTACTACGACTATTACCAGCCCGAAGCCTATATTCCGCACAGGGACATGTACATAGAAAAGGACTCGGCAATAAACGACGAGCTTGAGAGGCTCAGGCTTTCCGCGACGCACAAGCTGCTCACCAGGCGAGATGTCATAATAGTGGCAAGCGTATCCTGCATTTACGGCGTGGGCTCGCCAGAGGTTTCCGGGCAGATGAGGCTTTATGTGGAGGCAGGCGAGAGGCTTTCCATGAACAGCGTGGCTGAGCAGCTGGTGGCCCTGCAGTACAAGCGGAACGAATTTGAGTTTAAGCAGGGCATATTCAGGGTAAAGGGCGACATAATGGAAATATATCCTGCGTATTCCGTGACCGCGCTCAGGCTTGAATTTTTCGGCGACACCCTGGAAAAGATAGCGGAGATAGACCCTGTCAGCAAGGAAACCATAAGCGCGCTGAAAACGGCCGCCATATACGCCGCCACACATTTTGCCATGCCCGAGGAAATGCTTAAAAAGGGAATAAAAGGGATAAAGGAGGAGCTGGAAGAGCGGCTAAAAGAGCTGAAGGACAAGCCGGTTGAGTACGAGCGCCTTAAGGCAAGGACAAGTTATGACATAGAAATGCTTGAGGAGATGGGGTATTGCAAGGGCATAGAGAATTACTCAAGGATAATGGAGGGAAGAAAGCCGGGCTCTGCACCTTATACGCTCATAGACTATTTCCCGCGGGATTTCCTGATGTTCATCGACGAATCGCATGTGACCGTGCCGCAGATCCGCGCCATGCAGGCAGGTGATTTTTCCAGGAAGAAAAACCTTGTCGACTACGGCTTCAGGCTTCCGTGCGCCTATGACAACAGGCCGCTGAAATTTGAGGAGTTTGAGAAAAAGATAAACCAGGTGATATATGTCTCTGCCACGCCTGACGAATTTGAGACAGAAAAAAGCGGCCGGGAAAACATAGTGGAGCAGATAGTAAGGCCCACAGGGCTCATAGACCCGGAGGTGGAAGTGAGGCCGGTAAAGGGGCAGGTGGACGACCTGCTTTCTGAAATAAAAAAACGCGCTGCGGCAAAGGAAAGGGTGCTTGTCACAACTCTCACCAAGAAAATGGCAGAGACGCTCACTGCTTTCCTTAAGGACAAGGGAGTAAAATGCAGGTACCTGCACTCGGACGTTGACACTCTTGAGCGCGTGCAGATAATAAGGGAACTGAGGCAGGGCAAGTTCGACGCGCTAATAGGAATAAACCTTTTGCGCGAGGGGCTGGACATACCCGAAGTGTCGCTTGTGGCCATACTGGACGCGGACAAGGAGGGTTTTTTAAGGTCAGAAACATCATTGATACAGACCATTGGAAGGGCCGCGAGGAACCTAAACGGAAGGGTGATAATGTACGCTGATACTGTCACGGGCTCAATGGAGCGCGCCATAGGCGAGACGAACAGGCGCAGGGAAAAGCAGCTCAGATACAATAAAGAGAACAACATAACGCCAAAAACAATAGTCAAGGAAATAAACACGCTCAACGGCAAGATATACGACATGGACTATTTCACCGTGCCAGTGATTGAGGAGGATATAGAAATAGAGTACAGGGACAAGGAAGACCTTATGAAAAAACTGGAAGAAGAGATGATTCGCGAGGCAAAGTCGCTGAACTTTGAGAAGGCCGCGATACTAAGGGATAAAATTGAGGAAATACGCCAGCACGGCGCGAAAGCGAAGAAGAGGAAAAAGTATAATTTCAAGGTATAGGGCCGCGGGCCCTAAGGGGAAAATATGAGGAAAATAAAGGGTGTTTTCGCCTTTTTCCTGCTTGCGTCGCAGCTCTGCGGCCAGAACTATTATGTCGCGCCCCCTCCTGTGGGCAATGACGGCAATTCCGGGCTTTCCGGAGCGCCGTGGGCCACGCTTCAGTACGCGGTGAACAGGCTTGCTGCCGGCGATGTGCTGACCGTGGAGGACGGCACATATACCGGGTTTTACATGGATCGGATAAAAGGTACTGCCGCGCAGAGGATAACAATAATGGCTCGCAACAGGCTCGGAGCGGTGATAAACGCGCCGCCGGCCGGACGTACCAGGAACTGCGAGTTTTTGTCCTGCAGCTACATAACTTTTGACGGTTTTGAGGTGACGCTAGCGCCTGCCGGCGGGATTGTTTTCAGGACATACGAGTACGAATATACCGGCGTGAACTGCAGGGACAATATTGTGCAGTACTGCCACAGCCACCACAACAGCGTGGGTGACCCGACAGGCAGCCATGACGGCATATTCACGGGCTTTGCGCTTAATTTCACCGCTCAGTACAATACTGTCCATGACAACGGCGAGCACGGGATTTATGTGTCAAATTCCGCCGACAATCCCGTTGTAAGGGGCAATGTGATTTACGGCAATTTCAACAACGGCCTGCACATGAACTCGGACCTTACCTCAGGCGGTGACGGGATAATCACGAACTGGCTCGTGGAGGACAATATTATTTACGACAACGGCAGGACGGGCATAAACCTTGACGGCGACTCAAACGGCGTGTGCAGGAACAACCTGCTTTACAATAACCGCGCGGGCATAGCGCTGTACCAGATTGACGGCGCGCAGGGCGCCTGTGACAACCTGATAGTGAACAATACCATTTATACTTATATTGCGCCGACTACGCCCAATACCGGAAGTTTAAGGGCCGCGATTAATGTGATGGACGGCTCAAACAACAACGTGATATTCAACAATATCATTTACGCTGTGGGCGCCACGGGCGCGACACCTGCCTTTGACGTGGGCGCAGTCACGGGACTGCTGCATGATTATAATATCGTGGGCAGGTTCGGCAATTCCACGCCTGCTTTCGGAGGCACGACAGCGTCAGCGCACGAGACATCGCCGGATCCTTCGGCCATATTTACCGATATCGCAGGCGCGGATTTCACGCTGATCGCGGGATGCGGCGCTGTGGATACGGGAACAGGAAATTATGGCGGTTTTGCCGCGCCCTTAAACGACATATTGTCAGCAACAAGGCCGCAGTCAGCGGGCTTTGACATGGGATGCTATGAAAGGCAGGCGCAGGGAAGCC
>CAYNMZ010000120.1:0-6647 GCA_964398505.1 uncultured Spirochaetia bacterium
AAAGGCAAGAAATCCGTCACCGGTTACAGGGTTGTTGAGAAGTTCAAGGATTATACCCTTTTGGAAGTTGTCCCAAAAACCGGCAGGACTCACCAGATAAGGGTCCATATGGCGTGGATAGGCCATCCCGTGGCCGGGGACAGGCTGTATGACAGGCCGGAAGCAATGGGGGGTATTGGAATGGAAGGCGTCAGGAGTAAGCTTCCCGATAAGGCTGCGTCGGAAAGTTCCGAGCCAAGTGTCCAAAGACTGATGCTTCATGCCCGGTCATTGAGTTTTACGCATTACAAGAATAAATCACAAATAACAATTGAAGCCGGTATGCCGGCGGACATGGACGCTTTCCTGTTGAAGCTAAAGATGGAAAGCTTAATAAGTTGATGCGTGAGTGAAATCACAAACGCCGAAAATCAGGCAATGTTTACGGTTAACCGGCAGTTAATCTCATTATAAGACTTATTTTTATTGCGTTTAATGCGGCATGAGTATTGCTTACATTGACGTGTAATTAAAATACTCTGAAGGAGGTAAACATGAGAAAAGAGATTGTTCTGGCGGGAGTTGTTCTTGCAATGGCTTTTTCAGGTTATGTTCTTGCGGATGAAGTGGCTGAACAGGCGCAGGATATGTTAATGGTCCAGGAAAACGCCTATGAAGTCATGACTCCACAGCAGCAGGAAGAGGTAAACAGGAGCGTGATTGGAAAAGCAAAGGCCAAATGGGAAGGCATGACCGAGGAACAGCGAAACGCAGTAAGGGAAAAGGCTGCGGAAAAATGGAATAAAATGAGCGAGGAACAGAAAGAGGAATGCAAAAACAGGTGGAACGAGCGCTGGATGGCAATGGATCCGGAACAGAGGGAGAAGATAAGGGAAAAGGCGAGGATAAAATGGGAATCCCTGTCTGAAGACGAGAAAAAGGCAAGGATAGAGAAAACAAAAGAACGCTGGAACAGCATGAGCGAGGAACAGAAAAACCAGGCCCGGGAAAGGGTGAGGGCGCGCTGGCAGAACAATTCGGATGAAGAAAAGAAGGCGATAAAGGACAGGGCGAGAGAGAAATTCCAGAAGATGGATCAGAACAAAAAAGACGCGCTGAAGAATAAATGGAAGGGAAGGAAGTAAGGCAGGGAATACAAGGCTGAACGCAGGCCCCGGCAAAGGCGCCGGGGCCTTTGCCTTTGATCAGAGGGGACATGGATTCAAATACAGTGAAAAAAGCCGGCTTAATGACCTTAATACTGGTTATGCCAATCGCGATTATGGCTGAAAACATAGCTTTCGGCGAAATTTCGATCGGCCCGTCAGGGTACCTTGGGTGCGGCGTAAAAGCCGCGTTTGAAAGGGGAAAAATGAATTATTCCCTTTCGGCGGATTATTCAAGAAGCGCGGTCAATGATTACGCTTTAGGCGCAGGCGCTGAGGCGGGATATGATTTTTCCGGGGATATAAAATCCTCTGTTGAGTATGTTTTCTCTTTTAACCGGAGTTATTTACTATATGAGGCGTTGGTCGTATCCACGTTATATTCTTATGTGACGGCTCATTATTCGCATTTGGCAATGTTAAACGCGGATTTTTCATTTGAAAAACTGACTTTAAGTCCAAACGCGGGATTTAATTTCAATGTTGTGGAAGGCATACTTGAAGCCGGGGCTGTCTCAAAGAAAATATCGGCGCAGAAGGTGATTTCTTCCCGGTCTTTCATTGGCGGTGCCTTTGGATTGTCAGCTTCGCTGGAAATTGGTGAGATGGTTCTTGCGTCAGCTGGTGCCTCAAAGGATGTATATGGCGCGGACATAGGCGCTGTTCTTGACGCCGCGGGCTCAACTCAGACGGTCACAAGGGACACAGCAACTCTTAAGACGGCAGTACAGTTCCCCGATTTTGGAGTAAACGCGGGTGTGGCCCTGGCGCTTGACAAGGTAACTGTGGATGCCGGATATTCATTTACTGCCTTTTATCATTCAGCAAACGAGAATTCCTCGGATTACTCGCAAAGTTTTATATCAGGGATCTCATTTGAAACTGAAGAAGGCGCAGAGGCGGGCCTTTCGCTTGAAACATTAAGGACACATTATACAGACGGTTATACGGCTACATCCCTATATCTTAAGCTTTATGCGAATTTTCCTTTCAGGTAATAAGCCGAAAAATAAGCCGAAAAATAAGCCGAAAAATCCAATTGACAAACCTTTCTTGTCAAATAATAATGCTATTTGATATCCGGCATGCGGCGTTTTAGCGCCGTGTGACGCCACTGGCGGCTGTTTGGGGCGCCGTAAAGTGATTTTAACAAGGAAAAAGAGAGGCAAAAAATGAAAAAAGTTCTTATTTTGGCTTTGTTTATTTGTATTCTTGTTTTGGCCGGGAAAGCCTACACGCAGGATGACTATGAAATGCTTGACGATGAAGGCCAGCCTTTTGACTTTGCCAAGACGTCGCCTTCAATGATGACATACCAGTCGCTGGCCATAATATGGGAGTCGATGAATAATTCACAAAAAAAGAACACGATAAAGACCCTGACTGACACCTGGTCAAAGATGTCCTATGAGGAAAAGGGCAAGTTTGTCAACGATGTAAAGGACTGGTGGAACGGGCTTACTGAAAAGGAACAGACAAAAATCATAGAAAAAACAAAAAGAAAATGGAACAAAATGAAGGACGATGAAAGGCAGGCGCTGGTTGACAACGTAAAAAAGTGGTGGGTTGAAATAGGGCCTGAGGAGCAGAACAGGATTGTGGATACAGTGTACAAAAAATGGACAGAAATGAAGGCCTCCGGCAGGAAGAAGATAGTATCGGCGGTTGAGAAATGGTGGAACGCGTTGAGTGAAATGGAAAAGCGCGAGGCTGTTACAAACGCAAACCGCTGGTGGCTGGGGCTGTCCACAAAGGCAAAGGAAGACGTTGTGACCATAGTCCAGATGCGGTGGGACGCCAACCCAGCGGCGGAAAAGGACGAAATTAAGGAGTCCGCGCTTGAATGGTGGCGCAAGATGCCTGAAGAAGAGCGCGAAAGGCTCGTGGCGGAAGCCAAGCAGAAGTGGGATGAAATCTTAAAGCAGCAGAAGGCTGCGGCTGAAAACGCAAGAATCACGCAACCCGGAAAAAAGTAAAAATTCAAACCGTGCCAATCGGCGGAATTGCCTTATTGTCAGGCGGATTCAAGAGGCGGTATGTTCCTACCTGTAACTAAAGAGGAAATGGATAAGCTGGGCTGGCAGCAGTGCGATGTCATCCTGGTCACAGGCGACGCGTACATAGATTCACCGTATTCCGGCGCGGCTGTGATAGGCCATGTGCTTTTAGAGGCGGGGTTCAAAGTTGGTGTGATTGCGCAACCTAATATCCTGTCCGGCGGTGCGCAGGCCAAAGTTGAAAGGCACGAGCCCCAAAATGCCGATATCGCACGGCTTGGCGAGCCGCGGCTGTTTTGGGGCGTAACAGGCGGGTGTGTGGATTCAATGGTGTCCAATTTTACGGCCTTGAAAAAGCCCCGCAGGAGCGACGACTTTACGCCGGGCGGGGAGAATAATAAACGTCCCAACAGGGCTGTCATTGCCTATTCTAACCTTATAAAACATAACTTTAAAAACACCAGGCCGATTGTCCTTGGCGGCATAGAAGCCTCCCTGCGCCGTATGGCGCACTATGATTACTGGCAGGACGGGATACGCAAATCAATTCTCTTTGACTCAAAAGCCGATTTTTTGATTTATGGGATGGGCGAGAAGGCGGTAGTGGAACTGGCAAAAGTCCTGGATGAAACTGAAAATTTAAAACTGAAAACTGAAAGTGGAAACGAAGAATCATTTCAAAAAATAAAGGGGTTATGCTACATAAGCAACAAAATTCCCGAAGGATACATTGAACTTCCTTCGTTCGACGCGGTAATAAAGGACAAAGCCAAGTTTATTGAGGCATTCGGGATTATGTACGACAACAATGACCCGGGCAGGGCCAAGGGGCTGGCGCAGAAACAGGACACACGGTACCTTATTCAAAATCCGCCCGCTGACAATTTGACTGCTGAGGAACTGGATAAAGTGCATGAGCTGCCGTATGAATACGACGCGCATCCGTATTACGCCCAAATGGGCCATATTAAGGCATTGGATACGATAAAATTTTCCATAACCTCGCACAGGGGATGTTATGGGGAATGCAATTTCTGCGCCATTACTTCACATCAGGGCAGGATAGTGACAAGCAGGTCAGAGGCGTCCATTCTGCGCGAGGTTGAGAAACTCGCCAAATTACCGGGATTTACGGGTAATATATATGATGTTGGAGGCCCGACCGCCAACATGTACGGTATAAGCTGTTCAAAGATTAAAGGCGGCCACTGCGGCGTAAAAAACTGCCTGTATCCCAAAGTATGTGATAACCTGGCGAATGAACATGAGCGGCAGATAAAACTGCTGGAGCAAATAAGGGCAGTGAAAGGCGTAAAGAAAGTTTTTATAGGCTCGGGTATAAGGCATGACATGGTTGTGGCGGATAAAAAGTACGGGGAAAAATACCTTCGCCAGGTTGTTGAACATCACGTGTCGGGACAGATAAAGCTTGCGCCCGAGCACTCCCGGGAAAAAGTGCTGAAATTAATGAGAAAGCCCGGTATAAAAAGCCTTCTTGAGTTCAAGGACAGGTATTACATGATAAACGGCGAAACGGGAAAGAAGCAGTTTCTTACATATTACATAATAGCCGCGCACCCGGGCTGCGAGGAAAGGGACATGCGTTATTTAAAGGAATTTTTAGACAGGGAACTGAAGGCGCATCCCGAACAAGTGCAGGTATTTACGCCGGCGCCGGGCACATGGAGTTCGGTCATGTACTGGACAGAGATGGACCCGTTCACAGGTACGAAGGTTTTCGTGGAAAAGACTAACAAGGGAAAGGAACGGCAGAAGAAGATAATAAAACCCGAGTAGAAACAGATTGCCTTCGCGGATTGATGTGCTTTGAAAATGACTGCAAAACAAAAACGCCGGGCTTTTAGCCCGGCGTTTTTGTTTTTACCTTTAGTTATTTCTGCAGGGCTTTCAGCCACTGCTGTATCTGCGGGTCAGACGGGTTCTTTTCCGCGTATGTCTTCATATACTGAAGCGCCTTCGCGTTATTCTTCATGTAGTAATAGCAAAGCCCGATTTTCTTGTAAAGGCCTGCGTTCGGTGCCTGTTTTAAAGCGCCGCTGTAATACTGAAGCGCATACTTGTAATTTTTCTGCTTGAAATATGCGTCCCCGTACTGTTCGTATTTTGATTTCGCGCCCGCGTCAGCTGAAGCTGCGGGTTTTGCGGGTGCTGCGGCTGAAGCTTCAGCCGGCAGCGGCTCTGCGCCGAAATAAAGGACAAGACCTATGCCGAAATACGGCCCTGATATATCAAGTGTCTTGGCCACGAATACGTCTGTCTTGGGCGAGGGGAACGCGTACAGGTCATTCGCGTCCCTCAAGTTAACTGCGCCTTCCACATCCTGGACCTTCTTATATGTGAGCGGCATTGAAGCTATCCTGTAGCCGCCGTATGCTGAAAATCCGAGTGATTCGGAAACAAGAACCTGCATTCCAAGTTCGGCGTTTCCGCCAAAAAACATGTCCATAAAGTCATTCACGTAAGCTCCCTGTGGCAGCCCGGCAGCAGCTGCTGTTGACGCCGCGTCGGCAAAAGAGCCTGTTTCATAAAAGCTGTCTATGTGAATGAAAGCGCCGCCGTCCGCTGAAGCGTAGAAGGCGAAACTGGGCGAGAGATTCATATAATATGAGACTCCAAGACCGGCATAGGCGGTTGAAAGGACTATGTGTGAATACAGCGTGTCCACACCGTCCACGGTTATTATGTCGTCATAATCGCAGTTTAAATAATCGCCGCGTAAACCAATGGCAATGCTGTTGTCAAGGAAGTATTTAATATTCAGCCCGCCGTTAAGCATCTGAGAAAGCTTTGTCCCCATAACGTCAGAAGGAAGGTTGCTGTAAGTGTCCGAAGGGTCGGAATAAATGCGCTGAAAGGCGTTCGTGAAATCATCATTATAGTCCTTGGGGTTTATAAGGCTCATACCGCCGCGGAGCTCAATTCCAATCTTGGCAAAAGCAGAAGAACAGAGGATAAGCGCTAAAATGACAACAGAAATTTTTTTAAGCATGAAAACCTCCGTATTTTTAATTATGTTTCGTATTTTAGCACGCTATACCGCAAAAAGTCAAATAAAAACAGCAGCGTAATGGAACATAAAAAAACATAAAAAAATGATGAAAAAATAGCCCGCATAATGTATAATCAATTAAAAGATTTTTACGCAACCTTAAACTGTTGGCCGCATTATATATTATGAGCTTTTTTTTTGCGGACAAATTTCAACGTTGAAACGAGAAAGCGGTGAAAAATGAAGGAGATTTTGCCGGCCTTGCTGGCGGTATTTATCCTTGGGGATGTGGCGATATCCGCCGTAAATGAGGAAATCAGGATAAATATGCTTGGGTATTTGCCTGCCGGACAAAAACATTTTGTTGTAACGCAGAAGGCCGCTAATTTCTCTGTTAAAAGCGTTGAAACCGGAAAAGCGGTTTTTTATGGCGAATTGAAAGGTCCGGTTGAGGATTATGACACAGGGGACACCTGTTATATAGGCGACTTTTCG
>CAYNMZ010000121.1:0-6641 GCA_964398505.1 uncultured Spirochaetia bacterium
TTACATATCGGTAGAATTTTTTTCTGGCGCCGTGCCTCGCGAAAAAGCCGGGTTTTTCCTCGCACGCGATTATCCTGATGTCATGCGGAAGTATATCATTTAAAGCCCTCATAATATTGGCAGCAGGGATTTTTGTATCCACGCTGAAAGAAAATACCTGCCCATACGCGTGAACTCCGGCATCCGTCCTGCTTGCGCCGGCCGTCTTCACATGATGTCCGAAAAATTTCTCAAGTGAAAATTCAATAAGGCCCTGTACAGTGGGCAATTCTGACTGTCTTTGCCAGCCGTAATAAGCTGTCCCCCTGTATGACACCGTGCACTTGAATGTTTTTTGTGACACTTAATGCCCGCCAGCCTTTCCCGTGTATCCCAAATTTATTTTTGTACGGCGCGTCCTATTTTAACGCCACCTTCACATTGTTCCTTCCGGCCTGTTTTGCGGCGTAAAGCGCGGAGTCAGCCTTCTCAATTATGCCCGCCTTCATTATGGCGTGCGAAGGGTATTCGGCTACTCCAAGGCTCACTGTGACGTTTATCAGTGTGTCGCCGCCGTAAAAGGCATGTTCTTCCACGGTTTTCCTTATTTTTTCAGCCGTTTCAACCGCTTCTTCCAGGCCGGTCTCAGGCAAAATTACGGCGAATTCCTCGCCGCCGTACCGGCACAAAGAGTCCACGCTGCTCATAAGTTCCCTTACGACCTCGCCTATTTCCCTGAGAACAGTATCGCCGGTTTGGTGGCCGTACGTGTCATTTATATTCTTGAAATGGTCTATGTCAAACATGATAAGAGACATCTTTGTCCTGAACCTCTTTGCCAGCGTCAGTTCATCCTCAAGTTTTGCCTCAAAAAATCTGCGGTTAAAAGCCCCGGTCAGCTCGTCTATCATGGCCTTTCTTTCGCTCTCATCCTTTTGCTCACGCAGTATATGAGTTGTTTCCTTTACCTGTTCTATGACTTCCTTTTCCAGCTGTTTGCCGGTCTGCCTTTTCAGCTGGTTGATAATTTCAAGTGACAATTTTTTAACCTCATTCTTGGTAAAATCCTTGATTTCCGGCAGTATCCTTGAAATTTCCCTGGCTATTTCCTTGCTTACCTGGTGCCTTACCTGACTCCTTATCCTGCGGCGCAATACTTTCAGGGAGACTGTCTCCTTGTTAATTGTCTTTTTTATGGCCCCAAGCACCATTACGGTTATCTCACGCTCTATTTCCTTGTTCATTTCGCCCAAAAAAGCCTCTTCCTTCTTCAGCATTTCCTCGTAACGCAGTTCAACCTCACTGCCTATCTTTCTAGCTTTTTCAGTCTCAAAGCGAAGCGCTTTGATTTCCTTCCTTATGGCCTCTATTTCCTTTTTAATTTCCTTTTCATCCATCTTTATCCCTTGCCTTTCTTTACCGTTTTGCTTTTTTGCCGGCAATTCGCGTTGGCATGATTAATGCGGCTTCGCGCCTTGCTACATCTTCTCCCTGGCCGTTATTCCGATTATATCAAAGCAGAACTTTAGCGTGTTCTTAAAAGCCGCAACTATAAACAACCTGTTCGCGGTCAACGTGATATCGTCACTCAAAACCCTGCATTTAGCGTAAAACGAGTGAAAATCCGCTACAAGGCCATGAATCGCCTTTATAAGCCCCGATGGCGAGCGCTTTTCTGCCGCTTCCCTTATTACCGCCGGTATACCTATCATATCAAGCATCAGCTCCTGTTCGGCAGGGTCATCATATGAAAATGGCCCTTTTGCCTTGACATCAATCCCTTTTTCGGACGCGTGCTCAAGTATGCTGCAAGCCCTGGCATACCCATACTGCACATAATAAACCGGGTTCTTGTCCGACTGTTCCCTGGCCAGGTTCATGTCAAAATCAAGATGAGAATTGTAATTTCTCATTATAAAGTAATACCTTGCCGCGTCCCTGCCGACAAACTCAATAAGCTCGTCCAACGTGACAATTTTACCCTCGCGCTTTGACATTTTCATTTTTTCACCGCACTCTAGAAGGTTAACCTGCTGCAGTATCAGCACCTGAAGCATGTTCCTGTCAAAACCGAAGGCTGCCACTATTGACTCAAGCCTCTTGATATACCCGTGATGGTCCGGTCCAAGTATGTTTATAAGAAGCCCGGCGCCCCTTTTAACCTTGTTAAGCAGGTAAGCTATGTCGCTCGCGAAATATGTAAGTTCGCCTCCGGCTTTTTTCACCACCCTGTCCTTATCATCGCCAAAATCAGTAGTCCTAAACCATATTGCGCCTTCTTTTTCATACAGCAGCCCGGCCTTTTCTATCTTGTCCAAAGCTTCTTCGACCTCACACCTGCCGCCGGATTTTACATACATGGTTTCCTCGGAAAACCACACGTCAAACCTTACCCCGAATTTAAGGAGCGTCTGCTCCTGCCATTTTCTGGCATAAGCCACAGAATATGCCGCGAACTCAGCTATCAGCATATCTCTCTGGCCGGATGAATTCGCTTTTATAACCTCTTCTGCGTTCCTGCCGCCCGGAACGGAGTCATAAGAAGCAGCTATTTTCGCCACATAATCGCCGGCATAACCGTCCTCCGGTATCTCAGCTTCCTTTGCTCCGTGAAGCTCAAGATACCTTTCAAGCACACTTTCACCAAACAGCCTCACCTGCCGGCCATGGTCATTCACATAAAACTCACGTGTAACAATGTAGCCTGCCGTTTCCATCAGGTTGGCCAAGGTATCACCGTAAGCCGCCGCCCTGCCGCTCACCACATTTAACGGCCCTGTTGGGTTTGCGCTGACAAACTCTATGTTCACCTTCTTTGGCGAATCAGACTCGGTCTTAAAATAATCACTTTTCTCGTTTATCATGCGCATGTGTTTTTCAAAGAATGAGGCCTTTATTTCCCAATTCAGGTAACCAGGCCGTGCAACGCTGACGCTTTTTATGTTCTCGTCCTCCGCGACCAATTTTGCCAGCGCCTCCGCAATCTCAAGCGGGTTTTTTTTCAGGATCCGTGCCGCTCCCAAGGCCGCATTTGTCCCAAAATGTCCTGCCTGCCCTCCCGGTGTCCGGTCAACGCTTAAATTGACTCCTGCAGCATCGCTTCCAAATTTACTATCAAGCGCTTTCCTTACCATATTTTCAAAGTATTTTATAGCGTCCATTTTTCACCTGTGGCCCGGCATGAAATTCCCGTTAACCGCCCCTTCTTTTATATTAATTTTTATTATATACCCTGACACAGTGTCAAGGACATAATAAACATTATTTTCCGACCCGGCCAACGCCGATGGGTTAAAACTATCGTTAAGGCCCGCGGCAGAAAAATCAACATACCTAAAAACATCTTCATTAAGCATGAAGAAGAAAATCCTTTTCATTTCAGGCTGGCTTACTGCAAAAAACGGTTTATTGGCCGTGTTTCCTGAAATGTCAATATCCGGCCACTGCGTCCTTGATACAGGGCCTATCCTGTAATTTTTTATATACGCGAAATCGGCAGAAAAATAGTTGACCCTGCCGTTAATTGAATCACAAACATAAACGCCTCCCGCAGTGTCAATGGCCGTACCACACGGTCTGTTCAGCTGGCCCTCTCCATTGCCGCGCGTCGTCGCATAACTTGATGATATGGTTCCGTTACGGTCAATTAAAAAGACCACGTTTGAATCTGTATTTGACGTTGCAAAATGGCCGCCATCCCGCGATACGGAAATATAATTACAGCCCTTCAGGAATTTTCCCGTTGTAATAGTGCGTCTGTAAGTACCATCCGTGCCGAATTCGGTTATCCTGCCAGCGCAGGAATCAAGAACAAAGAGCGCCTTATGCGCCTCATCATACGCGATATATAAACAATTATCTCCTGAAGGCCCGCCAAAAAAAACAAATCTTTTTTTCATTTTAACGTCAAAAGAACCAAGCGCCTCAAGTTTCCCGTTTCCGTCATCCCTGAGCCTGTATATTTTTCCCGCGCCTGAATCAGCAACAAATAAGTTTCTCTCCCGGCCATCAAAGCCCAAATCAGAAGCGGATTTTATACCTGCCGGCAGAAGCAATTTTACAACCGAGTATTCCCGCTCACCCAGCGGCGCGCCGCGCATTGCCCGGTATGCCCTTTCAAAATTGAAACGTGATTTTATTTCGGTCTTATGGGAGACTTTTACCGCATTGTCGCCACTGCCCCGCCTCAAGCTCGTATTGACGTTTTTTTCAGACGTCATATCAGTTCCAGGGGCTTCCTTATCCAGGTCACTGCCTGCTATAATATATGATGTCCTGCCTGCCAGCAAAAGTTCCGAAAAAGCCTGATGATACGCCATGTCCCCAGAAAAATCGTATACATAAAGTATCGGCCCTCCGGTAACATAATCCCTCACCACATAACCGTTCTTGACAAATCCAGTAAGTTGAGGGTACTGCCCTTTAACCGTCGCATAATCAAGTATAAGCACCTTACCCTTAAATAAGCCATTTTCCGCCATGGATTTTAAGGCAGCCGTATCTATAAAATGTGAATTCCGTTCCAAACCGTATATTTTCACCGTTTCATTTATCATTGTAAGCCCCGAAAGCGCAAGATAAACTTCCTTTTTCGGGTTTTTTTGCAGGTATTTTATTACATGGGCCTGTGTCGTGTACTGAAAATGACGCGGGGTATGCACAAAGAAAGCGTTTATATTTAAACCGGCTATAAATACCACAGAGGCCGCAAGCCCGGCCTTTCTCAGAATATAACCGCGCTTAAAATATGAAGCTAACATAAGCACGCGTGAGAGTCCCAATCCGGCAGCCGTGGAGATTAGCGGAACCATAAATTGCATCCGCGTATTTGCGGGATAATGATATTGCACCAATCCGCCCGTGAATAATACAAGCACCACGTAAGAAGCAAGCAGGAATCCTGCGCGCCAGTCTTTTTTTATGGAGAAAAGTGCCCAAACAAGCCCCATAAAAGCCGCGGCCGCAGTAAGCGGGTCGGTAAACCCGCCGGTAATATAATGGCTGTCCCGCGCCTTTGTTATGAAGTAAAAAAGCGAGTGAATAAAATTCGTGATTAAATACCATGGCCTCTCTGCCGGATCGCTTATCTCGCTTGCTCCTATGGCCGAGCGGTTCAACATATTTTCCAGGAACCCGTCACCAAAGGGTAAAAACGATATGGTGATCCCAAAAACAGCCGCGAAAAAGAGCTTGTTGCGCGCCGAGAACATGCGCCCCATTGGGTGGAAAAGCCAGTAAAAAAAGACCGGGAATATCATCAATCTGGAAAGGTAATAAGTATACCAGCCCAGCCCCATAACAAGCGCTGTCATGAAAGTCCAGAACATTGAATTTTTTCTCAGCGCCAGCTCGGCGCAAATCATGGCCGAGCCGAAAAAGAAAACTGCCTGTATATTATTGTATCCTATCCTTGAAAAGGCCATCATAGCCGCAGATAACGCGAACGCGGCTGTCGCAACAATCGCCGCAGTCCTTCCAAACAAGGCTTTTTGCCACATATAAAATGGAATTATTGACAAAGGAACTATGACGGCCGATGAAACCTTCCAGCCGAACAGGCCCTTACCTGTAAAAAACATGATTAAAGCCTGCCATACAGATGACATTACAGGGTTGAAATCATAGACGCCGTTTCCGGAAAAAAAATCAAGTGGCCTTATCCCGGAAAGCAGTGAAAGTGCGTACTCATAGAAACTCCATTCATCGCCTATAAACGAGTATTTCCATGACTTCCAGTCAAATATATTTAAAAAAAACACAATCACAGAGAATGCCGCAAGCATTGTAATTTCCCGGGCCTGAAGCAGGCCAGGCATCAACGCCTTGCCCGATTCAGCGTCCTTGCCTGCCGCATATGAGGCCAGAAAAAACATTTCCCCGATGAAAATTAAAAGCTGCAAAACATAAAATTTTTTCGCCGCGAAAAGGGCCAAGCATGACAAATGCACGCCTAAAATCAAGAGAAATATTATGACTGTCCTGTTAAATGATGCCGAATTCGCGTGCCCGGCTGTTTTTGCCCTTATATAAATAAGCATAACTCCCGCAAAAAAAATCGCAAAAATAAGGTTCAGCACAAAATACGGCGGAAAGTGAAGAATGTGACCTGAAATTGATATGTTTTCAAAAGGCATTTTGACAGCGCAAAAAAACGACTGCTGCATTTTTGACACAGGGCTCACGCCGGCCATAGCCAGAATTGACAGTAAAAAAAACGTTAAAGCAACCGTTATCACTGCCGGGCCTGATTTTTCCCATTGAAAAATAGGGGTTATAATTTCTAAACCACTTGTTTTATCGTTATTTTTTATTGTTTTTTCTGTTTTAGGCATTTTTTTCAAGCTAATCTCCCGATTTAAAGATATCGTGATTTTAACACAAAACATAATGCCTAACAAGGTAATTTGGAGTGTTTGATGGGAGTGTTTGAAGTGTTTTACCGCTTTATATTATAATTTAGATTATAATTGACATAAACACCTGTTTATATTACAATTTTTTTGTTATTAAAAACAACGGAGGTAGGAAATGCCTAATTTAAAAGCGTCAAAAAAGGACCTAAGGAAGACAAAAAAAAGGACTTTAAGAAACAAATCAACAATATCTGAAATAAGGAATATAATCAGGAAAGTACGTACCCTGCCGAAAGACGAGGCCAAAAA
>CAYNMZ010000122.1:0-6608 GCA_964398505.1 uncultured Spirochaetia bacterium
ATCCATTTCCCTGGCCATTATGCTTTCGTTGAGCCTGCCGCCGAAATTTTTTGCCGTGATGTTGAGGCTAAGCCCTTTCAGGAAGGGGAAGGCGTAACGAACGCCGACATCAAAGGCTACGCCGTGCGCCGCGTCGCCGTCAATCACGTCGAGCAGGTATTTTAAGTTGACGCCGAAATCAATGCCGTCCTCAAGCGCCGAGGAGTAAGCCGCGTTCACGCAAAGGGAATAAGGCGAGTATGTGTCATCGGAAGGCACGGGGTTGCCGAGGGAATCGATTCCCGCGCGTTCTATTTTGCCGGCGTTATAGTAGGAAATGCCGGCCCCGAATACGCCGATTTTTTTTATGTGCTTTGCGGCAGCAATGTCGCTGACCATGGAATCCATAACCCCTACAAGCCACATGTTCTGGCTGAAGTAAACATTCCAGTCCTTTGAGTTCTTTTGCATGTTGGCAAGGCCTGCCGGGTTCCAGAATATGGCGGCTGAGTCAATTGCCACGCCTGTATAGGCGTTGGCCATGCCTGCTGCGGCTGCGCCTGAGCCGAAATCCAGGTATTTGGCCGATATGGCCGCTGAATTGTCGATTTCCTGTATGCCCGCGGCCGCAAGAGCTGAGCAGGAAAACAGCAATGATGCGAAAAAGGCAAGCGTTATTTTTTTCATTGTATGCTCCTTATTTTATGATCGCGAATTTTTTGTATTTATGGGTTTCTTCGGTGCCGTCCTGGTATCTTACAAGAACCTTGTATGTGTACATGCCGCGGCCAAGCTTTGAGATGTCAAATTCAGTGTAGCCGTTTGGCGTGTCGTCTATAATGCGGCCGGCATAATCGCCGTTGGCGCCATAAACGGTTATTATGACCCTCTTCATGTCAGCAGCATTTCCTGTTTTACTGGGGTAGGCTATGAAAATATTGTCCCTGTAAGCTGCCGGGTTTGGATAAGCGTAAACGCTTGCCTGGGGCGTGGGGGAGGCCGTAAATGTCGGGGTTATGGTAAAAGTGGGTGTTATTGTGGCTGTTATCGTGTGCGTCATGGTTATAGTGGCTGTCGCTGTTTCTGTTGCTGTGGGTGTGTCAGTCGCGAGCGCTAAAGAAGGAAAAACGAGAAGCGCTGCAATAATTAATGGCGTAAAATTTTTCATAATGCAAAACCTCCTGATTTTTGGTTTACAGGCAGTAATTTTACAGCATATAGGGGTGAAGTCAAGGGCTAAATATTAAAGCTTCAGAAAAAGCTTCAGAAAATGATTGACTTATATGAAATAAAACATATAATTACAAGAAGACATACAAGGGAGGCGGAAATGGGAAACCAGGACAATAATACGCAAAAACCAACCATAGTCGGCGTAAGACCGCCTGAGGGCAGGGTTGATTTCAGGCAAAGGCCGGTAGGCATAGAAATACTGCTGAAAAAGGCGAATGTGGACCCCGCTTTCAGGCAGGCATTGCTCAGGGACAGGGGCGCTGCCGCTGCCTTGATTTTCATGCAGCTTGAGCCCGAGGAAGAACAGATACTTTCCGCGATTCCGGAAAGCCAGCTTGTGCAAATGATTGAAAAAAGCAATGTTCCTGCTGAGCAAAAATCAGCTTTTGAAAAATATGCAGCCGCGCTTATGATAGCCGCGATGGGCCTGACACCGGTACTGGCTGCCGGCTGTCATTCAAGAAGGATCCCGGTGGAACCAATAATGCTCCCGACAGATTCCGCGACCGCCACTGCGACCCGGGCTGCGACAATTACAGCTACCAGCACCGGAACCATACAGCAGTCAGCGACTCCGAGCCCTACGCAGACTCCGACTGTAACAAGGACAGTGACTAATACAGGAACCCCGACACCCACGGCCACTTCCATGGGAATAATGACAGATACGCCGACACAAAGCAGGACCGCCACGCTGACAGCTACCGGAACATCCACGCCGTCTGTGACGCGGACCGAGGCTGTTGTGATGTCGGTCACGAGCACAAGCACACCTTCTATTACCGCGACATCTATGGGGACATTAACCCCTACGCCGACTGCCACTTCCACGAGGACTGTCACTTCAACGCCGAATATAAACACGCCTTCTCCTTCAGCCACTACCATGGGAATAATATCAACTCCCACTCTTACTCCGACAGCTACCTCCACTTCAACGGTTTACGCGCCAACGCCCTCGCATACTATTGCCGGAAGCACTGCGACCGTAACACCAAGCAGAACACCCACAAGAACGCAGACAGTTACGCCTACAATTACTCCCGCAATTACTGAAACGCTTACACCTACTCCCACGTTTACAAAGACACCTACGCCTTCGGTTACGGAAACGCGGACTGTCACACCTACACTTACGCTTACACCTACCCCCACACCAACACAGACGCAGACACCAACCTCTACGGAAACGCCCTAAGACCAGATGGCCGATATAACTCTTGTAAACCTCAACATGCTTTACCTGCGATACAGGGCATATGTGGAAAAGGAAGTGCACACTCCGCTGGGCTGCCTTTACCTTATTTCTGCGCTTGAAAAAAGCGGCTTGAACGTTGATTTCAGGGATTACCAGTTGAATGAATACGCCGACCCTTTCCTTGAGGAAAACTTTCTTGATTTTATAAAAGACCCTTCGGACATAATCGGTTTCTCGTGCATGGCCAATCTCCTGCCGTTTACCCTGCTGATGATGAGGGCGGTGAAGGAAAAATACCCTGAAAAAACACTGATACTCGGCGGCGTGGGCCCTAAGGCTGTTGAGAAAATGATAATGCAGCGCTTCGGTTTTGTGGACATAATAGGGAAGGGCGAAGGGGAGGAATATGTCCCGCTGCTTGTAAGGACGCTGCGGAGCAAGGGGGTTTTAAGCAAAGTACCCGGAATCTTATACAGGGAAAATGGGCAGGTACTTGAGAACCCGAGGCCGGACAGGATAGCGGCTTTGGATAAAATACCATTACCTGCTTTTGACCGCATAGACCTGAAGAAATACAAGGGTTACAATGTGCTTACATCCCGCGGATGCATTTATAAATGCACTTTCTGTTCGGTAGCGCCTGTATGGGACCATACGGCTTATTTCCGTTCAAATGATTCCATAATAAATGAAATGGTCACTCTTAATGAAAAGACAGGCCAGGAATTGTTCCTTTTTCAGGACGAGTTCTTTTTGTCGGGCAAGGAACGGGCGAAATCCTTTTGCGTTGAGCTGAAAAAAAGGGGGCTTAAGCTGAAATGGAAGGCATTCGGCAGGATAAACCTTGTTGACGTTGAACTTATGCGGATGATGGCTGACGCCGGCTGCGTAGAACTGCGCTTTGGCGTTGAATCCGGTTCTGACAGGATACTGAAGGAAGTGCGCAAGGAATTCCGGGCCGCGGATGTCATAGAGGTTATATCCGAGTCCGCGAAGATATTCTCCCGTACCGACGCGTTTTACATATGGGGTTTTCCGTTTGAGACAATGGATGATTTCTACGCCTCCATATTCCAGATGATCAGCTTCAGGTCAATGGACGTAAGGATATTGCCTTCCTTGCTGTGCTACCTGCCGCAGACAAGGCTTTATGAGGAATGGAAGGCAAAAGCCGAGCTTGAGTTCTTTCCGGAGCTCATACCTGAGTACATGCTGACAGGCCACGAGCTTTGCAAGTACCCGAATGTGGAAATTGACCCAAAGTATTCCCATATCTTCGAGTTCATAAAATCAAACAAGGATATTTTCCCGGGTTTTTTCCTGATTGACATACAAAACAATATCCTGCCGAAGCTAAAGGTCATGAAACAGTTCGGCTTTTACCCGGATGAGAGCAAGAATGTTGACCTGGAATCCTGCGGCGCGCATTCGGCGAAAATCGCCGGTCCTTCTGCGGCAATTACGCGCGGCCAGGACCCGAACAGGTGCGTCTAGGCATGGGGGTTAAAGCTTGAAGCGTGAAGCGGATGAAGACATGAAATCGCGCGTATGGGGCATTATTGACGGCTGCAGGGACTGCGTTTTTATCACGCTTTTGCAGGATGGTCGCTGCCGCGCCAGGACAATGAACAAGATACAGGACATGAACAGGAGCGGCGGCATTATGTGGTTTGCAACGGACAGTAAATCCCGCAAAATCTCCGAGATAGCCGCCAACCCCCGGGTAACTCTTTTCTTCGCGCATCCTGAAACTTTTGACCATGCCTGCATATCCGGAAAGGCGCAGGTCGTGCGTGACGCGGAAAACAGGCTGCGGTTCTGGAATGATGACTGGTACAGGTACTGGAAGGCAGGGCCTAAAAGCGAGGAATATGTGTTAATAAAGGTGGTGCCTGAGAAAGGTGAGTATTTCCTGAATGAGGAAGTAATGTCAGGCGAGATAAGTTTCGATATTAAATCACTGTGAATAATTAAACAATAATATACGCAATGCGAGGCCCTGTGATAATCACAAATGCCGCCATATTCAACGGTATCAGGTTTATAAAAGAAAATTCCGTTGTGACTGAAAAAGGAAAGATAACAAGGCTTTTTTACTCCCGGAAACGGCCCGAAAAGGCCATTGACCTTAAAGGCCGTATACTGGCGCCAGGACTCATAGACGCGCACACTCACGCCGCGGGTGGCGTGGATTTCCTGGAAATTAAAACAGCAAAAGACGCGGAAAACGCAAGGCGGGCTTTGCTGAGGCAGGGGGTAACTTCTTTCCTGGCGGCGACAGTATGCTGCCACCGTGAAAGAAAAAGGCCAAAGGTTCTGCTTCTGATGTCCGGGAGAAAAGCCGGTTCCTGCTGTCTTGGCATATACCTGGAAGGCCCTTTTATAAACCAAGCGCGGAAGGGCGCTATTAAGGACGAATTTATAGCGGATTTTGGATTCAGGCCGCGGGACCTTGGGCTTGAAAAGATACTGCGGCTTTATCCGGGCCTCAGAATTATGGCAATCGCGCCTGAATTACCGGGCACGGGGAAATTAATAAGGGAATTAAGGAAGCATGGAGTTATTGCATCTTTCGGCCACTCGGACGCGGGGCACAAGGAAGCGCGGCGAGGTGTCAAGTCGGGGATAAGGCATGTGACGCACTTGTTCAACGCCATGCGGAAGTGGAACGAGCCGGATCCTTCTTATGTGGCGCTGCTGGCCGATAAACGCGTCATGGCGGAGGTGATAGCCGACGGCAGGCATCTTCCGCCAAAAATTCTGCGCATGGTTGTTAAAAAGTTCGGCATGGACAGGATTATACTTGTATCTGACGCCACGGGCGGCAAAGGTTTATACGCTCCGGCGCGCCTGGCCGGGACAAGCCTGCCTCTTATTGAACTTGTAAGGCGTATGAAAAGGTTCTGCGGCATAGGAATTGAAGGCGCGCTGCGGATGGCGACGTACAATCCGGCAAAGGCGCTTGCGGCAAAGGCGGGGTATATAGGACGGGGTTATCCGGCGGACATGATAGTTTTGGACAGAAAGATGCGTTTAAGGAAGGTCTTTAAGGCCGGCAAGCCTTTATAAATAAAGTAATTTTTACAGTTATTCGTTTGCAAATAAAAAACCCTTCTGCTAAAATACTCATGTTTTAATGGCGACGCAGGCAAATTTTACGCTTAAAAAAGAATAACCGGAGGAAACATGAAAAAGAAGATAATACTTATAGCTGCATTATTGTCACTGGCGGCGGCAGCGGCATACGCGAAGCCGAAAAAGGACGATTACGAGTCGCTTAAACCATTGCTTGAGGTTTATTCGCTTATCCAGAACAATTACGTGGATGAGGACAAGACCGAGCCGTCAAAGCTTGTTGAAAGCGCGATAAAGGGAATGGTAAGTTATATTGACCCTTTCTCACAGTACCTTGACGCGCAGGCTTACAAGGATATGAACGACGATACTAAAGCCCAGTTCGGCGGGCTCGGCATAGAAATAGCCATAAAAGAGGGACAGCTGACTGTTGTCGCGCCTATTGAGGACACTCCGGCTTATGAAGCAGGCATAAAAGCAGGGGATAAAATAATGCAGATAGACGGCGACTCAACAGAAGGCATAGAAATAATGGACGCGGTCCACAAAATGCGCGGTACTCCAGGGACAAAAGTTACAATCTCAGTACAGCGCGGCAATGACAAGGTAAAGGATTATACGATAACGCGAGCTGTAATAAAAATAGAGACAGTAAGGAGCGTAATTCTTGAGGATGGCACGGGATATATTAGGATAACGGAATTTATGGGTGATGCGGCTGACAGGGTAAAAAAGGCGCTTGATGACTTCAAAAAGTCAAAAGTTAACAGCCTTGTGATTGACTTAAGGGACAATCCCGGAGGGCTTCTTGACGCGTCGGTAAAAATAGCCGGTTATTTCCTTCCCAGGGGAGAACTGGTGGTTTACACAATGGGAAGGGACAAGGAAAAGCGCATAGATTTTAAATCTGAAACAGGTGATATTTTCAAGGGGGATATCGTGGTGCTTATAAACAGGGGAAGCGCGTCAGCTTCCGAGATCCTTTCCGGCGCTTTACAGGACAATAACAGGGCTGTCATATTGGGCTCACAGACATTCGGCAAGGGCTCGGTACAGACAATAATCCCGCTGTCGGACGGTTCTGCGCTCAGGCTCACTACAGCCCAGTATTTTACGCCAAAAG
>CAYNMZ010000123.1:0-2325 GCA_964398505.1 uncultured Spirochaetia bacterium
ATGCCTTAGGTCTTGATTTCCATTTTTCAAAGTATCCTGAGCTCTTGTCAGTAATAACCTTCGCCCATATTTACCCCGGATGAGGCGGCTGAGGCGCCAAGTCCTCCAAGCGCCAGCGCAAGTATGAAGAACACAAGCATAAGCGCAAGGCTCACGCACATTATTATAACACAGGTCCTGCCGAAATTCCGGCTCTGCGTGGATTCCTGCGAAAGAAAAACGACGCCAAGCACGAACCCCGCAAAAGGGCTGAAAAAAGTGACAATATAACAGATAAACCTCAGAACGCCCGATGGCGGGTTTAAGGCAGGTTTTTCTGAGCGGGCTGTTATTGCACAGTTTGGGCAGTAATTTCTGCCTGATAACGTAAATTTCTGCTCTTCCGTGATAAGACTTCCGCAGTTCACGCAAGCGGCCGTGTGTTCATTGACTGTCGTTTTCCTTTTTGCTTTTGGCATTTTTGCCACCTCTTTCTATTTTTAAAAGCGTTTTTTTCCATTTGATGCCGGCTGAAAAACCGCCTATGCTTCTGTCCGAACGTATTATCCTGTGGCAAGGTATAAGAACAGGCACAGGATTGACGGCAAGTGCCGATCCTACGGCCCTTGACGCGCGTGGGCTTCCGGCCAAAGCCGCAAGTTTGCCATATGAAATCACTGTCCCATAAGGCACTTTCCTTGCAGCTTTCAGGACTTTTACGCCGAAATCAGGTATCCCTTCAAAGCATATCCTGATGCCGGAAAAATTCTCCCTGTTTCCGTTAAAATACCTGATGATTCGCTTTACCGCAAGTCTCATAAAAGCAGGGCTTGAATTGCGAGCATCCGGAAAAAGAGCAAGCGCGGCTTTTTCTGCTTTGCGCCGTTTTTTTTCCGGCAGGACAAAACCTGTGATTTGACCGTTTTTGCCGGTCAGCGCCGCATATCCTCCGCGTACCGGAAACACGGAGTAAACTGCGTCCGATTCCATCATAAACGCTTTTTTCCTGCCTTAAGTCCGTCAACGGCCTTTGCCGCTCTTTCTATCATGGCAAAATACGCCTCAAACACGGCCTTGGCGTCCTTTATCCTGTCCCTGCCGTCTTTTAGCCCGAGAATGGCGTCCACAACCTGCATGTCGGCCTTTATACTACGGGGCAGCGCCGCTGCCGCGTCGCGTTTTTTTACAGGCACCTTTATCTTATAAAGCCGCAGCACGGACTTGAACACAGACAGTGCCGGAGAAATTGTAGAGGACATTATCTTCTTTATCTCGCCGCTGTTGCCTGAAGCCGCCACATACCTGCGTGTAAGATTTATCACCATGGACTTCAGCTCCCTCTCTGTCTCAACCCTTAAATTTTCAAGCGGCACTTTCATGTTTCTGAAAAAGTTCCTTCCCCACAGGGTAATGCTGTTTTCTTTTATGTCAAGGAATTCCATGGGGAAAGCGTCTTCCGACGACGTGAGCGAACCGGCCGTGAATATCAAAGGCACCGGGTTGCCTGACCTGATCCATTTCCTGACGGGCTTTGATATCTTGTCAAGGGTATCGGCGCGGATTTCAGAAAGCACTATAAGCGTATTGTAGTCGGATTTGCGGTATAATTCGCCGGTGACTGCCGAGCCGTAAATGACAAAAGACTCAAGGCATGCTCCCAGTTTCTCTTTCAACGATTCCATGAACTCAAGTACCCTGCTGTCCATGACTCCTCCGTATTTTTTTGATATTATATCATAAAAAAAAATCTGTTTTGGGAAAGAGTTTTTTTGGAACAACGCGCTGAAAGGTGTTTCAGCTTTATCCCGCGAAAGCCGTCCAGTCTATTTCCGGGAAAATATTGTCCTTCCATTCAATTTCTGAAAGGTACGCGTCGTCATAGAATCCTGATTTTAGCATTTCATACAGCCTGTTGAACCTGTGTATGTGGGTCTTTGTGCGCTTGACGGCGTATTCCACCATGGTCTGGGTTTTCATTATAAAAGCCCAGTCAGAGGACTGAGCCAGTAAAAGTTCCCGTGCCGCCTGCTTTAATGCGCGCTCTTGTGTTTCGGACACTGGCCCCCGCATAAAGGATGAAGCAAGATCACCCATTTTTTCAAATGTTTTGTGCAAATGCCTGTAAATCCAATCATTAGTCTCGTTAAGCCAGAATTCCGCATATCCTTTGTACCCCCAGCTTGAATATGCCGGTGACAAAACCTGGTTCTTTGGATATTTTTCCAAGTATTCTGAAGGCGTTATCAGTTTAATTGTTTGCTGATCGTAGAAAATCTTTCTTATAAGGAAATCAAGAAAAGCAGGGCCTTCATACCACCAATGGCCAAAAAGTTCAGCGTCATAAGG
>CAYNMZ010000123.1:2335-6580 GCA_964398505.1 uncultured Spirochaetia bacterium
ATAAGGCGCGACAATTATCGGCTGCCTTTTCATTAGCCCTGACAGATACTGTACCTGTTTTTCCCTGTTGAACATAAAATTTCCCGCGTGCTCTGCCGCTTTTTCCATGGCGGACTGCGGGTCATAAGGCTTCTTTTCGGAAAGTCCAACCTTTCCTGTTATTGAGTAATACTTGACACCAGTATTCATTCTTATGCCGCTTTCATGTATATAGGGCCTTATGTAGTCATATTCCAGGTCAAAACCGATGTCCCTGTAAAATTCCCTGTAATTGGCGTCGCCGGGATAACCTTCTTTTGCACTCCAGACTTGTTTTGATGATTCCATGTCCCTTCCGAAAACAGCCACACCGTTTCTCGTGAAGACCGGTGCGAAAATGCCGTATTTAGGCCGTGGATTACCGTAAAGTATGCCATGCGTGTCAACTATAAAAAACCTTATGCCGTGCTTTTTTAATATTTCCTCGTCTCCGGGGTTGTAGCCGCATTCAGGGAGCCATATGCCTCTCGGCCTGCGGCCCATATGCTTAATATAGCTGTCAACCGCGGCCTTTATCTGGCCGTTCACCGCGTTTTTATGCACTGCAAGCGGCAGGAACCCGTGAGTCGCTCCGCAGGTTATTATTTCAAGTTTCCCAGCGTCCTGCAGCCTTCTGAACGCGCTTACAAGATCCTTATTGTATTTTTCGGCAAACACCCAGCGCGCATTGTAGAATTTTTCCCTGTACATCACGGCTGTACGGTTGAACTGCGGGTCAAATTTGGTCCGTACAACTTCTTTTTCTATAAGGTCAATCATTTTATTTATGTACGCGACATACCTATCCTGCAAGAGTCTGTCTTTCAGCATTGACATAAGCGGCGGCGTAAGCGACATGGTAATCCTGAAGTCAACACCGTCCTCTACAAGCTTGTCGAAAACGTTAAGCAGGGGTATATAGGTTTCTGTGATCGCCTCATGCAGCCAGTATTCTTCCATAGGATCATTATATTCAGGGTGTCTTACAAAAGGCAGGTGCGCATGAAGTATAAGGGCAAGATAGCCTTCGGGTTCTCTCATGTAGTTTATTCAGTCTTCCTTTTCACTTCGATTTTTAGGCTGCGCTTTTCAGAGCCGTCGGCGGATTCGGCGCTGATCGGAAGGTCTATAACACCGTCCGGCAGGTGAAAACGCAGGGTAAAGGTCCCGTCCTGCTTGAGCATTATTTTCTCGCCCTTGACAGTGAGTTTCGCGTCCTTTTCAGTGCCTCCATAAAGTATAAGTTCTGTATCTGCCCAAAGAAAAAAGCCTCTTTCATTTTTGGGCATTATGTCAGCTGATGAGAAACTGCTCACAGTGTCTGACCCAAGCCCTGAAGGAGTAAGTCCTCCAAAGCCCTGTGAACCGCCTGTTATGCCGGGCTGAACGCCTGCTCCTGACACGCGCATAATTTCCTCAAAGTTTTCACCAACCTCCATGAATTCTTCGTCTTCACGGTCGGAAACTTTGTCATTCGGTGTACCTACGGAATTCGACCTTGCGATACATATGAATTTTCCAAATGCAGTCAAAAGCCCGAGTTCTGCTATATATGTTCTTCCAGCTGACCAGACATTTATGTACCAGTTATTAGCGCCGTCGGTCACTTCAATGTCCATGTATTTATGGGCATTATTGCCGTCAAACATAATATCTGTCACATCATATATCCTGATAATGACCTTGTATGAGCCGCTTTTGGCAGCCTCGGCTTTTTTCTTTTCCAGAAGTTCGTCTGATATGTCCCAGTAGGCGTAACACCAGTATGGGTCCCTTGCCATAAGAACAAGCTTGTTGTCATAATATCTTTCAGGAATTTGTGTTTCGTCCTTTTCCTGAGGCGTTTCTGGTTTTTTTTCAATATTTAAAGAAATTGGTTGTTGAGGATAGAATTTGGCAGCTCCTATTTCACTTTCTTCTGATTCTTCAAGACCGGATTTTTTTACAGGAGCGGGAGTTTCAGTTATTGTTTTTGTCTTTTTGGGCCTGGCTGGAGAGCGTTTGACCGCGGGCTTTTTTTCCCTTTTTTCTTCCGATGCGGGCGCAGTTTCCTTAGCAGCGGCCGATTTTTTTACAGAAGTTTTTCTTGCCTTCTTTGGCGGGTTTTCAGTTTCGCTTTTTGGGGCTTTTTTAACTTTTTTTGGTTCTTTCTCAGGCACGGCATATCACCTTTTCAAAAAATTGTTTTCAGCGCAAGGTTTAGTCGGTATTATTCTTCAAAATAAAAGTTTTAAATTGAAAAACTAAAAATTAATTATTTGTTATTATTAAAAATCAATTTACTGGGCTTGAATTGAACCCTGTAGTATTGCGATCAAATCCTTGCCCGGTTTAAATTTAACTACCTTTTTAGGAGGAACTTCAACTTTTTCTCCAGTTTTAGGATTACGGGCAATTCTGCCTTTTCTGTGTTTTACAGAAAATGAACCAAGCCCTGTCAAAGAAACTTTTATGTCAGATTTAAGGGCTTCCTGGCTTATTTTAACAAACTGATCAAGAACTTTTTCAATGTCCTTTTTTGGCAACGCTACATTTTCCCCAATCTTGTCAACCATTTCAATTTTTGTCATATTTTAAAGCCTCCCTTCTTTTTTTTTAAATTTACCAAAATATGTCTTAAAAGTCAAGGTAAAAATGGATTGCAAACTATTTTGAAAGCATTTTAAGTTTTGAAGCCACATACGGTGACACAAACTTGGATACAGGCCCGCCATGAGCGGCTATTTCCTTGACTGCCGAGGATGAAACATAAAGGTATTTTTCGTCAGGCATCATATATATCATTTCTATGTCCTTGACAAGCTTCTTGTTCATCAAATTAAGCTGGAATTCATACTCAAAGTCGGCTATTGCCCTTAATCCCCTTATTACTATCCTGCGTTTGCTTTCCCGCATGAAATTGACCAGCAGGCCCTTATATGACCTTACTTCAATGTTCCTGATTCCTGTGACCGACCTTTTTGCCATTTCCACGCGTTCTTCAAGGCTGAAAAGCGGCTTTTTATTCCTGTTTTCAGCGACAGCCACTATCACGCTGTCAAACATCTTGGCCGCACGCTCTATTATTTCCACATGGCCGTTGGTAATCGGATCAAAAGTACCTGGATAAACTGCCCTGTTTTTCATATTAACCTCCGGAATGGAAGTCCAAATGTGAACGGCCTTATAAATACGGTTCAATATTGCTTTGTAAGAAACTTATTTGTTCTGAAGCGTATAAGCTTCCAGCGTATTGGCCATCAGCATCGCTCGCGTCATAAGGCCTACCCCGCCGGGAACAGGCGTGATAAATGAAGCCTTTGGTTTAACAGCCTCAAAATCCACGTCACCGCACAGCTTGCCTGACTCGTCCCTGTTCATGCCGACGTCAATCACGACAGCTCCTTCCTTTACCATATCGGGCTTCACGAACTTTGCCTTTCCGATGGCTGCCACAAGAATGTCAGCCTGTGAAGTAACCGCGGCCAGGTCCTTTGTCCTGGAGTGGCAGATGGTGACTGTCGCGTGTTCCGCCAGCAGCAGTATTGCCATTGGCTTGCCGACTATATTGCTGCGGCCGATTACAACCGCGTTTTTCCCCTTTATGTCAATGCCTGTGGATTTTATCATCTCTATGCATCCCTTTGGCGTGCACGCAACAAGCCCTTTACTGCCGGTAAAAAGCCGGCCCGCGCTGTTGTATGTAAAACCGTCAACATCCTTAAGCGGGTCTATTGAATTCGTTATCAGCTCCTCGTCAAGATGGTCCGGCAGGGGCAGCTGCACAAGTATCCCGTTAATATCTTTCCTGGCGTTAAGATCGGAAATGAGCTTAAGCACTTCTTCCTGCCTGGTGTTTTCCGGCATCCTGTAGATTTCCGAATTAAATCCCACTTCCATGGCGTCCTTTTCCTTGCCGCCGACATATACCTTTGATGCCGAATCCTCGCCTACGAGAATTACCGCGAGCCCCGGCTTTATGGCGAGCTTGCCTATCTTTTCCTTTAACGAGGCCTTTACAGCCGCAGCCATCGCCTTTCCGTCTATGATTTCACCCATTCTTTTTTCCCTCCGTTTATTCTTTAAACAATTATAAGACAAACCCGCTTAATAATAAAGTATTTTTTGCCTGAATAATTTTGCCTGAATAAACAGGCCAAGGCCGGAATTTCAGGGTTATCGCATGCTTTTAAATACTGCGGCAAATGTCACATGTCCGGCGCAGCTCGCGCAATCTTTCGTCAGGCC